>DASUFH010000001.1:0-12539 GCA_036274645.1 Terriglobia bacterium
ATCCATGTCAAACGCGTCGCCGTCCGACTGGACGGTGGCGGTCACGGCGCCCCCCGAAAACGTGGACAGGTCGAACACTTCCTGAAACCGCCCGCCCGCCGGAAGCGCCGCCTCGCGCCGGATCTCGCTCCGCTCCGCGCCAACGATCGAAATCTTCACGGGCGCCGTAGCCTTGCCGTAATTCTGAGCCTCCAGGTACGCCGTGTAATGCAGGGGAGAAGATGGCTCCGGCCGGATTTCAAAAGCGACAATGCCGACATTCGGAGCTTCTTCAAGCACCGAAATACGACGGACACCGTCAGGGACCGTTAACGGCGCCACGCCATCCGACACCAGCCATGTTTCCGTGTCCGGCCCATCGGACAGCGCGCCGTCGACGGCAGGAAACCGCAGTTCCGCGGCGTGGGGACGCATCCCGGACAACCAGCGCCGCAATTCAGAGCGATCGGATGAATACGACGTGTCCGTGTGACCGGAAGTATCCACAAGCCGAAACTCCGTCGTGGGCCCGCCCGCGTCCAGCAGGTCCACGGCTTCCCGGACCGCGCGTTGCCATCGCGTTTCCCCTCCCGCGTGGACCTGCATTGTGGGAGACGTATCGAGGACAATGGTCACGCGCTTGCGGCGGCCGGTGAGCGCCTCCACGTCGGGGCGCGCCAGCGCCAGGGCAAGCAGCAGACCAATAACCACCGCCAGTATCAGCGAGAGCGGATTGCGCAGTCTTTCGAATATCGATCGCGCCTGCCGCTGTTCGAGCACGGTCCGCCACAACAGGAGCGACGACGTCAGCACGCGCCGGCGGCGCAGTTTGAGGAAGTACAGGGCGACGATCGCTCCCGCCGTCAGCAGCGCCAGCGCAATGGCCTGGGTTGCGGTCATGGCCAGAAATGTCATTTCAGGAAGCGCCCCTGCCGGAAGACGTTGAGAATCAATTCCTCAAACGGGAAGTCCGTGCCCGCATATACGTACCCCATCTCATAGCGCATGCAATAACGTTCCAGCTCCTCTCGCCGGCGCTGGAAAGCTTCACGATAGGCGGCCAGCAGCGACGGCGACACGGCGATCTCGCAACTCGCGCCGTTTTCCGAATCGATCAACATCAGATCGCCCTGCAGGTCCGGATCCGACTCCTCGCGGCTCGACACGTGAACCGCAAAGACATCGTGACGGAAATGCCGCAGGACATCGAGCCCGCCGGCGAATCCTCGCGGATCCAGGAAATCGGAAATCACGACGGCCAGGCCGCGACGGCGCGTATCGGTACAATAGGTCCGGAATGACGCGGCGGCGTCCGTCTCGCCGCCGGGAACGATGCCGGTCAGGAAATCGAATACCTTGAAGATCTTCCCCTTGCCCCGCTGCGGGCTCAGTTCTCCGAGCGCCTTGCTGGCGAAGGAAACCAGATTGATCCGATCCAGGTTCGCCAGCGCGATGTAACACAGCGCCGCCGCCACGCGGCGCGCGTAATCGAGTTTCGAGGGATCGCCAAACTCCATCGACCGACTGGCGTCAACGAAGAAGTAGATCGGCAGATCCTCTTCCTCCTCGTAAAGACGCAGGATCAGCCGATTCAGCCGCATGTATGCTTTCCAGTCGAGATAGCGGAAATCATCACCTGCAGCGTACTGCCGGTAATCGGCAAACTCGAGCCCCGAACCGCGCTTCTTGGCCCTCCGTTCTCCCCGAACCTGTCCGGCGAACGCATGTTTGGAGAGAATGCTGAGGTAGTCGAGTTTCTTGAGAAACGTCTCGTCGAAAAAGACCATAGAGCCGTCCGGGTTTCCCTGCTAGTTCGGTTCGGGCGTCGACTTCACGATTTCCGCAAGGATGGTGTCGGTACTCACCCGTTCCGCCTCCCCTTCGAAATTCAGCAACACGCGGTGACGCAGCGCGCCGAGCGCCACCGAACGGATATCCGACGACGAGACATGCAGGCGGTCGCTCAACAGCGCGCGCATTCTGGCGCCGAGCACCAGCGCCTGAGCGCCTCGGGGACTGGCCCCGCACCGCACGTAGCGATCGGTCAGCGGATGCGCGTATTCGGATCTGGGATGTGTGGCCATCATGATGCGGATCGCATAATCCTGGACCGGTCTCGCGATCGGTACCGACCGCACGATCTTCCGCATCTCCTGAATGTGGCCGCCATCCAGCACGCGCCCGACTTCCGGCTCACGGCTTTGCGTTGTTCGATCGAGAATGATCCGCATGCTGCCGGTATCGGGATACTCCACTTTGAGCTTCATGAAGAAGCGGTCCAGCTGCGCCTCCGGCAGCGGGTAGGTTCCTTCCATCTCCAGCGGGTTCTGCGTGGCCAGCACAAAAAAGGGCGCCTCGAGCCGATAGGACGTCTTTCCCACCGTCACACGCTTCTCTTCCATCGCTTCGAGCAGGGCGGATTGCGTCTTCGGCGTCGCTCGATTGATCTCATCGGCCAGCACGATATTGGCAAATATCGGTCCCGGCTGAAACTCGAGAAACTTTTCACCCGATTCCTTTTCCCGGACAACATTCGTTCCCGTGATGTCGGCCGGCATCAGATCAGGCGTGAACTGGATTCGGGAAAACTTCAGGTCCAGCACGTTGGCGAGCGTCGACACCAGTTTCGTCTTTCCCAGTCCCGGGACGCCCTCGAGCAACACGTGACCGTTGGCCAGCAGACTCATCACCACGCCGTCGATGACGTCGTCGTAGCCGACGATGACCTTCGCCACTTCGTCGCGGACCCTTTTGAACTGCGTCTGAAAACCGTGAACCTGCTGTTCCACTCCGTTCGTATCTTGTCCCACGTATGACTCCACGATTATTTCTTTTGCGGACGGATCGCTTCGAAATACCCCTTCACGTGCTCCTGAGACTCCCAGGGTATGCCTTCCTGATTGAGAACGTCCTTTTGAGCCGGACTCAGTTCGGACGGCACATTCCGGTAGTCCAGCCGCGACCGCTCTTTCTCACTCGCTGACCTCTGATCGCCATTCGGGGTCTCCGCATGTTGGGCAACCATCGCCTCTTTTTGTAACTGGGCCGCGATCGACGTCGGCGGAACGGAGGGATTCGGCCCGCCGGAGTCTCCAGCTCCCAGGCCTCCAATACCCGCTCCCTGCCCCGGATTCGGGTCTCCACCATTAGGACCAATACCAAATCCTTCGCCCTGGCCCTGACCCAGTCCGAATCCCTGGCCCTGGCCTTGTCCCTGCCCCTGACCTTGCCCCTGCCCCTGACCTTGTCCCTGGCCCTGACCTTGTCCCTGCCCCTGACCTTGTCCCTGGCCCATGCCCTGGCCCTGGCCTTGCCCCTGCCCCTGCCCCTGGCCTTGCCCTTGCCCCTGGCCTTGTCCCTGCCCCTGGCCTTGTCCTTGCCCCTGTCCTTGGCCTTGCCCCTGTCCTTGCCCTTGGCCCTGACCTTGCCCTTGGCCCTGACCTTGCCCCTGCCCCTGACCTTGCCCCTGCCCCTGACCTTGCCCTTGCTGCGCGAGCGCGCCGGCAAGATTTTCAAGCCCCTGGCCCGCGGCGTCGACGGCCTGCTGATTGGCAAGACCTCCCATCATCTGAGTCAATTCCTGCGCCAGGCTGGCCAATTCCTGCGCCGAAAGCGGAGCAAAACCCTGGCGCTGATCCGCGGCGCGTTCTTCCAACGCGCCCGCTGCGCGCTGAATTTGCTGCGGAGACAGCGGGGAGGACAGATCAACGGGAAGCCGTGAGTCTCCCAGCTGACGCAGGACGTCGTCAACGCGCTGTTGCGCCCGATCAGGGCTGAGCCGACCGGCATTCCTGTCTCTTTGAATATCTTTCAGGCCGTTGAGGGCGGCCTGGAGGTTCTCCCGGTTCGGCGGCTGAGTGGCAACGAATGCGTCCATCGCGGTAACTGCGCGGTCGATGTCCGCCTGGGCCAGGGGCCGGGAGACCGCCTCGGGCAAACTGGTCAACCCCGCCTCGCGACGAATCTCCGCCTGCCGTTCCGCCGGGGACTCCTTGGTGGCGGGTTCTGCGGTTTCCTCCCGCGCCAGTTCCTTCAGCTCGCTGGCAGCTTCCGCAACGCTGAGGGCTTGAAGCTGGGAATCCACAGCCTCGCGCAGCTGCGCGATGGCCTCGGACAGACGTTGGCCGGCCACCGATTTGTCGACACTTTCAGTTAACTGCGCGTTTCCCAGCTCCCGCGCAATCTCCGCCAGCCGGTGGCTCAGATCGACCGGATCGACCCCTGCCGATTTCAGGTCCTTTTCGAGTTCGGCGATCTCGCGAAGCGCCTCGTCGAGAGAGATCTTCCCCTCGGCCAGACGCCGGAGAATGTCGTCGAGCCTGTCCGCCAGCTTCTTCCCATCCTCTCGTCGAGCCTCCTCCAGCAGTTTTTTTACCTCCTCGGCGCGATCCTTCACCGAGCGAGTCAGATCGAAAACCGGCGCCGCATCGAGCGCCAACCAGTTGTGATTAAGAGGTAACGGGAGGAAGTTCAGGCCGGCGAGCAGCGCAAACAGAACCAGGGCGACAAAAGCCTTTCGAGGAACTGCGCGAGGAAACAGCGCAGACGGACTCAATGCACGGATGGTGCCGGCGGCGCGCGCCACCTGCGCGTCTATCCAGGCGGAACGCTGATCGTTCCGGACGAACCACACCGCGGTCTTGATTTCGTCATGCAAGTCCGCCCGGCGATCCACCGCAGCCGCCATTTCCTCCAGCCGCCGGCGTCTCCGGATCCGGAACACACAGATCGCCGCGGTAGCCAGGGCCCATATCGCAAAGAATGTGGCCACCGTCGAGCCACGAAACGGATATTGCAGATCCACCAGCTTGAAGACAACGGGCGCCGGAAGGCAGAGCGCAAGCGTGGCGGCGAGTTCGGCCCATGCGTCATTTCCACGCAACCGTCGGCGCATGGTTTCCAGCTGGCCAAACAGGATTTCCTTCTCCGACATTCCCCTCCCCCGCCATGCTATTTCTTTAGCTATCGAACATTACCACACTCACGCCCCGGCGTTCCCGCCGCGCAACCCGACATTCCCGGATGGACGGCTGCCGCGCTTTCAGCTCTTCGCGTCGAAAAGCCTGAGGCGCCGCAGCAGCAGGTCCACAAGAAACGCAATCAGGGCCATGGAAGCCAGCCAGGGCCATAGAGCGTGCGGCGCTTTGATTGTCTCGCCGCCCGTGTCCATGATGTCCGTCGGGGACGGCTCGAAGCGGCCTCCTGTTTCGTGGCTGACGCTTTCGAGCGTCTCGAAATCCACCGGATAAAAGTGAAATTCCTCCGGATACGAATCCGGCGCCGCCTGCGACAGTTCCGTTCCAGGGTCTCCGGCGCCAAACGTATAGGGCCCGGCGTGATCGAGGTCCACTCGCGTTTCGTAGTTGCCGGGGCCAGTCTGGGGAATGTCAAAAGCCGTTACCCGACGATCGGGTCCGAACATCCGGGCCTTGATATCGAGCGTATTACGGAAAAGGCCGTCACGGCCGATCGCGCTTACCGTAACCGCGGCATGGTCGCCGGCGCGGCGGACGCGCAGGTCGAATTCCGAATTCCTGCGCCGCATGGTCTCCCGCGCGAGCTGCGCCCAGAATTTGGGGTAACCATCCCACTGGAGCCAGTTCACCGCCCAGCGATCCTTGACATCGGACGCAAACAGCGCGGTCTTGCCGAGGCCGTATTGCCAGCGCGCAAGCACGGGATCGCCCGCGATGGATTCGGAAAGGAGGATCTCGGAAGTGGACTTGGGTTTGGTCGCGACATAACCCAGCAGGTTGGGCGCCGCCTTGAAGTTGATCCCCTTGAACGCCTCCACCGGCTTGCGCACAAGCAGGTTGAATGGCGCCTCGTGCAGCGCCTTGTCCATCGCCAGTTCCGTCTCACGGACAAAGATCTGCGGAACGTTGGTGGCGGATTCCACATAATAGGCGCGCCCCTTCCCCCACATCGAAATATCAGCGAGCAGTTCGCGATCAGCGCCCGCGCCAATGGCGACGGTCGTGACGTGGATTCCCGCCTGCGTCATCTTGGTGGTCAGGGTCTTGTAGTCCCGCAGCTGGGTGCGTCCATCCGTGAGAAAAAGAATCGTCTTGATCTCATCGGGAACGGCGTTGAGCGCCTGAAAGGCGGCATCCATTGCCGGATAACCGTCAGTGCCGCCACCGGCGCCCACGGAACTGATGGCGGTTGAAATGGCGTTCCGATTCGTGACCGGCGCAAGCGGAGATACCCACGTAAAAAACGTGTTGAACGACATGACACCGAAACGGTCGGTGTCGCGCAGCAGTTCCAGCGGCGCCCTGGCGGCCAGTTTGGCCAGTTCGATCTTTCCCCCGTTCATGCTGCCCGAGTTGTCCATGACGACGACCATCGCCACAGTGGGAGGCTTCTTCCTGCTCACATCAAAGGTCACCGGCAACGCCGCCTCCACCGGTGTTTTCGTATAACCGCCCTGACCGTAGATGTTTTCACCGCACGCCAGGATCAGTCCGCCACCCAGTTCGCGAACATAGGAAGCCAGCGCCTGCATCTGACCGGGCGAAAAAAGCTTTCCCTCGACATCGCTCAGAATGACCAGGTCGTAGCGATCGAGAACGGCGGGGTTCTGCGGCAGGTTCCCGGGCCCGGCGATATCGACAAGAAACCCTTCAAGGGCGAGCGCCTCCCGGAGGTAGCGCGCGCTGGCCGCATGGCCTTCCACGTAGAGGACCCGCGGCTGGGGATTCACCGTGAGCGGCTCACGCAAGGAGTTGTTGGCGGCAAAGGTGTCTTCCGCGGGCTCGACTACGGCTTCGAGCGCGACGGGCCCGCGCGGATCCGGCACGCGAGTCTCGAAAGCGATACGATTCATTCCGGGATTGAGATGCGTCGATCGCTTGCCGAGCGTCTTCGCGCCATCCCTCACCTCGACGACCGCATCCATCGGCGCCTGGCTGTAGACGTGAACCTCGAGAGGAAACTGTTCTTCTGCGGTAACGGTCGGCGGCGCCTTGACTGCCTCCACCCAGACATCGTGGGCGGCGCGAACCTCCATAGGACGCGTGAACACCCGCGCTCTTTCCGCGCGCAGGCGCGAGAGCGCCGGCGCCAGAGCGCCCGAGTTTCCGTTGCCGTTGCCGTCGGAGAGAAGCACGATCCGCTTCAGTTCATGCGGATCGAGGCTGCGCTCCGCCTGCTCGAGGGCGCCGGCAAGATTCGTCCCGCCCTGCCGGATGACGCCCGGCGCGATCGCGTCGATGGAAGCCGGCGCGTTCCGGAGATCCTCCAGAGAGGAAAACGTCCGCGCGTTCGCGGCAAACGCGACGTAGGCCGAATGACTCGGATGGGCGGACGCGTTCGTCTGCCGGATCCATTCGATGGCTTCCTCGACCGCAGACGGCGCGACGCTATGCGAAACGTCCAGCGCGTAAACGACCGAAACGTGCGATTCCGCCCGGCGTAGCGTCGGCTGAGTGAGCGCCAGAACCATCAGGCACACGATGGCCGAGCGAATACCGGTCGAAATCGACACCTGCCGCGCGGAGAGATCAATCCGGGTCGATCGCCGGACCCACCAGACAAATGGAATCGCAAGAAGAAGCAGCAGCGGCCAGAGACTCTCGAATGTGATTTCCACTGCGTTTCACCGCGCTGTTGAAACGGACAATTGACGGGGGAGCCTACCACAGATAAACCGACGGTAACCTCGGCGCCGCTAAAAACCTGACTTTAGACGGTTAAATTTTGTAAACCGGTCGAGCATTCCATGAACCGGCCCGGACACAGGGGGGTCTTCCAACACAGGATCGCTCCCGAAGCCGAACGGGGTCAACAAGGAGTTTTATGAATGTCCGTCGCAAGTGATCTTCCGACACAGGGAGTTTCATGCATGTCCGTCGCAAACGATCTGCCGGCATAAGGAGTTTCATGAAGGATTCAACGACGAAGCGGTTTCGTTCACTTCGATGGATTGCGGACCGCAATCCGTTTTATATGCTGAGCGCCTGTTGCGGTCTCGTCGGTTGCTGGCTGCTCGGGGATATGTCACGCCCGGACGCCATCGACGTCGTGATACGAATTGGGGGCGTCGTCACCTACGAACTGGCCGCGGTACTGCTGGGGGTCTGGCTGTCCAAACGTTTCAGCGCGACGCGGGACGCCGCCATCCTGGCGGTGGTGACGTTGATTCTCACCGCAGACTTTTCATTCTTCTACACCCAGGCCGCCATGCTGCCCGTGTTACCGGCCGGTCTTCTCTCCCTGTTTGGGGCCGCGCAAGCGCTGTTCGTCACGGGGATTCTGCTCCGGGGATACCGCGTCCGGATCGAAAAGTCCGGCCGCTGGCTGCTGGGTCTCGATTTGCTCGCGATTCACTTCGTCCCCCTGCTTCTCCGCCTTTCCGGTTCCGCCGATGATGGTCGCGCCCTGACCTTTCTCGCGGCATTCAGCGGCGCTGGACTTGTCATTGCCGCTCACGCCTGGCCCGAAAGCCGCCAGGCAACGGTGCAGGACGCCCGAGGACTTCCGCGCGCTCTCGGCTGGATCACGCCGGTAGTGATGCTGGTTTCTCTGGTTGCGCACGTGATCGCCAGTGAATGGGTGTATGTCGTCCCTTTCACGAGGGTGTACGCAAGTCCCATCATTCTGGGTATCGCGGCCTTGTGCCTCCGGCGCGAAGCGGCGGGCAGCCAGACGGACGGTTCCTTCCGTGACCGCCTGCTCACGCCGGGAAGATGGGCGTGCGCCATGGCCATCTTTGCCGTGACCCTCGCGTGGACCGACCGGCGGACGGACTGGGTTTGGAACGCTGACGGATGGTCCTGGTTCGGCGTCAGTCCCTTACGCCTGATCCTTGCCACAGCGACGGCCGTCTTCTGGGGACAGTGGCGCCTCCGCCGGGAACATGCCGCGCTTGCGCTGGCCGGCGGCGCCGGAGCGCTCGCGCTGTTCGGACATACCCCCGCAACGATCTTCGGACATATCGACGGCCTGGACGACTCGGCGCGCCGGCTGTTTCCCCGATCGCGCGCAGCGTGGGGAGCCTTCCTGTTCACCATGGCATTTTTCCTGCTGGGCGCAGGGGGATGGATCAGCTGGTGGAGGGGCCAACAACCCGAAGGGTCTCCGGACAAAACCGACTCCACAACCGGCGCAGCCTGATTCGAGTTCGCGCGCGTCCCATTCGTCGATCTAAACGAGTATGATTGTTGGCTCAAAGGAGTTTGCGGATGCCAGCAATGCACGAGGTGGACTACGCCGTCTATGGCGACGACATGCAGTTCGTCGAGGTCGAACTGGACCCCGGCGAAGCGGCCGTGGCCGAGGCCGGCGGCATGATGTACATGGAAGACGGGATCGATATGGAAACGATCTTTGGCGACGGATCGCAGCAGAACAGCGGATTTCTCGGCGCGCTCATGGGCGCGGGAAAGCGCTTACTCACCGGCGAGTCACTCTTCATGACCGTTTTCCTGAACCGCGGCGCCGGGAAGAAGAAGGTCGCCTTCGGCGCGCCGTATCCCGGCAAGATCATCCCCATCCATCTGGAGGAAATCGGCGGTGAACTGATCGCGCAGAAGGATTCCTTTCTTGCCGCCGCCAAGGGCGTCAGTATCGGCATCGCATTTCAGCGCAAACTGGGCGTCGGCCTTTTTGGCGGAGAAGGATTCATCATGCAGCGGCTGCAGGGTGACGGGTTTGCGTTCATCCATGCCGGCGGAACGTTGACGGAGAGGACGCTGGCGCCCGGAGAGGTGTTGCGCGTCGATACCGGTTGCATCGTGGCGTTTCAACCGAGCGTGAGCTACGACATTCAATACGTCGGCAAGATCAAATCCGCCATATTCGGCGGCGAAGGTCTCTTCTTTGCGACATTGAAGGGCCCCGGACGCGTCTGGCTGCAGTCGCTGCCGTTCAGCCGGATGGCCAACCGCATTATTGCCGCCGCTCCCGGGCTGGCGGGTCGCGGACGCGAGGAAGGCTCCATTCTGGGCGGCCTCGGCAATCTGATTGACGGGGACAATTCCTGACGCGAGTTTCGATGGATCGTCTGATCGTCGTCCACTACAACGAACTGGGCCTGAAAAAGGGCAACCGGGACTTCTTCGAGAACCGGCTGTGCGAAAGCATTCGTTCGGTCCTTGCCGATTGTGGAGGCGCCACGACGCGCCGTCTCTCCGGACGCATACTGGTTGAGTTGAAGCCGGCAGCGGACATGAAGACCGCGATCGAACGGCTTCGCAACGTATTCGGTATTGCGTACTTCGCCGAGGCGCGTCGTGTCGCCGCGTCGCTCGAAGATTTCGAACGAACCGCCGGGGAACTGGCCGGGCAGCGCGCTTTTGCGTCGTTCCGCATCGACGCCCGACGCGCCGACAAAAGCTTTCCGCACAACTCGGTGGCCATCAACACACGGGTCGGCGCCTACGTGCAGCAACGTTCCGGGGCGCGCGTGGACCTGGAAGACGCCGAATGGACCTGCGCAATCGAGGTCCTGGGCCGTGAGGCGTTGATCTACACCGACCGGATCGCCGGGCCCGGCGGTCTTCCCGCAGGCACAGGTGGACGCGTGGTCGTCCTGCTGTCGGGAGGAATCGACTCTCCGGTCGCCGCCTGGAAAATGATCAAACGCGGATGCACGGCCATCTTCGCGCACTTCCACAGCTTTCCGTACACGAACGCGGAATCCCAGGAGAAGGCCAAACGCATCGCCAGTCTTCTGGCCACGTATCAGCTGCGCTCGAAGATTTACCTGATCCCGTTTGCCGAAATCCAGCGACACATCATGGTGGGCGCCCCGGCGGAAATGCGGGTCATTCTCTATCGCCGCTACATGATGCGCCTGGCGGAGCGAATCGCCCAGCGCGAGCGGGCGCGCGTGCTGGTGACCGGCGACAGCGTGGGACAGGTCGCGTCTCAAACCATCGAGAATATCGACGTCATTTCACGCGCGGTGACGATGCCGATTCTCCGGCCGCTCGTGGGCGACGACAAGCTCGAAATCATCGCCATCGCGCAGAGAATCGGATCCTTCGAGATTTCGATTCAGCCGGACCAGGATTGCTGTTCCCTGTTCGTTCCGAAACATCCCGAAACACGCGCAAAACTGGAGACCACTGTGGCGGCGGAAAGCCGGCTGGACGTGGACGCCGCAATATCCGAAGCCCTGGCCAACTCGGAAGTCCTGCGACTGTACCCCTCCTGGCAGGAGACGACCACGCCCGCCCCTCAGCCCGCGGAGCCGGTATGAAGGGCGGACGATTCATCGTGTTCGAGGGCATCGAAGGCTGCGGCAAGACGACGCAGATCAACCTGTTTGCCGATTATCTGAACCGGCGTTCGATCCCGAACCGGCTCACCCGTGAACCCGGAGGCACCGCGGTCGGCGAAAGCGTTCGCCGGATTCTGCTGGCGTCGGCCACGACACGGCTGACACCCACGGCCGAACTGCTGCTCTTCTACGCGTCCCGAAGTCAGAACATCGACGAAAACATCCGCCCCGCGCTGGCCGCAGGAGAAATCGTCATTGCCGACCGGTTCTATCTGGCGTCCATGGCCTACCAGGGATTCGGACGCGGCCTCCCCCTGGAATTCGTCACCCAGCTCACTGAAAACGTCGTGGGGGACTGCCGGCCCGACGTGACGATCCTGCTGGATATCGCGCCCGAAGTCGGACTGGCGCGAGCCCGCGCCCGCAACAACGCCAGCGCGGAAGACGAGGGACGATTTGAGGCGGAGACTACGCGCTTCTACACGCGCGTGCGCAGCGGATACCTTGAACTGGCGGCGCGGGACCCGCTGAAGATCAAGGTCATCGCCGCGGATCGCTCCATTGAGGACGTGCATCACGACGTGATCGCCGCGGCGGGCTTATAGGTATGCCTTTTGATCAATTCATCGGAAACCGGCGCATTGTCGACCGACTCCGGACCAAGCTGACGGAGGGACGATTTCCACACGGCCTGATCTTCTCCGGGCCCGACGGCATCGGCAAACGCGCCTTCGCCATCATGGTGGCGAAAGCGCTCAACTGCTCCAGCCTGGGACCTGCCGATTTCTGCGATCAGTGCGCCCAGTGTCACAAGATCGCCAACGGAACCCATCCGGACGTGCAGGTCATCACGGTCGAGGAAGACGCGTCTGAAAACAAGATTGCGCAGATTCGGGAATCCCTGCGGGCGCTGGACTTCAAACCACTGGAGGGAAAGAACCGGGTGTTCATCGTCGATCCCGCCAACGCGATGAAGGACGCCCCGGCCAACGCGCTCCTGAAAGGGCTCGAAGAGCCTCCGGAGGATTCGTTCTGGATTCTTCTGACCGTTAACGCCCAGGAACTGCTGATCACCATCCGCTCCCGGTGCCAGGTCTATCATTTCGCCCCGCTGAACCGCGACGAAATCCGCGCCTGCGGCGTCACGGACGAACTGATCGTCCGGTGGTCCGGGGGGAGCGTCGGTCGCGCCCGCTCGCTGGACGCCGACTCGCTTCGCGCCCAGAGGGAACCCGTCCTCGAATTCCTCGAGACCGCCGCGGCGGCGGATCCCACCCGATTCCGCGACATGCTCGCCCGCAGCGCAGAGATCGGCCGGCCGAAAAACGAGTTC
>DASUFH010000002.1:0-14495 GCA_036274645.1 Terriglobia bacterium
CCTGGCTGAATCTTGTTCTGGGGACCGGCAAATGAAAATCGATCCCGTTCGCCTGGAAATATTCAAGGGGTTGTTCCACGCGATCGCCGAGGAGATGGGGGCAACGCTCAAACGAACCGGATTCTCGCCCAATATCAAGGAGCGGCGTGACTACTCCTGCGCGGTTTTTAACGCGCGAGGGGAGATGCTGGCGCAAGGGGACCACATGCCGGTGCATCTCGGATCGATGCCCCTGTCGGTGGAAGCCGCGATTCGAAGCCGGGAAATCGGACCCGGCGACATGGTCATCCTCAATGACCCCTATGCGGGAGGGACGCACCTGCCCGACATCACACTCGTCTCCGGTGTGTTCAAAAAGGGAAACCTCCTGTTTTATGTCGCCAGTCGCGCGCACCACTCGGATGTGGGGGGCATGTCGCCCGGCTCGATGCCGCTGGCGGAAGAGATTTATCAGGAGGGACTCCGGATTCCGCCGGTCCGGATCATCTCCGGTGGCGAAAGGAATCCTGACGTCTGGGATCTGATCCTCCTCAACGTCCGGACTCCCGAAGAACGGGAGGGTGATCTGGCGGCAATGGTCGGCGCGAACCGCACCGGAGAGCGGCGGCTGCTGGAGGCGGTGGCCAAATACGGCTGGAAAGAAACGAACCGTTATGCGGCTGAAATTCTGAACTACAGCGAACGGATGACGCGTCACGCGATTGCCGCCATTCCCGAGGGCGTTTATGAGGCGGAGGATGTCCTCGACGATGACGGCGTCGGATCCGAGCCCGTCAAAATTCGCGCAAGAATCGAGGTGGCGAAGAAACGGGCGCGAATCGACTTTTCCGGATCCGATCCCCAGGCGGCGGGGAGCGTCAATGCCGTCTATGCCATCACGGCGTCCGCCGTGTTCTACGTGTTTCGCACGCTGGTGGCCACGCCCATCCCTGCCAACGCGGGTGGCATGCGTCCACTTGAAATCGTCGCGCCTGTGGGGACGGTCGTGAACGCGCGTCCACCGGCCGCCGTTTCCGGGGGGAACGTCGAGACGTCCCAACGCATCGTAGACGTGCTTTACCGCTGCCTCGCGCCGGCGCTGGAGTCCCGGATTCCGGCCGCAAGCCAGGGGACCATGAACAACCTGACCTTCGGCGCCGTCGATCCGCGCAGCGGCCGCGCGGTGGCCTATTACGAAACGATCTCCGGCGGCATGGGCGCGCGCCCGGGAATGGACGGACTGAGCGGTGTGCACACCCACATGACCAATTCGATGAATACACCGGTGGAGGCTTTCGAACTCGCGTACCCCGCGCGCGTTACCCGGTACGGGTTGCGCCGTGGATCGGGCGGCGCGGGTCGCTGGCGCGGGGGGGATGGTATTGTTCGTGAGATCCAGTTCCTGACCCGCGCCCAGGTTACGGTCCTCTCGGACCGCCGCAGGATTCCGCCTTACGGGCTCCGCGGCGGTTCCCCCGGCGCAGTCGGCCGCAATACGATCCGGCGCGCGAGCGGCGCCGTTGAGGAGGCGCCGTCAAAGTTCTCCGCTACGCTGAATTCCGGCGACATCCTGTCCATCGAGACGCCCGGTGGCGGGGGAGTGGGCGCAGTCCATTCAGATTGATTTGTGGGAACCGCTTCCGAATTCGACCGACAAAAGGGGCCAGATCGATGGTTTACCCGCCGCTTGCGGCTTTTTGCAGCTTCGCCGTTCGATGTAGTACACTCCGCCGTTTCAAGATGTCGATGCTACACAAGAACATAGGGAGGGCACATGGAAGGGTTGGAGGCGATTTTCAGGTGGATGCACATCTTGGCCGGAGTGATCTGGATCGGGCACCTGTATTTCTTTAACTGGGTCAATGGCCCGCTTCAGGCCAAACTGGACGCCGCTACGAAAAAAGCCGTGACGCCGGAGTTGATGCCAAGAGCATTGTTCTGGTTCCGCTGGGGCGCCGCCTGGACCTGGATTACGGGAGTCCTGCTCCTGATGCTGGTCTACTATCACGGCAAGGTCGCTCTGGAAACTCCAACCGACGGATGGACGGCGGGCGCTCTCGTGATGATCGCCGTCACATTTCTTGCGGTTTTCCTTTATGACGTGTTGTGGAGCAGCGGTCTGGCGAACAATCTGAGGGCCGCCGTGATTGTGTCCTTCATTCTGCTGTCCATTGTCGTCATCCTGTTTGCCTACGTTGGCGACTTCAGCTATCGAGGAATCCTGATCCACACCGGCGCGCTGTTCGGCACGATCATGGCGTTCAATGTCTGGTTCCGGATCTGGCCCGCGCAGCAGAAGATCATTACCGCGGTGAAAAACGGTGTTGCCCCTGACGCGGCGCTTGCCAAAATGGCCGGATTGCGATCGCGGCATAACACGTACATGTCGGTGCCGCTGTTCTGGGCAATGATCGGCCAGCACACCGTATTCTTTTCGGGCGGAAATCTGGGTATTCCGAACAAGTGGCTGTTCATGCTGGTCATCGTGGCCGCCGGATGGCACATTGTTTTCCAGTGCTACAAGAAGGCCGGCAAGGTCCAGGGATTCTAGGACTGCTGCAGGGGCGGTCCATGATGTCCATGACCGCCCGAGATGTTTCGGAACCCGAAAATCCCTACAGAGTGGCGCCACGTAAGTGATCGAGGGCGGGCCAGGCCCGCCCTCGACGAGTCGGAACCAGCCCCGGAAAATCCCCAAAAACTGCCGCGCGGAAAAATCGTGGGGCGGTCATAGACCGCCCCTGCAAGTTCGCCGCCTGCTATTTTTCACCCACAACGAGAGGCGAGCGCAGAGTGAATTGAAGCCGGGTTTCGGGCGGGACGTTCAGCTTTTCTCCCTTGGTGAGTACGGTGGACGCGACTCCGGCCCCCGCTCCGATTCCCGCGCCGACAGCCGCGCCACGACCGCCCCCGGCGATGGCGCCGATAATGGCCCCGAGCCCCGCGCCGCCAACGGCGCGCCGGCCGGTCTGCGGACCGCGGGATTCAGCGACCTCGCTGTATTCGGAGGTGTTGAGCGCGTAGTTCACTCCATTGATGAGAATCTGGGTGAGTTCGAGACTCAGTTGCGCGGCGCCGGCAACGCGTCCGGCTTCGTTCACGGCGGCGATTCTTCCGCGCACGTCGACACCGCGCGGAACCAGTTCGACGCCGTCCTGAACGATCGCGTCGTCCAGTACGGCCAGAAACTCGTCGCCCATCTTCTGCTTTTCACTGCTGACGCTGTCAACCATGCGTATGGTGATGGTTGATCCCGTCGGCAGGGTGAATTTCGGCGTTGACGCCGCGCGCGCCGCCTGGCCCGTTCCCGCAGGCTGGTTGGCGAGCAATTGGGGCGGGGCCACGGGCGCCGGCGGAGCAGTCGGAGCAGGCGTCGCGGCCGGCCGGACCGTCGGCGCCGGGGTTGGCGCCGCAATTGGCGCCGCAATTGGCGCCGGATTGATTGGCGCGGGAGCGGCGGCCACCGCGGGTTTGACATCGTCGCCAAACTGCAGGCGTTCCACCGTAACGATGTCGTAGTCCCGGATAATTCCGTCAGATGCGCGGAATTTTAGCACTCGGGCCGTTCCCCCTTCGAAGTATCCGGAGATCCGGTCTCCACTCTTCAGAATCAGCGTGTCCGCGAAGGCCGGCGCGGCGGATAGCGCCAGCGTCAGGCAAATCACTGTCAGCGGCAGTCTTTTCATTCGTCGCTCCTTCAGTCCAGTGTCGAACCGATTTTGTTGAGGTCTAGTTTAGTGCAATCCGAAGGGGATCCGGGCGCCGGAGTTGCGGCAGAAGCTCCGGCGGCGCCCCCAGGCGGGCGCTGCCGAAAAAGCGGTCCGGCCGGCCCGGCGGCCAGGCCCTGTCCCTCCAAAACATTGCGTGTCGGGTAGCCATACGTTAATGTCGAGGGGGTATGCGCCCGTAGCTCAGTTGGATAGAGCACCTGCCTTCTAAGCAGGGGGTCGCAGGTTCGAATCCTGCCGGGCGTATTGACAGGATGCCTTTTTGGTATACTCGCCGTTTGGGAAAGTGGAGAACTCGCGACCCTAATTCGCGAGAGGTGGGACGAAAGGAGATCCGATAGTGTCAGATTCGGCCCCGCAGGGTTTGATGGTCGAAGAGGACCAGCGCGCAAGCGAGGGGATAGTCGTCAACGATTTCAGCATCCAGGTCGCTACAGTCAACGGCTCCGGCAGCCAGTCGTCAAACAACGTCATCATGCGGTCGATATTTCAGATGGGGATTCCCGTCAGCGGGAAGAACCTGTTCCCGTCGAATATCGCCGGTTTGCCGACCTGGTTTACCATTCGCGCGAACAAGCACGGATGGATTGCCCGCCGCAAGGAAATCGACTTTCTGGTTGCGATGAACGCCGAAACGGCCCGGGACGACATCTTGGGTCTCGAGCCGGGACGCGTGGTTGTCTACGAAGAAACGCTCCGCCTGAACCAGATCCGCAAGGACCTTGTCTTCTTCCCGGTTCCGTTTGCCAAGCTGGCAACAGAAATCACCACGGATTCCCGGCTGCGAAAGCTGCTCGCCAACATGATTTATGTCGGCGTGGTGGGCGAGTTGATCGATATCGATCCCGCCGAGATGGAAGTGGCGCTGACCAAGCAGTTCAAGGGTAAGGCGAAGGCGGTCGCCCTCAACAAGCAGGCGCTGGAGATCGGGAGGAAGTTTGCGCGGGAGAATCTCGACCGGAGCAAGGTTCCTTACCGAGTAGCGCGGATGAACGCGACGGCCGGGAAGATCATCATCGACGGGAACTCGGCGGCCGCGCTCGGATGCATGTTCGCGGGGGTGACGGTGGCGACGTGGTATCCCATCACGCCGTCCTCGAGCCTTTGCGAAAGTCTCGCCAACTACATGCACGAACATCGGATCGGTCCGGACGGCAAGGCCACCTTCGCCATCGTTCAGGCCGAGGACGAACTGGCCGCGTGCGGCATGGCGATCGGCGCGGGGTGGGCCGGCGCCCGCTCCATGACGTCGACGGCGGGGCCGGGAATCTCCCTGATGCAGGAACTGGTGGGGCTGGCGTACTACGCGGAAATCCCGGTGGTCATCTTCGACGTGACGCGGGTTGGCCCCAGCACCGGGCTGCCGACCCGGACCCAGCAGTCCGACATCCTGGCGATGGTCTACTGCTCCCACGGCGATACCAAACACATCATGCTGATTCCGTCGAGCCCGGCGGAATGCTTCGAGATGGCTTGCGACGCGTTCGATCTGGCCGAACGTTTTCAGACGCCCGTCTTTGTCATGACCGATCTGGATCTGGGGATGAACAACTGGATGTCGGATGCCTTTACGTATCCCAACCGGACGTTCGATCGGGGCAAGGTGCTGACGGCGGAAGATCTGCAGCGGCTCGGCCGTTTTGAGCGCTACCGTGACGTTGATGGAGACGGCATTCCGTATCGAACCCTTCCGGGGACGGAACATCCCGCCGCCGCATACTTCACACGGGGAAGCGGGCACAACGAGAAGGCGATTTACAGCGAGCGCCCGGACGACTACAAACGCAATGTGGACCGGCTCTCGAGAAAATACGATACGGCGCGGACCGCCGCGCCCCAGCCCGAAATCGAATACGGCGCCGGCGCGCGGGTCGGGTTCCTGGCGTTTGGCACCACCCATTGGGCGATGATTGAATCACGCGACCAGTTGCAGCGGGAATACCACATGCCGACCAGCTACTTCCGTCTTCGAGCCATCCCGTTTACGTCGCACCTGAAGGAGTTTTTCGAAAAGCACGACCGCGTGTATATCGTCGAACAGAATCGGGATGGGCAAATGGAGGCGCTCGTGAAGTTGGAGCTTCCCGCGGAATTGTGTTCGAAAATCCGGAGCATCCGGCATTATTCGGGTTTGCCGATTGACGCTCGTTTTGTGACCGAAGCGACGATTGCCGCTGAAGAAGGAGAGCGGAACTGATGTCCACTACCATGACACCACCGGCTGCGCCCAAACAGGTAAACCGTCTGGGCCTGAGCATGGCCGACTACAAGGGCGGTGACTCCACCCTTTGCGCCGGCTGCGGCCATGACGCGATTACGGCCCAGATCATCAAGGCGTTCTATGAATACGGCGTGGAGCCGCACCGCGTGGCCAAGCTCAGCGGTATCGGGTGCTCCAGCAAGACGCCCGCCTATTTCCTCGGCCAGGCCCACGGCTTCAATGGCGTGCATGGCCGGATGCCGGCCCTGGCAACGGGCGTCATGCTGGCCAACCGGAATCTGGTTTCGATCGGAGTCAGCGGCGACGGGGATACGGCCTCGATTGGCATGGGGCAGTTTGTTCACATGCTGCGGCGCAACATCCCCATGATGTATATCGTCGAGAACAACGGCGTGTACGGCCTGACCAAGGGCCAGTTCTCCGCAACCGCCGACTTCGGGTCCAAGGCCAAGAGCGGCGTGATGAACGATCTGCCGGCGATCGACATCTGCGCGATGGCGATCGAACTGGGATGCAACTTCGTGTGCCGCTCATTTGCCGGCGATCCCAAACAGATGATCGCGCTGCTCAAGGCCGCTCTCGGGCATCGCGGAACCGCGCTCTTCGACGTGATCAGCCCTTGCGTGACGTTCAACAATCATGACGGCTCCACCAAGAGCTACAAATACGCCAAGGAGCACGAAGAGCTGCTGCACGAGATTTCATATGTGCCCTTCTTCGAACAGATCGAAGTGGACTACAAGCCGGGCGAGACCCGCGAGGTGGAACTGCACGATGGTTCGCACATCCGGCTGCGCAAGACGGGCGCTGATTACGATCCGACGAACCGCGTGCAGGCTCTCGATATGCTGCGCCGGACCTACGATTCGAACGAATTTCTCACCGGATTGATCTACGTGAATGAAGAAAAGCCGGATTTCCTGTCGATGCTCAATCTGGTTGATTCACCCCTCGCCGCGCTGCCTCAGTCGCAGACGCAACCCGGGCCGGCGGCGCTCGACAAGATCATGCGGGCGTTGATGTAACCGCGGTCAATGAGGCCATAAACCATGCTTGTGGTAACCCGCAAGAAAGACGAAAAGCTGATCATCGGAAACGACATCGAAATCCAGGTTCTCCGGATCGGCCGCGACAACGTGAGGCTGGGCATCAAGGCGCCACCTCACATCGCGATCTACCGCAACGAAATCTACGAGGCGATCAAACGCGAGAACGCGCAGCCGGCGCCGCCGGTGAAGGAAGATACGCAGATATGACCTGCGATCTGTGCGCTGCCGACGATGGCGCCGGGATCCACTATCACGCCTTTATCGATGGAAAACACCACTGGGTCTGCGAGGCCTGCAAGAAGAAGCTGAAGGTGGAGTCGGATCACACCGACGAATAAGAGCCGGCGCTACTTCCCCCCCAGCCGCCTTTGTTTCCAGATTCGCAGTTCGGCGCCGTTGCGCCTGTCCGGCGACGTTCGCCCAAAAAAAGGCCTCCTGGAAAAGAGGGGCGGGGGGTGTAATCCGACGGTTAGTCGGACCACCCCTCTTTCCAGGAGGCGGTGAGCGCCTTGATTGACCGGCGCTCCTTGGCCCCTATTTTGTACCCACGACGGGCTTCATTTCAAATGCTGGCCCGTCAGCGTACTTGTCTTTGGCGTCAATGTAGCCGATTGTGCCCATTTCCGGGATGTCCAGACCGTCCACTTCAGCGCTGGCCGGAACGCGGTTTCCGACCACGATATCGATCAGTTTAAACACGACCACCGTGATGACGCCGATGTAGAGGACGTTGGCGCCCACGCCGATCAATTCGGCCACGAGCTGTGAGGAATTGCCGTAGAAAAGACCGGTGACCGTTCCCGGCACACCGTTCAGGCCGTCGCCGTAGGTGCCGTCCGCGAACAGGCCGAGCGCAATGACACCCCACGCGCCGTTGACGCCGTGAACCGCGACCGCGCCCACCGGATCATCGATCTTGAGCGCCCGCTCGACGAAGAAGGCCGCTTCGACGACGAGAACGCCCGCAATGAGACCGATCAGACATGCGACCGGCGCGTTGACGAAGGCGCAGGGCGCCGTGATGGCGACCAGACCCGCCAGCATGCCGTTGCACATCATGCTCGGATCCGGCTTGTTTGAGCGGACCTTCCACATCCAGAGTGTGGCCGCCAGAGCGCCGGTGGCGGACGCCAGCATGGTATTCGTGGCCACGATTGCAATGCGGAGATCCGAGCCGGCCAGCGTCGAGCCCGGATTGAATCCGAACCACCCGAAGGCAAGAATGAACGTTCCAATCACAGCCATGGGAATGTTGTGGCCGGGAATCGGATTGGCGGAACCGTCGGCGTTGTATTTACCGATTCGCGGTCCGAGCATCCAGGCCGAGACCAGCCCGATGACACCTCCGGTCAGATGCACCACGGACGATCCGGCGAAGTCCACGTGGCCGTGGCCCAGTCCGAAATTCGATCCCAGAGTGGCCAGCCAGCCGCCGCCCCACACCCAGTTGCCATAAATGGGGTACATGATCGTCCCGACGCAAATGCCATAGAGGAAGAACGACGAGTACTTCCACCGCTCGGCCAGAGCGCCCGTCGGAATCGTTGCCGTGGTATCCATGAACACCATCTGGAAGAGGAAGAGCGTGAACACCGCGACGTCATAGGACGTGCCCGACAGGAAAAATCCCGTTCCGCCGAACAGGCCGAACGTCTTGCCGAACAGCGTAATCGAGTACTCCTGGTTCAACCCGGCATAGCCACCCAGGGTGCCAAGCGCGCCCACTCCCCCAAACATCAGCGCGAAGCCGCAAACGTAAAAACCCAACATGCCCAGCGGGTAGATCATCATGTTCATGGCCATGGTATGCGCCACGTTCTTGGCCCGCGTGAGCCCGGTTTCCACCATCGCGAAACCAGCCTGCATGAACATCACGAGAAAGCCCGTGAGGAGCGTCCACATCATGTTAATCGCGACTTTGTTATGCCCAACCGCTCCCGCGATCTCTTCGACGGTGGGCTTTCCGGCATCTTTAGCGGGTACGTCCGAGATCGCGCCGGTGCTGCCACCCGACGGGTCCGGGGTGGGCGCGGTGTCCTGCGCCCAGCCTGATGACGAGAAGGCAAGCAGCAGTATGAAAATCGATGCAAGCCGTTTCATGGAAAACATCTCCTTAAGTTCCTCAAAAAATTTAATCGGTCCACCAAATGGATTCGGTCCTGTTTCTGTAACGGAGCTTGCCGGCGCGGTTGACGGTTCGGTGTCGTTGCATAAACAAAAAAGCCCTTGGGCTGCCTTTGCGAGTTCAAAGACAAAACCAAGGACTTCGGCGTCAAGCGCGGCGACGTAATACCAAATAAAAAAAGCCCTTCAACCCTGCTTTAAAAAACCTGCTTCAGGATTGAGGACCTCGTTGTCTGACGGCGCGCACTTCGTTGTGACGCGAGCAAACTATTAAACGAACCAAAGATTTGTGTCAATACAATTTTGTTGGATTCGGCCCCCCGTCGATCCAGAGCGTCCGGGCGGTTAGCTGGCGATGATTGAGGCCTGACGCTTTGTCCATCCGGGCCAGCCATTCCGGCAATTCGACCGGGAAGCGCCAGGCGTCTTCACGGCCTCCAGCCGCGATCCAGAGTTCGGCCCATTCATCCCACCAGGGGGTTGGCCGCCGGGCGATGGGTTCAATCAGAAGCGCGGAAGAGCCGCGTTTTGCCGCGTCCAGCAGGACCGAGCGGATCCGGTTCCGCGCGGCGTCAGTGAGTTCGTTGATGGTGAACGCGGCGATCACCGCGGCGCCGGCGGGGATGGCGACGCGTTCGATATCGGCGCACTGGGCTGTTCCATCGAGTCCAAGCGTGCGATAGGTCCAGCGCGCTTCCTGAACCGCCCAGGGATGAATGTCGAAGCCACGGAGCGGTCCCGGCCGTAAGCCTGCGCCGGCCGCCTCAATCGCCCAGGCGACCCCCGCCGCGCCGGTCCCACAGCCGAGATCGAGGATCCGCGCGCTGGCCGCAGCGGCCACCCCCAGAGCCCGGATGATCTCCCGGGTCAGGAGGAACCGTAACGGCGAGAAGTACAGCGCAAACGCCGCCCGTTTGCCGGCGCCGTCGAATACCGATCCCGCGCCGAGGCGATCCCGACGTTCGACATAGAGCGAAGACAGCGCCTGGACGGCGCGCCGCACGTCCTGAAAGCGTAGTTCGCGCATATGGCGCGCCTCGAGAGCCGCCAGCCAGTTGTCTACCGGGTCCATGCCGTTAAAATACATCTGCAGGATCGTAAAGTTTTTCTAATAAACAGGACTTCCCGGTCGTTAACTCTTGCGAAGGCTCACGGTTGGAGCCGTGAACATCGTGATTGAGCGCAGAATTTGAAGAATCGGGTTTTGAAGAATCGGATGAACGCGTGAACGAAAACTCCCGGTCCCAGTGGATCGTGAACGCTCTGGACGTTCATGAAGCCTCATTGATCCGCTACGCCACCTGGATTCTCGGCGACCTTGAACAGGCGAGAGAAGTGGTTCAGGAGACGTTCCTGCGCCTGTGCAGGGAGAAGGACCCCGTTCGTCTGGAAGGATATCTTGCCCAGTGGCTCTTCACGGTGTGCCGGAATATTGCCTTCGATACACGCAAGAAGGAGGCTCGAATGAAGCCTGCCGGTAATGTGGAGAACTTGAACGCCAGCGTTCCGCCGCCGCAGACGGCCGGAGACATCTTCCGGTTGCTCGACGGCCTGCCGAAGAACCAGCGTGAAGTCGTGTACCTCAAGTTCCAGTGCGATCTCAGTTACAAGGAGATCAGTGAAATCACCCGTTTGACCGTCACCAACGTCGGGTTCCTGATTCACACGGCGCTGAAAAACATCCGCAAGCAGGTGCTGTCCGAGCCGATCAGGAGGACTCTATGAATATCAACTATGACGATCCCAAATGGACCGCCTATGTGCTCGGCGAGTTGAACGCCGGGGAGCGGCAGGCCGTCGAAAGGGAACTGGAAGCCTCCGAAGAACTGCGAGCGTTTGTCGAGGAACTGCAGATTGCCGCTTTCGCCATGAAGGACGCCGTCGCGCGGGAAGGGACGCTGAGTCTGACGTTTCAGCAGAGGAAAGCGGTGCGCGCCGCCGCGGCCGAGCCGGCGGTAAGCCGCTGGTTCGGTCCCGCCGCCCGCTGGGCTGTCGGACTGGCTGCCGCAGCCAGCGTTGCGCTTCTGATTGCCCCGTCGTTGTGGCGGAACGGGCCGGTCGAAGAACCCACGCAGATGGCGAAAAACCTGGCTCACGCCGGGGCAGCCGCCGATGAGCGTTCTGTTCCCGGTGCGGATCGCGTTACGCCACCGGCGCCGGCCGGAAAGGCCTCCGAAGCGGCGCCCGCCGGCCCGGTTCGTGAGGAAGCAAAGGTTGAACTGAGCGCGAAGGCCGCGGTTCCCTCCGAAGCGGCGCCGGGCGCCGCCATCTCGCAGGCGAAGAAGGCATTGAATTCTCCCGAGGGACAGGTTCGTGATCGAGCCGCTCAGGGCCAGGCGCAGGTGGACAGTTTGCAGGGGCTTCCCGCGCCTGTTATCGCGGCACCGCCAAGTCTGGTTGCCCAAAATGCCTCTCCGATTGCGGCTGAGGCTCGCGGAGGCAGAGGTGGTGGCGCCGCTGGAGGCGCCGGTGGAGGCGCCGGTGGAGGCGGGGGCGCTGGAAAGGTTGCCGGTATTGGCGAGAGCGCCGGCCCGGGTCCCGGCCGGGAAGCTCGTATCGGTGGAAGCGGAATTGGTAGCGGTCAGGGAATCGGGAGCGGCATCGGTGACGGCAATGGTCATGGAATCGGTCCGGGTGCATCGGCGGGAGCAGCGGCGCCGCAATTCTCGCAGCTCCAACTGGCCCCGCCGCCAGTGGCGGTCGCTCAACGCGCCGCGCCGTCGGCGCCGATGCCGACCGCGCCGGTTCCGCCGGTCGGAATCGGAACCGTTGTTCCCGGTCCGAACAACTCGGTGGCGTCGCGACTGGACGGGCCGAACAATGAAACGTATGACCTGATCGGCGACAACCCGTTCATCTTTGTCAGCAGACAGCAGGTGGCCACGTTCTCGAGTGATGTGGATACGGCGTCTTACGCCAACATCCGCCGGTTCATCAACGCCGGGCAACTGCCGCCTCGCGCCGCGGTACGGATAGAAGAGCTGGTGAACTATTTCACCTACGACTATCCCCGGGCCGGCAGCGATCATCCGATCACGGCCAACATCGAAGCAGCCCCCGCGCCCTGGAATCCCGAGCACCGATTGGTTCGTGTCGGCATCAAAGCCAAAGACGCGCAGATCGGCGAGAAGCCCAGCAATCTGGTGTTCCTGATCGACGTGTCCGGTTCGATGGAGCCGGCCGAGCGGCTTCCGCTGCTCAAGAGCGGGCTGCGCATGCTGGCGCAGCGGCTCACGGAAAACGATCGCGTTTCGATCGTCACGTATTCCGGTCAGTCGGGCGTCGCGCTGCCGCCGACTAACGGAACGCGAAAGGATGTCATCCTTCAGGCAATCGACAGCCTGCGCGCCGAAGGCTCCACCAACGGAGGCGAAGGTATCCGTACCGCCTACAGCCTGGCGGCCTCGAACTTCATTCGCGGCGGTGTGAATCGCGTCGTCCTCATGACCGACGGCGATTTCAATGTGGGGATCACCAATCAGAACGATCTCGTCCGCCTGATCGAAGACCAGGCGCGGACCGGCGTCTTCCTGAGCGTCCTCGGCGTGGGCACGGGCAACGTCAAGGATTCGACCATGGAGCAGCTCGCCGACCACGGCAACGGGCAGTATGCCTACATCGATTCGTTGAACGAAGCCCGCAAGGTGCTGGTCGACCAGATGGGCGGAACGTTGATCACCGTGGCCAAAGACGTGAAGCTGCAGGTGGAGTTCAATCCGGCGCAGGTCAGCGCCTACCGGCTGGTCGGTTACGAGAACCGCGTGCTGACATCGCCGGATTTCAACGACGATCGCAAAGACGCCGGCGACATGGGCGCGGGCCATACCGTGACGGCCCTGTTTGAAGTCGTGCCGGTCGGTGTTGAGATCAACAACTTTCCCGGAGCGGGCCCGTTGCGCTATCAGCCGGAGCCGTCGCGCGCGGTTCCGGCGGTCAACGCGACAGTCGCAAAGGAACTGCTGAACCTCCGGATCCGGTACAAGGATCCCGAAGGCGCCGAAAGCAAGCTGATCGACTTTCCGCTGGTCGACCGCGGCCAGGCGTTTGCGAGCGCGAGTGTCGATTTCCGGTTTGCCGCGGCCGTCGCCGAGTTCGGCATGCTGCTGCGCGATTCTCCGTACCGCGGCGCGTCGAGCTGGACATCGGTGATTTCCGTTGCCCGCGAAAGCCGCGGTTCCGATCGGGAAGGGTATCGCGAAGAATTCATCCGGCTGGTTGAACGGTGCGCGGAACTGGCGCGAGTAGCTGTTCGCTAGGCCAATTGCGCTACAGGTATTTGAGGGGTTGGACCCTTTAGACAGGTGTGAGCTTTTAGGAGGCCATATGAGAACGGGACTTCGGTGGGCGGCAATGCTGGCCGCTATCCTGTGTCTGGGCGCGGCGCTGGTCGCCGGTCAGACGGGAAACGCAAATAACGTCACGATCAAGGGCGTCGTGAAGGACAGCGCCGGGCAGCCGATTGCCGGCGTCCGCATGAGCCTGCTCAATTCGAGCGCCACGCCGCCGCGTCCGGTCACGGCGACGACCGACGCGAAAGGCGCGTACACGTTCGCCAACCTGAGTCCCGGCGTGTACACGGTGACCGCGGAACTGGCCGGGTTCCAGACGGCCCGTTACAGCAAGCTCACACTGACGGCCCGCCAGACGCTCCAGCTGGATTTCAAGCTGCAGGATGGCGCCGTGTCGTCTCCGGTGGAACTGAGCCTGAATCCTCCGAAGGAAGAGCCCAAACAGGTGGCAAAGCTGCCGGACCTTCCGCCCCTGCCGTCAGCCGAGTCCGCTTCTCGTGCCCAAGCGGATCTTAATAGTCCATTCGCGAATCCAGCACTGGGGGCAAACCCGACGAGTCCGCCTGCTCTCCCGCCGTCTGGGGGCGCCCAGCAGGGCCGAGGAGGGCCGGGTGGCGGCAACAACAATAACTTCGGTAATCAAAACCGCGCCACAGCAGGGCCAGGTGTTGGCGGGGGTATTGGGAATGGCGCGGGCGCGGGCCTTGGCGCTGGTGGCTTTGGCGGCGGAGGTGGCGGCGCCCGTGGCGGCGCCGGCGCTCCAGGTGGCCAGGCCGGTGGCGGCGGTCGCGGCGGTCGCGGCGCTGGACCCGGAGTAACGGCGAATGCCGGCGTTGCGACAGTCGTCCCGATGCCCATTGATCGTACGGACCGCGTCGTGATCCTGCCGGCCCCTGTGCCGAACCGGCCGACGACGGAGACCTACGAGCGCATCGCCGACAATCCGTTCCTCGCCGTCAGCCAGGATCCGCTGGCCACACTGGCGATCGATGTCGATACGGCTTCTTATTCGAACGTACGCCGCTTCCTCGCGCAGGGTCAGCTCCCTCCGCGCGACGCCGTGCGCATCGAAGAGCTGATCAACTACTTCTCCTACGACTATCCG
>DASUFH010000003.1:0-6441 GCA_036274645.1 Terriglobia bacterium
ACCGGGATTGGTTGACCCGGCTCGGAACATCAACTGTCCGGCGGGAACCATCTACCAGAGCGGATCGGCCCATCTGAGAAACGCCAGAACGGATCTCTATGGACAGATCTCGCAGCTGCTGGCGAACGGCAACTTCTACGCGGTCTCCAATATCCTGGCGGCCACGTCTCCGGCAACCGGCGGAGCCACGACGGCGCCGGCGACCGCGCCGGCAACCGGTAACCGCAATACGGCGTTCGGGGCCACGCTCGGTGGAACGCTCCTGCGCAACGGTTGTGACCGGCTTGCCATGGCGACGTCCACACTCCGTTACGATCTGATCGGAGGCAGCGCCACGCAGGGGAACCTGAACCCGGTGCGGTGTTTCGCGGAAGATTATCTGATCGCGAACCCAACCCTCTCAACCGGAAACAATCAGACTTTTGGATTTTCCGGATTCTCGACGGTGCCTGTTGCGCTGGCCGGCAGCAACACCGGCGGCCAGGGCGTGGTATACAAGGACACCTGGGGCTATACCAATTACCATCAGTTCCAGGCGCAGTACACGCTGCGGCTGCCTTCCGGGGTGAGCCTCCAGGCGACATACCTCACGTCGAAAACGCTGGCCCTGCCGCGGGACTTCTACCGGACGAATACGTTTAACGCGAACGCGCTGGGCGGTCAGTCGTTCGGTTCAGTCACCGGCTTCAGCGATCCGAAGAATGAGGAAACGCGGAAGCAGGATTACGGCGAATCGAGCGACAGCTTGAAACACGCCGTCCGCCTCAACGGTGTATTCCCGTTGCCGTTCGGTCCGGGGCAGCCGTTGCTGAGCACGGCGCCCGGCTGGGTGACGAAGATTCTGGGCGGCTGGCAGATGGGTGTGATCTACAACCTTCAGTCCGGACAGCCCTTGAGCATCTTTGGCGCGGAGACCATGTTCGGTTCGTCGGCCGCGACCGCCAATGGCTGCGACGCCTACTCCGGCACGCTGTTCCAGGGTGGCGCGAACTGCGCTTCCGGTCTCGTGTTCCCGGATGTGGTCTCTCCGTTGTGGACCAATCCCAAGGGCAGCTTTGAGCGGAATGGCGACGACGGCAGCCTGACGTACTTCGGCAATCCGAGCCCGTTTGCGGTCATCCCCGACCCGCAGTGCACCAGCGGCACGGTTGCGCTCAACGCCGACCGGACGGGAGGCATGGCTCTGGCCGCCCAGTGCAACCTGAAAGCGCTGGTCCTGAAAGTTCCGACCGGCACGCCGGGCGCGTTCGCGCTCAGCGATACGGATCCGACTCCGGTACTGATCATGCTGCAGAATCCGTTGCCGGGCCACCAGGGCAGCCTGGGCGGCGGCACGATGAAGCAGCCTGGCCGGTTCTACCTGGACGCCAATCTCGCCAAGACGTTCATGTTCACCGAACGGCGCGGCATCCAGATCCGTATCGACGCGACCAACGTGCTGAACCATCCGACGCCGGCCGACCTGTACCTCAGCCTCGGACCGTCGACGGACTCGTCGGACGTGATCATCGACAAGTTCAACACGTCGAACTCACAACGTTCCGCGTTCGCCAGCGGTTGCGTGGGTATCAACGCCTTCTGCGGCCGCCAGGTTCAGTTCGGGATCCGTATGATCAATAACTAACGGATCGATTCAATTCCTGCCCCCCCAGGAACGCCGCCGGGTATCCGGCGGCGTTTTTTCTTTGTTTAGCCGACTATGGCCGCGTCCCGCAACGTCCTCCCGCGAACATCCTGAGGATCAACGAATGGTCGAAGAATTATGCT
Organism: Terriglobia bacterium; assembly: GCA_036274645.1. GTDB lineage: Bacteria > Acidobacteriota > Terriglobia > 20CM-2-55-15 > 20CM-2-55-15 > DASUFH01. Next base: position 1,768 of record DASUFH010000003.1, read on the forward strand.
GGAAAGGTCGGCGCAACATACGTGGATTATCATTTCGCGCTGGGTTATGTGTTGATGGCCCCGTCGTGGAGGCGGCGACCAAAAACTTCACGGTAGTGGCGGGCGGTTGAAGCGATAGCCCACCCAGGGTTCAGTGGTAATCAGTTTCGGATTGGAGGGATCCTGCTCGATCTTCTTGCGGAGCTGATTCACGAATACCCGCAGGTACTCGACTTCTCCGCCGTAATCCGGCCCCCACACGGCCTGGAGGAGTTTGGTGTGGGGAATCGGCAGGTTGGGATGGGCGGCCAGATACCGGAGCAGGTCGAATTCCTTCGGTGTGAGCCGGACCTGGGCGCCGCGAACGGTGACGCGCCGGGCGCCGGGGTCGATTTGCAGAGTTCCGGCTTCGATCAAAGTCGGGCCGGATTCCGGTCCGTCGGGAACGCGCCGCATGGCGGCGCGCACGCGGGCGAGAAGTTCGGGCATTGAAAACGGTTTGGTCACGTAGTCGTCCGCGCCGGCGTCGAGCGCCATGACTTTGTCTTTTTCCGCGTCGCGAACAGTCAGCATGATGATTGCGGCGTCCGACAGCGAGCGGATTTCGCGGCATGCGGCAATGCCGTCCATGCCCGGCATGTTCATATCCAGAAGGACGAGATCGGCCTTCTCGCGCTGGAGCCGTTCCAGCGCGTCCTCGCCGCTGCGGGCATCCGCGATTTCGTAGCCCTGGGCGGAGAGGGTCATCTTCATGACTCTCCGGATCTGCGGGTCGTCGTCCACGATGAGGATTCGTCCGGGACTCATAAGGTGTGTCCTGTTGTCGCCGACAGGCGGATGGAGAACTCCACGCCCATGGCGGGGCCGCTCTCGACCTCAATCAGGCCGCCGTGAGCCTGGATGATGTTCTGCGCGATCGCCAGGCCCACCCCGTCACCGGGTATGGTGTCGCGGGTTGCGGGTGAACGGTAAAAACGTTCGAAGACCATGCGGCGCTCGTCCTCCTTCAACTCCGGACCCTGATTGTGAACCCGAAACCACACGAAGTCCGCGGACGCCTCCACGAGGATACGAATGGGCGTATCTTCCGGCGAATAGCGTTCCGCGTTGTCGAGCAGCTGCTTGAATGCGACGGAAAACAGATCGATGTCCACGTCGACCTGCGGCAGCGTCGACAGGAATTCCATCCGGATCCGGCGATCGGCCGCGCCTGCGTGGCGGCGTCGGAGCGTTTCGCGGACCAGCGGTTCGGGATCGTAGAGCGTCCGCGAGAGGCGTAGTTTGCCGGCGTCGGCCCGGGCCAGGTGAAATGTTTCCCGCATGAGGCGCGCCAGGCGTTCGGCTTCCTCGTCGACCACCAGCAGCAACTCCCGTCGTTCGCCGGCCGTGAGCGCGTCGGCGGTCAGAATGGCGGAGGTGGCGGCCTTGATCGAAGTCAGCGGCGTCTTGAACTCGTGCGCTACCGCGTCGAGCAGCGCCGACCGGAACCGTTCGCTCTGCCGGGCCGCTTCCGCTCGCGCCGCCAGATCGTGGTTGCGCCGCGCCAGTTCCGACAACTGGCTGGCGATCAGCGACGTGACCAGAAACGCGGTCAGCGCCACCCAGTTGCCGGGATCGTCGATGTGCAGCGTGCCCACGGGAGGGAGAAAGAAATAGTTGAAGCAGAGGGCGGACGCAAACGACGCCGACACCGCCTCGACCAGCCCCCATCGGGCTGCGATCAGCAGTACGGTGATGAGATACGCAAATCCGACCGTCGTGGAATTGACCGGAATCCAGGCCCGGAAGATCAGCGTGATTGCGCCCGCCAGCGCTAAAGCGAAAAGTGTATGAAGGGCCCTTCTTGCCTTGCCGTACACGTGTTTTCCAGTATATGCCGTTTCCCGTTTGCTGCCCTAAGGGCGGTCGATGACACTGGTGAGACAAGCTTTACAGGTCCCCGCCTGTTTGCAGGGGCCGTCTATCACCGCCCGACGTTTCGGAGAAAGGCGCCCGGAAACGGCCGGGCGGTTCTAGACCGCCCCTGCAGCCAGGCGGGGACCCGGATGTTCTGTTGCGCAAATTCAAGCCGTGTCTCGGGAGTCCGTCTCCCGATGACGCAGTTCGTCCATGACGTCACGCAGCACTTCCTCGCGCCCGTCCGAACCCAGGTCCCGGGTCATCCGCCGCAGCGCCACTCCGATCACGTCGCGATGGTGAATCCTTGATCCGAAGTTCGAACTTAACTCGAGCCAGATGTGATGCGCCGTGTCGATGTCTTCCGGCCAGAGACGTGGAGGATGCGGTCCGAGGTTCACGAATATCGCCGGCCGGTCCGGAGCGATGATCTCCAGAGAAAAGGAATGGCGCGGCTCCGGCAGGCCCTCCCATGAACCGCCGATGCGCCGGGCCAGCTCTTCGGAGTCCATCTTCGCCGAAACGCCCGTGACGAGACGCGACGCCTTGAGCCGCGCGGCGACCTGCACGAGGGCGTCAAACGGATTCACGGCAGGGACGGCGAGCAGTTCCACGGTCTTGCCTTCCTTCTCCGCCAGCGCAACTACGCGGGTGAACAGCTCCTGCTCGTAGCGGGAGAACAGCTGGTTGTCGCCCAGGTCGTATTCCCCGGCGCCGGTGGTGATGTTGCGTGTGGTGACAACGACAAGATCTTCCTTGGCGGTGTTCGTCTTGCGCAGGGTCGTTTCCAGATGCGACATCCGGTTGTAGTCCCGCACCGCGACGAGCACGCATCCGGGCCTTGCGCCGGTCGATTCATTGGAGATTTCGCTTCGCGTGTCGAGATTGAACTGTTCCAGCCCCTTTTCATGCAGATGACGGCGCGTCAGGCGTTCCGAGACCGTGAAGATGACAAAGAGAAACAGCATGAACGAAATGCCGGAAATGGTCGCAATCTGTTTGGAAAACAGATTGGCGATCGCGACGAAGAACAGGACGCCCGTCGTGAGCGCCAGGCCGAAAGGAATCTCATACCGGCCGACGCGGAAATTCAGGGGCGTCTTGTATTCCTGGTCATGACGCTGGAAACGCAGCGCCAGCACGCTCAGCGCCTTCAGGAAAAAGCTCCAGACGATCCCGAACGCGTACGCTTCACCGAGCAGATAGGTCTCGCCGCGGCTCAGCGCGATCGTCAGGATCTGCAGCGCCGTGATGAGATTGATGATCCGGAACGTCGTGCCGTAGCGGCGATGCGGCTTTTGAAACCCGGGATGCAGAACGCCGTCCTCCGCCACGCGATTCATGACGCCGTTCGCTCCGATGATCGAGGTGTTGACAGCCCCCGACAGGATCAGAACACCCACCACCACGACGAACATGTGGAAGCCGAGGCGCAGGATTTCGGGGCCCGCGAGATGCATCGCGAGCCCTCCCAGGAGGTTTTCCGCATAAGCGCTCCGGATGCCGTCGGGAATGATCATGGCCGCCAGCAGCGTAATCACTCCGGTGCAGACGAACGCGTACACGCAGACGATGTTTCCGGTGATCCGCAGGTTCTTCAGCTTGGGCGAGGCGATCTCGCGATAGACCTGCGCCAGCGTTTCGAATCCGCTCATCGAGAGCAGGGAATGGCCGAAGGCGATGATGATGGCGGCCATCGGGATGGTCGGCCACACGGTGCCGCGGAACCACCCGAGTCCGCCGGCGCTGAATTCGAGGTTGCGGGGCAGGGGCGCCGGAGGAATCTGCGCCGGTCCCCGCACAAGGAGCGTCAGGACGCACCAGACCAGGAACATCGCGACCATGACCGTCGTAATCTGCATGATGCGCAGCGCCTTGCCGCTCGATTCGGTCAGACCCTTGATGTTGTGCCGCCAGAAGTAGACCGTAACGAGAACGGCAAAGACGATGGCGAACAGGTTCGGGGAGACGCGCAGATCGAGGCGCAGGAGTTCGCTGATCTCGTTGAGCAGCCGGCCGAGGTATTGTCCGGCGCTCACGCCGCTGATCGGACCGGTCAGGATGTAGTCGAACAGGAGAGCCGACACGCTCAGGCGCGCGACAAACGGGCCCATGGCGTCCCGGACCACGACGTAAACCCCGCCCCGCACGAACATGCTGCTGCTTTCCATGTAGATCGAGCGGACCGCGAAACTGAACAGCATGACGCCGAGAATGAACCACGGGGCGCTCCGGCCAATGGCCTGTTCGGCGATGCCGCCGACATAGAACACCGACGATCCCAGATCGTTGAGGACGATGGCGGCGGCGCGCCAGAACGAAATGAAGGAGAGCATCACCGTGCTGGCGACCACGACCTTGGTTCCTGTGGATGAAACGGACCGGTTGGATTGAACGCGTATGGACAATAGATTTCTCCTCAGGCTGGTCCGGCGATCAGGACCTCGTGTCCGGCCCGGCGAAGCTTTCGGGCCAGGCGCCACGGCCGGGCAAAAAGGTCATGCCGGCGCGCTCCGATCAGGACGAGCGAGCGGGGCTTCAGGACGTTAAGAATGGTTTCGGCCGGATTCCGGCATGGCAAGACGCACGCTTCGACGGACACCCCGTCCGGGAGGCCGCGGAGCAACTCGCCGATCCGCCGGCAGACAAAGCTCATCGGAGTCGGAGGTTCTTCCAGGGAAAGCGGAAAAGGCACGATGAGGGGGACCAGCAACAGAACCTCCGCCGGCATGCCTGCCGTCAGCGCGCCGGCCGACCGGAGCGCGCCAAGCGTTTCGGCGGCGCTGGTAAACAGCACGT
>DASUFH010000004.1:0-12577 GCA_036274645.1 Terriglobia bacterium
GAGGTTTCGGTTTTCCCTATGGCTCCGGGAGCAGCGTGCGGATCGTCATGGTCGGCCGCGCGCTTCTCCTGGCCGGAACTCCGTTTCGCGTTCTTCACTGCGGCCCAAGCCCGCTCGAGGTCAACACCGAAGCTTCCGGGGTGTACAAAGGAATCGCCTTCGAATACACGACCGGCGTGCGGCGGCCGAAAAATGGTCTCGCCCGGCGGATCACCTACCTGCGCGCTGTCATCAACCTCACCATGCGGCTGGCTCGGCTGCGCCGCGCCGGACACAGGGCGGCGGTCTGGCTCTACATTCAGAACGGACCAACGAATCTGTATGTCGGCTGGCTCTGCTGGCTGCTGGGGTGGCCGGTGATTCAGGAACTGTGTGAATGGTGGCCCGGGCACCCCAACTGCTCGAGTCTGGACAAGCGGCTCTACAATTCCCCGGCATTCTTCCGGAACGCGGCCGGAGCCATCGCCATCTCAAGCCTGATCGAAACACGCATCCAGGAATTTGCGGACATCGCCAATCCCCGAATGCGCTCCTACCTGCTGCCGGCCATCGTCGACATGGATCCGTTTCTGTCCGTAGATGCCGCCGGCGAAAAGGACCCCCAGCCGGACCTGCCACAATTTGTCTGGTGTGGCACGGCGGAAGGCTACGACAGCGTCCTCTTCCTTGTTCGGGTGGTCGGGCGCCTCGCCCGCGCCGGCTATCAACTGAGACTGGTCGTTCTGGGCGCCTGCTCGGATCAATCGCGCTCTAAAATCGCCACATGCATGCGTGCGAACGGAGTGCCGCCGGAAATGGTCACTCTGGCCGGATACGTGGACGACGCGCGTTTCAGAACGCTGCTGCGCACCGCGACCGCGCTGCTGTTGCCCCTTGACAACAATGACCGATCCCGGACGCGCTTTCCCAACAAGCTCGGTGAATACCTCGCCTCAGGCCGCCCCATCGTCAGTTCCGCCATCGGAGATCTGACTCGCTATCTCACCGACGGTGTCAACGCATATCTGGCAGAAGCCGGCGATGAACAAAGCTTTGCCGATCAGATGGCTCTGGTGCTCAAGGACCGCGCCCGCGCCGACCGGATTGGCGACGCCGGCCGGACCGTCTGCGCCGATCATCTGGACTACCGCGTCCACGCCGACGCCCTGGCGGCGTTCTTTCAGGAACGGGTTGAAGATGTGTGCGGAATTCCCGTGCCTGATTCTGTGTAGCGCGTCCCGCGTTGCGAAACGGACCGGCTGATCGAAGCGAACGAGCGCTTTCTGACAATCGCTGGATATGGCTGAAGGAACAACACACCACGAGGTCAAACACGATGCGTCTTCGACACATTCTTTGTGGCGCCATGGCGCAGTGTCTGATGAAGACGAGCCGGGCCCGGAGGGCTGCCCGGCGCGCGCTGAGCGGCGAAGTTGTCACGCCGATCTATTTTCACAAGCCGAACAAGAAGCTGTTCGCGCAATGTATCGAATGGCTTCTCGCCAACGGATACACACTGCTGACCCTGGATGAACTGATCGACATTCTGGAAAAGAAACGGCCGATCCCGAAGGGCGCAGCCTGGATTTCGCTGGATGACGGCTATCGCGAGTGGCTGAGCGACGTCCTCCCCCTCGTTCAACATTTCCGCATCCCGGTCACGCTCTTCATCCCGTCCGGAATCATCGCCGGCGATGGTCGCTTTCCCTGGATGACCGGGCCGGAGGACCGCGCCGGGAATGGCCAATCCTCATCCGCGCCGTCACGCATGGCGTTGACGCTCGATGAACTGAAGATCGCCGCCCGGTACCCGGGAGTACAGATTCAGGCGCACAGCGTCACGCACCGGTTGATGCCGAACTGCGCGGATGCCGAGCTTCGATTCGAGATCGGCGCCAGCAAGAGGGACCTGGAACACTGGCTGGACACTCCGGTGACATGCTTTTCGTACCCGGAGGGCCGGTACGACGGACGCGAACGGGATCCATTGCGCGACTTCGGCTTTCGGATGGCGGCGACAACGGAACCCAGGTTTATCGACAGGAACACGGACCCGATGCTGGTGCCGCGGTTCTGCGTTCCCGATGAAGTGACCTTTGCGGAAGCGGTCTGCAACATGATCGGCATCTGGCGGCCGTTCCTCGACCCGATAAAAACCGTGCTGACGGGACGCCGCGCCATCACAGGCCCCTCGCAACCAGGCCCCGAAACGGGCCGGGCCGCCGGCCGGGCCTAGAAACACTTCAACCACCACAGACGGGAAGAAAGCGCAATGCAGTGTGAACTCGTTACGGATTTCTCGCGCCTCGAGGAACTGTCTGCGGATTGGAACCGCTGGGTCCGGAACGATGAGTCCGCGACCATCTTTCAACGCTGGGAATGGATCAAAGCGTACTGGAGCGCCTACCGGAACGCCTATTCCCTGTGCAGCGTGCTCATTCGCGAGGGGCCGCGACCTCTGGGAGTCCTGCCCCTCGTCCGCCGAGGCCGGGCGATTGAGCTCCTGGGCGCCCGGGAAGGCGATTACAACGACCTGATTACCGACGCGCCCGAACCGGCCCGCCTTCTCGAAGCCGCGTTAAGCTTCCTGCTGGCCGCGCCCGTGGACTGGAACACCATCACGTTCGACAAGATTCCGTCCCGCTCGAAGATTTACCGCAGCCTCGAGTCGCTCCCTGCGGCCATGCGACGCCGCCTGCATCTGGTCTTTCGCTGCGACTCGCCGACCGTTCTCGTCAGCTCCGACACCGCGGCCGGACTCGACACGCTCATCCGGAAGAAGCAGCTTGAGCGATATGAGAAAAAACTGCAGCGTCTCGGACCGGTGGTCTTCCGTCACTTCGACACGCGCGAGGAAGCCCGCCGGCAGCTCGACCGTTTCTTCGACCAGCATGTCACGCGCTGGGCCATGGCGCAGGAATCCAGTCAGTTCCGGGACGCGGAATGCCGGGACTTTTACCGGGCGCTGGTGGAAGAGTTCGATCCGCGCGAAGACCTGCGGTTTGGCGCGCTCGAAGTCAATTCGCAGCCCATTGCCTATCATTTCGGATTTCAGAGCCGCGGCACGCTGACGTGGTACAAACCCTCGTTTGACGTGAACTACTGGGATTACTGTCCGGGCGACGTGCTGTTGCGCGGGCTTCTGCAATACGTGCGAAGCGCCAACCTCAATGAACTCGATTTCACCCTTGGCGATGAGCCCTTCAAATACCGCTTCGCCAACCACACGCGTGAAAACTACATCCTCTATATGGAGCGTCATCCGCATCGGGTCAACGCCTATGCCCGTACGCTGACGCGGTATGGACAACATGCGCTGAGGAAGCGGCCGCAGCTGAAGTCGAAACTCAAGGCCCTGCTGCGCCGCGCCAGGGCCGCTGCCCTTCCCCCGGGGGCAGCGGCCAGAGCCGGGTGGAGGAGAGTATCCGGCGTGACGGCCGGACTGTGTCGCCGGATCTGGTCGGTAGACCATGTTCGATTCTGGGCGCTGAAGACCCGGCCTCAGCCGGAGGAAGCGAAAATCGAGATTGCGCCGGCGTCCCTGGATGACCTTGTCCGGCTCTCCGTGGACTTCGGAGATTTCCTCACTCCCGAGCAGCTCCACGGGTACCGCCGCATGGTCAAACAGGGGCGGCGCGTGTTCATCGCGCGAGCGACAACGGGCGCCTTCGTTCTCGCAGCGAGCGAATATGACGAAATCCGGGTGCCTTCGGAAGACTCTTCCGACGCGCTGAAGCTACCTGAACGCCTCTGGGTCATCTCCGAATCCTGGCAGGCGCCCAATCCCCACCGGACGCGAGTGAACGGCGACATCTTTCGCGCTCTTGGGGCGCATCTTCCGGGCAAAGAAATCTGGTTTTACGACGGCGGAAAAGCCCGCATATCGCAGGATGTAATCCGGTCCGCGGGTCTGGAGTTCCGATGCCGCTGGGCTCGCAGTTCCCTGCTGCGCCGTTTTGGGCGCGCTCGTCTCGAAGCGCCGGGCATGGCGAACGCGCCTGTGCTGACTTCATCGAACCCGGTTCGGGTCGGTCTGGGGAATTGAAGATGCTGTACCAGCCCCTATGTGCGGCGCTTCAGCATTCCGTTCATCGCGACCCTGGTTGCAGGGGCGGTCTATCGCCACCCGGCATCTCGGGGAGCGACCTTGATAATCAATGGTTCCACCCCGAAACGCCGGGCGGTCGTAGACCGCCCCTGCAGCAGACGGGGATCCGATTGGCCGTTCATCTGTCCGCATTGCGCCAGATCGGTACACCGCTGGATGCCCATTGAACATAAGTCTGACTGTTCCTGCTCACTCGTTACCTCGGTCCGAAAGGATCAGACATCAGGAGCGTTTCTATGCCCCGTCAGACTTCTGTCCGGCCTCCGTACAGTCGCGACATTCCGGGGCGCGCCCACATTGCCGGAGTGGACTTCGACCTGATTGACGCGCAGGGCGTGCTCGATCGCATCCGTGAATGGCGCCGGACCAGCAGGTGTGGAACAGTTTCGCTCGTCAATCCACACTCTGTGCTGTTGTGCCGGAGAGACCGGGAGATGAGTCAGGCGGTCCGCCGCGCCTCGCTGACACTGCCGGACGGAATCGGCGTGATTCTTGGCGCAAGAATGCTCTCGCATCAGCACTGCGGACGGGTGTCGGGACCGGAGTTGCTTCTCTATTTGTGCGACCAGGGACGCCGATACGGCTTCACGCACTACTTCTACGGAGGAGAGCCGGGCGTTGCGGAAAGAATCGCGCTGAACATGGCCAGCCGTTTCCCGGGACTTCTGCTGGCCGGCTGGCATTCGCCTCCATTCCGGGATGATCACGACGACGAAGGCGAGGCCGTCTTCGCGGAAATCAACGCGCGGCAACCAGCGATTCTCTGGCTGGGGCTGGGCGCTCCGAAGCAGGAGAAGTGGATGGCGCGACACGCCCACCGGGTGTCGGCGGCGGCGACTATCGGCGTCGGCGCGGCCTTCGACTTTCATTCCGGCAACAAACGCTGGTGCCCGGTCGCGCTTCGTCAGGCCGGGCTGGAATGGGCGTTCCGGCTTGCCCATGAACCGAAGCGGCTCTGGCGCCGGAATCTCGACAGTTTCACATTTCTGGCGCTGGTGGCAGCGCAGGCGCTCAAGGGATTCGGCGGACGTCCGGCGGTCCCGCCACCACAGTCCCGGTCGGTCGTTCATGAGATTTCCCGTAAAGACGACCCTCCGGTCGGCGAACCCTTGCCATAAGACGAAAAGGAAGGACAGGAAGCCATCGTGTTGCGTCCAGGGATACTTCTGTTCGAAGGCTGCGACTTCGAAACCTTTCCGGTGGGCGGCCAGCTCAGCATGGCGCGCTCACTGTTAAAAATGTTTGGCAACTCGTTCGCGCTGGTCGGCATTGCCACAGGCGACGAGACCGTCGGCGTCTGGCGTGAGAAGAAGATCGACGGAACTCCCTACTGGTTTTTTCCGGTGTGCCGGCGCGACGTGTCGGCCCAAAGGCCGCTCGTTCCCGCGCGGCTGACCTACTACCTGGCGCTGAAACGGTATCGGCGCCGGATCGAGATGCTCCATTGCAGGTACGCCTTTACCCAGGCGCCCGAAGCGTTACTCGGCGTCGCGCGCTGGGGTTTCGAGAGCGTCTGCTACATGTTCCCGGGCGTCGAGAACCCGCTTCGGATTTCACGGTATGCGCTGGCCCGGCGGCTGTGCCGTGTGTACGAGATCGCGCTCTTTTCCGCGCTCCGGAACGCATCCGTCGTACTGGCGTGCGCCGACGAGGACGCCATTGCCCGCTTTGTCTCCTCCAGCCGGGGACGTGTTTCCCGGCAGCAGATCGTCCAGATCCCGACCTGTGTGGACCTGGAACAGTTCCGTCCCGCGCCGATCGCCGAAGCGCGGAAAGCGCTGGGGATTCCGGCGGATTCCACCGTCTTCGTCACCAGCGGGCGGATCGGCAAGTTCAAGGGCTGGCCGTTGCTGCTGGACGCATTCGCCGAGTTCCGGCGCCGGATACCGGAAAGCCTGCTCATCTTCATCGGCGACGGCGAGGAACGGCCTTTGCTGGAAGGCGCCATTGCCGCCAGGGATCTCCAGTCGAGCGTGCGCATCACGGGATTCCAACCCGCCGCGGAGGTGGCGCGCTACCTCAACGCCGCCAACGCGGTCGCCCTGGGGTCGTACGCGGAAGGATGGTCGGTGGCCATGGTCGAGGCGCTTGCCTGCGGCAAAGCGATCGTCACGACGCCGGTCAGTGGAACCCGCGAAATGATCATTGAAGGCCGAAACGGGCTGATCGTTCAATCGCGCGACCCGGTGGAATACGCGGCAGCCATGGAACAGGCTCTCGGCCTGACCGACGCGCCTCGCTGGTCCACCCCGATCGCCGACCAGTACAGTCTGCACCGCATCCGGGAACGGCTTCGCGAATTGTGGACTCCGTTGAAAGCCGTTCGCGAGTGGGACGGCGGCGCCGCCAGGGGCGCAAAAGGGTGACACAGCCATGAACTATTCAATGCTGTCAGTGCTCTGCCTAAGGGTGACACAGCCATGAACTATTCAATGCTGTCAGTCCTTGCGTTCTCGTCTTTCGGGCTCTGTCTTCTGTTGACTCCGTTGCTGCGCGGGCTCGCCGCCCGCCGGGGCTGGCTGGACGCGCCGGACTCCGAACGGAAATTGCACCGGGCGCCGGTGCCTCGAATTGGCGGTGTTCCCGTGGCCTTCGCCAGCCTTGCGTCCGTGGGAGCGTTCCTGCTGCTCCAGCGGCAGTTCACTGCCATCGGCTCTCCCGGCGACTACTTTGCCCTTCAGGTCGTGCCGGCTTCCCTGCTGATCCTCATTACGGGAACTCTCGACGACCTGCTCGGCCTCAAGCCGTCGCAAAAACTGGCGGGCCAGTGCGCCGCGGCGCTGCTCGTGTGTGTATCCGGCCTGCGGCTCCACTTCTTCGAGGGCTCCGCGATCGGCGAGGGGCTGGGCGCGATCGTGACTTTCTGCTGGCTGGTCGCGTGCAGCAACGCGTTCAATCTCATCGATGGAGTGGACGGCCTCGCCTCAGGACTGGGGTTCATCGGCGCCCTCACGATGCTCTTCGTGGCCCTCTCCTGGAACACCGCCGGATACTCCGCTCTGGCCGCATCGATGGCCGGAGCCCTGTTCGCCTTCCTGCTGTTCAACCTCAATCCGGCGTCCATCTTTCTGGGCGATTCCGGAAGCCTGTGGACGGGCTTCATGCTGGGGTGTTTCGGCCTGGTATGGTTCCAGCGCTCCACGACGCTGCCTTCCATGGCCGCTCCGGTGATCGCCCTGGCGATACCACTGCTGGATACATCGCTGTCCATCGTCCGGCGCTTCGTCTCCGCCCGGCGGATCTTCCAGGCCGATCGAGGCCATATCCATCATCGTCTGATCCACCTGCGCGGCCCCCGCAGCGTCGTTCCCCGGCTCTTCACGGCCGCCATTCTGGCGTCGCTGTGCGCGCTCATATTGAAAAGCACGCCCGAACATGTCGGGTATCTCATGGTGGCGTTGTTCTGTGTCGGAACGTGGATCGGCGTGCGCACACTCGCCTACGAGGAGTTCACGCTTTTCGGCAAGTTGATACGCGAGGTCCCCAAAGGCGTCCGCCGCCGAATGGCGCTCAACTCCGGCCGTTTGAGTCTGACGAGCGCGCCGACTCCCGAAGAATGCTGGTTTGTGCTCCTCGGACTGGCCAGGGATTTCGAACTGGATTCGATCACCCTGGAGCTGGGCGGACATCGTTTTCAGGAACAACCGGGAACTGCCGGCGCCGCTGACGCGTGGAGCATGGAGGTTTCCCTCTCCTCCACAGATTACCTGCGGATAACCCGAAGCGTGGACACCGAGGGCGGCGCTGAAGATGTCATGCCGCTCGTGGACATGCTGCATTCCGTGCTCTCGCAGAAAGCCACCCAATTCATGCGTCCCGGTCATTCCGGACGTCGGCGGGCGGCGGCCCTCGGAGAGGATCTCTCGCACTCCCAGATACTTTAGAAGCAGACTATTGATGGTTTTCACATCCAACGCGCCGGCCGGTCGCCCCAGCCGCATTGCCACGCGGACTCTGGCCGCGCTCTTGATCTGCGTCTTTTACGTATGTCCAACGCCGTTTGCGCCGGCGTACCGGAACGGCGTCGCAGCGGCGGCGCCGGCGCCCGAGACGGAAACATTCTGGAGCGTCGGCTACTGGACCCCGTGGGGCGCGCCTCCACTCCCATCGTCGCGGATCACCTGGAAAGGACTGACCCATGTGGTTTACGCGTGGGCGCTCGTCCGGCCGGACGGCAGCCTCGACCTCGAAACTCAGCGGGTTTCCCGCGAAGCGCCCGCCCTCATTGCCGGCGCGCGAGCCAACAACGTGAAAGCGCTGCTCGGGGTCGGCCAGCAATACTGGGCCGGACAGACGACTTCACTCGCCGAGGCCGCGGGATCTCACCGCTCCATTCTGGTCAACAACATCATCGACATCGTCAATCGCTACGGCTTTGACGGAGTCGATCTCGACTGGGAGCCGCTCGATACCGCCAGAGACGGCGCCATCCTGAAGAAGCTTGCGTCCGATCTTCGGTCACGCCTCGGCGGCAAAACGCTGTCCGCCGCCGCCATCGTGACCGATTACCAGTTCTGGGGAACAGCGCATGCGCCCTTCGATCGGGTATCCGCCATGACCTATGACCTGACAGGCGTCTGGAATCCATTTTCCTGGCACAATGCGCCGCTGTACAGCCGATCGGATTCTTTTCCGAAAAGCCCGCCCGCGGACGCCACTGTCTGGTCCGTCGATCTGGCCGTGGAACGATTCACGCGCGCGGGCGTTCCTGCCGCACGGCTCAATGTCGGCATTCCGTTCTTTGGCTACGAATGGGCCGGCGGCGGCGTCACCGGTCCGAACCAGCGCTGGATATCGGAGCCGCGCATACGTCAACTGCCGTATCAGAGTCTGACCGGACTGATCAGCCCTGCCATCGACCGCTGGGATTCCAGCGCAAGAGTTCCTTATAGCGTCATCACTTCCACCCGCCCATCCGAGGTCCGATTCTTCACTTATGACAACGAACAGTCGATTGCCGAAAAGATCCGCTATGCGCAGAGCCGGCGGCTGGGAGGCTGGATGATCTGGGAACTCTCCGGAGATTACCTGCCGGGTCAAACGCCCGATCAGCCGCTGCTGAACGCCATTGCCAACGAACGGCAGACGTTGAATTCCTCTGGGGCGAAAGCCAAACCATAGAAAGGAAGAGTTACCGTGGGGCATAAAACTGCAATCGTCACCGGAATCACCGGACAGGACGGATCGTTTCTGGCAGAGTTGCTGCTTGTCAAAGGGTACGTGGTGCACGGCATTGTCCGCCGGGCATCCACGTTCAACACTGCACGCCTCCAGTCGATTTATTCCGACCGGCACGACAAAGACACACGGTTGTTTCTCCACTATGGCGATGTTACGGACGGCAGCGGCCTGCGGGGCCTGTTCGAAACCGTTCAGCCCGACGAAATCTACAATCTCGCCGCTCAATCCCACGTGCGGGTGTCGTTTGACCAGGCCGAATACACGGCCGACACCGTCGCGCTTGGAACCCTGCGGATGCTCGAGGCGTTGCGCGCGGTGGGCGCAAAAAAGGGCATTCGGTTCTATCAGGCCGGGTCCTCGGAAATGTTCGGTGGCGCGCCCGCCCCGCAAAGCGAAGCCACCGTTTTCCGCCCGCACAGTCCATACGCCGTTTCCAAGGTGGCCGCGCACTGGTACGCAGTGAACTACCGTGAAGCCTACGGACTCTTTGTCTCGAACGGGATTCTGTTCAACCACGAATCGGAACGCCGCGGCGAAACGTTCGTCACACGCAAGATCACGCGCGCGCTGACGCGCATCAAGCTGGGCATTCAGAAGACGCTGTACCTGGGCAACCTCGAGGCGCGCCGCGACTGGGGCTATGCCGGCGACTATGTCGAGGCGATGTGGCGGATGCTGCAGGCCGATCAGCCTGGCGACTATGTCATTGCCACCGGGCAATCGTATTCCGTGCGCGACTTTCTCGACACCGCCGCCGAACAACTCAACCTCGACTGGCGCGCGCATGTGCGGATCGATCCCCGCTATTTCCGGCCGGTCGAAGTCGACTTTCTGCTGGGAGACTCCTCCAAAGCGCGCCAGGAACTGGGCTGGCAACCCCGCGTCCATTTCCAGGAGCTTGTCCGCATCATGGTGGAGCATGATCTCCGCCTCGCCGAACAGGAACGACTGCTGATGGACAACGGCCACATGGTGGCCACCGCGGAGGCGTGGTATGCATAAGGACGCGACAATCTATGTGGCCGGCCATCGCGGCCTGGTGGGCCAGGCGCTCGTACGCGCCCTGCTGGCGCAGGGCTACCAGCGTTTGATCCTGAGAACCTCCGCCGAACTGGATCTCCGCGATCAACGCGCGGTGGAGCACCTGTTCGAACGCGAACGACCCGAATATGTCTTTCTCAGCGCGGCCAGGGTCGGAGGCATTCTGGCCAATTCCATTTATCCCGCGACGTTCCTCTATGACAACCTCGCCATCGAGCTCAATGTCATTCACGCCGCGTACCGTCACAACGTGAAGAAGCTCGAGTTTCTCGGCTCGTCCTGCATCTATCCGAAACTTGCGCCACAGCCCATTCCTGAAGAGGCGTTGCTGACGGGCCCGCTGGAGGCCACCAACGAGGCCTATGCCATCGCCAAAATCGCCGGGATCAAACTCGCGCAGGCCTATCGGCGGCAATACGGATTCCGGTCGATCTGCCTGATGCCCACCAATCTTTACGGTCCCGGAGACAACTTCGACCTGCAAAGCTCGCACGTTCTTCCCGCCATGATTCGAAAATTCCACGAGGGAAAGGCGCGCGGCGGCCCGGTGACGTTATGGGGTTCCGGCCAGCCGAGGCGGGAATTTCTGCACGTAGACGATCTCGCGTCGGCGGCAATCCACCTGATGCTCCACTGGGACGAAGACGACATCATCAACGTTGGAACGGGAACCGACGTGAGCATCGCGGAGGCGGCCGAACTGATCCGCGGCATCGTCGGGTACGAGGGGGAGGTTGTTTACGACACGTCAAAACCCGACGGCACGCCGCGAAAACTGCTCAATGTATCGCGACTGCTGGCGACGAACTGGCGGCCGGAGATTTCGCTGGCGGATGGAATCCGGGACACGTACTCGTGGTATTTGAACTACAACGTAACGGCGGCCGCATAACGAAACGGTTCTGTCCCCTCTCCCCTGCCTGCGTGCAGGGGCGGTCTATGACCGCCCCTACAAGCAGACGGGGACGCGAAATGTCTCTCGCTCAGCGTCTATAGCGGTACCGGACCGTGTTGTCGTTGCTGGTAGACGCGCTATTGGGGTCGCCTTCCGCGTCCGTCGCAACGCCTGCTCCAATCGACGCGGTCACATTTCCGGAACTGGTCATTCCGCTGATCGCAACATCGTAATTGGCGCCGCTTCCGGTCAGGACGACGTTCATGGGGCCGCCTGCGCTTCCGCTCACAGTGACGTCTCCCGCGGTGAAACCGGTGACCGGCTCGCTGAAGACAACGGTGAAGTGGATCGGCGTACGCGACGTCGGGTCCTGCTGCCCGGACGCCTTGTTGATCGTCACGGTCGGCGGCGTCGGCACGCGCGGGTTATCGGGAGGAGTCGTCTTACCCATGTTGCTCATGATCGACGCAAGCAACGGCTGATTCGGGCTCTGCGACGGGAGGTAGTCCCCCGAAAGTTCCCAGATCGTCCATCCGCCGATTCCCTGCTCGGCAACGTAATCCATCTTCTGCTTGATGGACCACTCGTCGTCATAAGTCAGGAAGCTGCCCGACGACGTCAGGTACGGCACGCGCGCCAGGCTGTCCTGACGATAAGCGCCCGAATTGATGGACGGCGCCAGAGCCTGGTAGGTCTGCTCCGTGATAGTCGGCGTTCCCGACCAGTACTGCTGCGGCCCGGTGATACCGCCTCCGGTCCACATGAAGCCGAAGAACGGGATGCCGATGGTCAGCGTGGAAGCCGGCACCCCGGCCTGAGTGAATCGCCTTACAGCGAGATCAACGGACCAGACCTGGTTGTCGGGATCGTAGAGCGCAGCGTTGTGCCAGGAGTACGGATTCCAGGTTCCCGTGAGCGCGTAGGTGATGATGTGCACACGATCGAAGACTTTATACGCCGTGCCCCAGTAGGCGGAGTCGGTCACGATCGCGCTGGCGGTCAGGATCCGGCTGCCCAGGAGAGCGCGCAGATCCGCGCCCAGAAGACTCGACGCCGGCCCGTCTGTGCCGGTATTGAACGGTCGCCAGTCGATATCGACACCATCGAATCCATACGTATTCACGACGGACATGATGTTGCTCGTCAGCGTGGAGCGATAGGAGTTGGCCGCCTGCTGCAGGTTCCCGGTCTGCCCCAGCCAGAACGGCTGGCCGACACCCAGCAGCGCTTTCACTCCGTGAGCGTGCGCGGCGGCCACCAGGGCCGGAGCGTTGGCGGCAACCTGCTGCGTGTCCAGATCGAGCGTTCCGTTCGGCTGGACGAGCGCCCATGCGTAGATCACATGCGTCAAGCCTCCCCACTGAATCTGATCG
>DASUFH010000005.1:0-9663 GCA_036274645.1 Terriglobia bacterium
CGGTCGGCGCCAGCAAAACGGTGTTTGTCCAGGATCCCGACGGGTTCGTCATCGAACTCGGTCAGGGCGGCGCGCGCGGGGGCCGC
Source organism: Terriglobia bacterium (assembly GCA_036274645.1). GTDB lineage: Bacteria > Acidobacteriota > Terriglobia > 20CM-2-55-15 > 20CM-2-55-15 > DASUFH01. The sequence goes on from DASUFH010000005.1 coordinate 87, forward strand.
GGAGGCCCGGGCGGACCGGCAGGCGCGGGCGCAGCGGGCGCCGCAGCCCAGCCCCAGGGCAACGTCGTTGGCGGCGGCGGTTTCGAACTCACCGTGGAAGACAGCGCGAAAACGGTCGACTTCTATCAGAAGGTCCTCGGCTTCCAACTGACTCCCGGTACCACCTTCAACCCCGACAAGGTCATGAACGAAACCGCCGGCGTTCCAGGCGGGGCCTTCAAACAGAGCCGTGGACCGATCCCCGGGGGCGGCACGATTACGTTCATTGAATTCTCCCAGGTCGCGCGCAAGCCGATGAAGACGCGTGTTCAGGATCCCGGCACAGCGATCCTGCAGTTGTATGTGCGTGACATGGACGCGCTGATGAAGACCCTGAAGGCAAACAACGCCGATATCATTACAACCGGCGGCGAACCGGTCAGCCTGGGCGCGAGCAAACTCGTGATCGTCCGCGACCCGAACAACTTGTTTCTGGAATTCATTCAGCGCTAGACACTCCGATTCGGTGGAGGCAGGGTCGCAGCGCCCGGCCTCTGCCGCAACATGCGCAGCCGTTAAAAGGCAATCGTCATCTTCCTGAACGGTCTCCCATTTCATTCATGATCGAGAGTTCTTATCGCGCGTTGCTGGGTCTGCCCTCCGTCGGCCGTCTTCTCGTGGGAATGCAGGTGGCGCGCATCAGCCAGTCGATGGTCAGCGTGACGACGGTTCTGTACGCGCTTTCCGCCTACCACTCGCCAGCGCTGGCCGGACTCGCCGCGTTCTTCAGCGTATTCCCGGGATTGATCATCAGTCCCGTCGCCGGCGCGCTACTGGACCGGCATGGGCGGACACGGCTCGTCGTCCTGGATTATCTCGTCGCGATGGTGGCGCTCGGTCTGATCGGCGCGCTCGCTTTGCTCAACGCTCTCCCCGCCTGGCTGTTGATCGTTATCGCTGCTGTCGCGTCATTAACGGCGCCTCTCTCCGCTTCAGGGTTGCGCAGTCTTTTCCCCCAGATCGTTCCGGTCAGCCTGTGGGAACGCGTCAACGCCATCGATTCGATTGGCTATGTCATCGCGATGATCGTCGGGCCGCCGCTGGCCGCGCTGATCGTTTCCGTGTGGGGAGGTGGCGCGGCGTTTCTGATGATCGGACTCAGCTTCGGCGTCGCCGCCGCGGTGACGGCGCGCTTTCCGGATCCGCGGCGCAGCGGGGAGCGCAATTCAGGAATACTGCAGGCGGCATGGGAAGGACTCGTTTATACGTGGCGCAACCCGACGTTAAGGGGACTGGGCTTCAGTCTTTCAGCTCTGAATCTGACCGTGGGAACACTCACTGTGGTGGTTCCCCTGATCGTGCTGGAAAGGCTTCGCATGAATGCAACCGTCGTGGGCCTGATCATCGCGGCTCAGGGCCTGACCGGAGCGATCTCGGCCATGTTCTTTGGGCGTGTCGATACGCGAAACCGCGAGCGAATCATGCTCGTCGCTCCCATGGTGGGAACCGGACTGGCCGTCGCGATTCTTCTGGTGCGGGTCGACCTCGTCACGCTGGTTCTGGTGATGGCGCTCACCGGCTTTTTTAACGGCCCGCTCGACGTCGCGCTGTTTACTCTGCGGCAGCGTCGCACGGCCGCCAACTGGATGGGCCGCGCGTTTGCGGTCTCCATGGCGTTCAACTACGCCGGCGTGCCGCTGGGCTCGGCGCTCGCGGGCGTCATCAGCGGCCGCTCCATCGAAGCGGCCATCGCGTTCGGCGCGCTCACCTCAGTGGCGTCCGGCGCCATTGCTTCGCGACTGATTCCCGGAACGGAAATCGAAGACCGCTGACCGTGGCGGTCTATGACCGCCCGACGTTTCGGAGTGGAACTCCTGGATTAAGAACCTTCACCCGAAAAGCTGGGCGGTCATGGACCGCCCCTACAAGCGGATGCGGACGAACGCAGACCGCTTTTCAGAGTTGCCGCATGAACGCGACAAGATCCGTCTTTTCCTGAGCGTTCAGTTTCAACTGAAGAACGATGTTGAAGAACTCCACGGTGTCTTCGAGCGTCAGGGCGCGCCCGTCGTGAAGGTACGGGGGACTGTCCTTGATGCCCCGGAGCGTGAACGTCTTGATTGGACCGTCGGGAGGTTCTTTCAGGAAACGTTCGACATGGAGGTCGTGCATCTGCTGATCCATGAAAAACGGCCCCGGATGGCAGGAGGCGCACTGGGCCTTGCCGAAAAACAGTTCCTGACCGCGCAGTTCACTCGGGGTTGCGCCAGGCAGCAGCCGGCCCGTCAATGTGTCCAGTTTCGGCGCAGGCGGAAAGCCGAACATGTTCTGCATCTGCGCCATGTGGCTGACCTGGATGCGATCGAGGATGTTCATTCCCTTCTTGATGGCGTGGATTTCGTCGCCATTGAAGTACGCCGTCCGCTGTTCGAATTCCGTGAAATCCTCGACGGAACGAAGACTGCGCTTGGATCCGTGGATCTGCTGGTCGCCGACGCCGCGCAGGCTGACCGTGTCGAGGCGGAATCGGCGCTCCTGCGGACGGATGTCCGGAGAGAGATGGAACTGTCCGGTGGTATGTCCGTTTACGTGACAGTCCAGACACGTCACGCCGAGGCTCGCATCGACCGTTTTGCGATCATCGGTGGGATTGAATTCCTCCTGCGGAAACGGCGTCACGAGCAGGCGCAAGCCATCGAGTTGGACGGGAGTCACGATATCTTTGAACAACCGATAGTAGTTGTTGATGGAAACGACTTCGCCACGTGACACATCGCCGAGTTCAGGACGATTGACGAGAAAAATCGCAGGGGGAAATTCCGGCAGGAATCCGTCGGGCAGATCGAAATCCACGTCGAAGCGTTCGAGGCGCGGAAACATGTCGATCTGCATCTTCGGAAACACCTGACCGCCGTTGGTCTGAAGCGGATGCGGCAGCGTCGGATAAGGAAAGATGCCGCGGGCCCGGATCTCGGCCGGACTCATCGCGGCCAACCGGTCCCACGTCATGCCCTCGGGCAGCCGCGCGGTGGGTCCGATCGGCGCGGGCTTGCCCCGGCTCATCCGGAATTCCGGGTCGGTCCGGAGCGTCAGGTCATAGCGCCGCTCGAGGAGATCGCGCTGGGCTTTCATCACACTGCCCTTGTTCGCCATTTCCTTTTTCATGATCTCCATCGGATCAATCCTCGGATATGGCGCGTTCAGTGGATCGCGGAAGAAGTCAAAACCGTTGATCCGGCCCTCCCCGGGCTGGTTTCGAATCGCTTCCGAAGCCGGTTCGGCGTTCACGGCCCTGAAGACCTCGGATTCGTCATGCGGCGTACGCGTTTCTTCGGGACGGTTCATCCCTGCCGCCGCCTTCTCACGAGCCTGAGCGACCGCGTCGATCGGTTGCGCCCGTTGGGAGGCGCCCTGTCCAAACGCCATCAGACCTGCCGCAAGCAGGAATGCAGTAACGGGGATGTACCGAATTCGCATTTCGCTTTTTACCTCTCGCGTGATCCTGAGCAATCGATGCGCCAACGAACCGCTCCCGGGATTCCAGACGCGGACCATCCAGGGTCATGATCGCTTCGACCGGCGGCTTTCGTTTCGCCGGACGCTTTGCCATATGCGGTAACCCGAATAGACCGTCCCACCGATGGCGGCCACGACACACCACATGACAACAGTCTTGAAGCCTTCTGAACGGATGACGGTCAGAACCCAGTCGCCGTACAGCATGGCCAGCCACGCGACAACGCCGAAGCGAAACGTCCGCGCAACGGCAAACGCGGCCAGAAACCTGAGCCGGTTTACACCGAGCGCGCCACAGGCCAGGACGAAAGGCGTCATCGGAAACGGCGGAGGCATCGCGCCCGCCGCTGCTACCGCGAACGCTCCCTTGCTTTCGATCTTCTTCTGAATCGATCGCAGCCTGCGCTCCGAGATCCACAGCGGCAGCCCCTTTTCGCCGATCTCCCGACCGATTGCGAACGTCACGGTCACACCGCCCACCGATCCCGCTGCGGCGAGTATCGGATACAGCCACACCGCGCCGGGATCCTGCGCGGTCAGAATCACCACCGCGGCGTCCATGGCTCCAGGCATGAAGAAGAACATCGAAGAATCCAGCGCCGCCAGAATCACCAGCCCTCCGGGAGAAAGAAACAGCGTGAAGATTGACGAAAAGAATTCGCGCATACTCGTTTTGTGACGGAGGGGCGACGTCCGGAACGGATTGCGGCCAGGCAGGACCGCCGCAAAGGTGGCCGGTTCAGCCCGGCCGGTTGTCTTTTCGCAGGCGCCTCATGATGGAGCGACCGAAATCACCCGCCGCAGTCAGTCCTGGACGGAGGTCCTGCCAGTCCAGATAGTCGTATCCGGAGGGAACGAAAAACGCCGTGGCAAAATCGAACAACGCCTTCACAGGGGGACTGACACCGGGCCTTCCACGTTGCGCGAAACATTCCAGAGTCGTTTGCAGATCGCCCTGGAGATACCGCATCCACCCGCCAGTTCGATATGTCTCGACCCGGTCAATGCGTTCGCCATTGCTCCATTGATAGAGCAGATACGGGAAATCCACTCCGGCGCGAACGGCCACCTCCACCGAAGCGGAGAGGCGGGGATTGATCTCAATGAGGTGCGGCTTTCCCGACGCGTCGCGCCGGAATTCGATTTCCGAATACCCCTCCAATTCCATCGCCCGGATGAGCCGTTCGGCGGGTTCCCCGATATCCCTGGGCACGGCGATACTCTGACGAAACACCGATGTGCCGCCAAGGGGCGGCTGCATGCGCTTTGCCCACTGCGCAAAGCGCGCGTACACATTTCCGTTCGCGTAGAGGAAACTGACCGCCTCGCGCTCGCCGCTGAGGAACTTCTGGACGAGAACGGCGACCCCCGAGGCGGTCAGCGCTCCGACGGCGCGGCGCGCCTCTTCATCGTTGACGACCAGTTCGCAGACCAGACGTTTTCCCTCTCCGTTGCGTCCCCATGTCCATGTCGTCACCGGCTTGATTACCGCCGGCAGGCCGACCTCCCGCAAAGCGGCCGGCAATTCGCGAACGGAGTTCACGGAGACCCCATACGGCGTGGCCAATCCGAGGCGCTGGGCCAGGGCGATGGTCCGCGCCTTGTTGACCGCGATGGACAGAGCCCTTTCATCCGCCATGGCTATCCGCGTCCGCCTCTCAAGCCGTTTCCTGTACTGCCGCACGATGGCGAGCGTGCCGTCGTGCGAGGGAATGAGAACCTTCACATGACAGGTCTCCAGCACGCGCTCGAGGTATTCGATGAACAGTTCGGGAGTGTGCTCGTAGGACGGAGCGACAAATTCCTCCGCGCACCAGCGGGATGAAAATGTCGCGACACCCCGCGCAAAGGTTCGGGTTTCCAGCGCGGCGGACCGAAGTCCCCGGCGGCCGAGCGACCGCACGGTGACCAGGGACTGGCGGAGTTTGGCGTCCAGAATCAGCGCATCGAACGAGGGACGGCCCGGAGCCGTCCCCACCGGGTGGGGCTTTGACAATGTGGCTTCCTGCACAGAGCGCCTCCTTTGCTTCCGAAGGCCTCGACCCGGTCCATCCGGGTCACGGCCGTCTCAGACCAACGGCATTCCGCTTATTCGCCACGAAACGCGCCGCGGATCGGGCCACGCGTGGCGCCGCAGCCCGAGCGCCGGCAACGAAGCGGTAGAGGGGACCGAAGGCGCGCACCGAAATCAGGCCGATAAAGTAGAGGCCCGGCACGCTGCTCTCAAACCATTGGTTAAGTACGGGGATGTTCAAATCGACTTTCAGCTCGGCCAGTAACGATGGCGCCAGCATGGTCAGCCGATGCGCATTCACCTGGTAGCCCGTCGCCAGAATCACATGGTCGACGTCGAGGGCGCGCTGACTGGACAGCGTCAGATGCGCGAGGTTCTCGTTGGCTGTTATCCCGGTCACGACGACGCCTTCATTCACGTTCACCTTGCCGATGACGCGTTCCCTGAGCCAGTCGTTGGCGGCGGGATTGAATTTCAATGCGCGACGGTCCTTCTGGGAGGTCGGCAGCCGGTAGAAAAGGTACGGAAATCGTTCGAGCGCCCAGTTTTTCCAGCCCGGCGAGATACTCGACCGCGGAGCGCGAACACGGTCCAGCCATGTGCGTTTTTCGTCTCCATCCGGATCCAGCCAGTGAATCGGCCGGCGCGCGAACAGGTGGACCTCGGCCCCCGATTCATGGAGCAGCGCCGAATACTCCACGGCGCTCTGGCCACCGCCGATCACGCCCACGCGCTGCCCCCGAAACCGGCGGAACGAGCCGTGCTCGAAAGAGTGCGTGACGAGCCGTTTCGAAACGCGGGCGTATTCGCGAGGCAGGTTCGCAAAATAGCGGAGCCCAACCGCCATCACGACGGAGGTCGCGTGAATCACCCGGCCGTCCACGAGCGTGAGCGCAAAGCCCTCGCCCGATCGCGCGATGTTTGCCACGTAAGTCTCGTCTACCGCCGGCGCCGCGTTCTTCTGAAACCATTCGCCGTAATCGATGAACATCTTGATCGGAACGGGGTAACAGGGCTGGTTGCCGGAAACGCGCAGGTATTCGGCAAAAGTGAAGCGATTCGCCGGATCGGAAAGGTTCGTGGCCCACCAGTGGGAACGCAACAGCATTCCTTCCGGCATGAACTCCCGCCAGAGACGCAACGGCTTCCCGAACACCGCAACGCGCAGGCCCTCGCCGGCAAGATGGGCTGCCGCGGAAAGCCCATAGGGTCCAGCGCCGACAACGACAACGTCATAGGAGTCCGAGGAAAGGACGCCCTGGCCAGCCTCGGCCCCAACCACCAAAGTCTTCATTGAACATCCTCGACGCGCATGGAGAGCGCGGCCAATTCGTTGATGAAACGAAACACCGATGGATGGCGGGAAGTTGAGGCTCTCGACCGGGCGCGCCTGACCTCCCGTCGCAACGCGCAGCCGCGAGTTCACTACGATTGCTCGCTCTGGTAACTCTTAAGGCGCCGAAGCAATTTGTCCAGTCAGGGAATTCCCCATTTGAGGATTTCCGTGACCGCGGTTCTCCACCGGAGCGCCACCGCCGGAAGAAGCGCTTCGCCGACCGTTCCAACGGGCCAACTCGCGATCGAAAACGCCCGCAAACCTCATGGACGGGCCGGGACTTTCCCGTCGGGAGAGACCGGGGCAGAATAGAAGACGTTTCCCTACCGCACAATGAATGGATCGCCCGATTGAACGGGTCGGATTGCCGGACCTATGCTAGCCGTCGATTCAGCCATGGCATGTCGTCGAAACTGCTCCTGATGTCCGCGCCGGAAAAATTACAGGCCACCAGACACTGACTTCTGAATTCTTGAGGCGATCCGCCCCGACTTCTGTTTTCGCCGGGACGGAAACAAAACATTTTTCGCCTCAAATGGCGGTAGCCCGCATTCGTCACTCTGGCCTGCCGGGACACCGCGCGGAAACGTTTCTGTGAATCTGCCGACGGGAGAACAAATGGAATGGCCCCAGGCCGGAATAGAAGAGTGGTTTGCGTTGCGTGTGAGGGTAGGCAGCGAGAGGGGCGTCTCGGACCTGCTGGACGACAAGGGGTACCAGACGCTGCTGCCGGTCTACCTGTTGCGGCGTCGACTCTCCCGGGGAATACGGCGCGTGGAACTGCCGCTGTTTCCGGGCTACGTCTTCTGCCTTTTCGATGTGGGCCGGCGCCTGCCGATTCTGACCACTCCAGGCGTCATGCATGTTGTCGGCTCAGGACGCACACCGACACCCGTAGACGAGCGCGAGATCGCGTCCATACAGCGGGTGATCGAACGGCGACTCGTCGTCAGCCCGGCGGACTTTCTTGCAGCCGGCGCCAAGGTGCGGATCATCGCGGGGGCGCTCTCGGGAGTTGAGGGGGTCATTGTGGAATTCAAGAACTCCCTGCAACTGATCCTGTCGGTAACCCTGCTTCAGCGTGCGGTGCGCGTGGAAATCAGCAGGGATCTGGTGACGGCAACCGCCCCATGCGCCTGCGACGGCGCCGCGATTCTCGGAGGGCGGCGCGACTCCGCTTCCATCGTTGAAACCGGAAACCGACTGTAGGAGGAACGTATGCGACCCTCATTCATCCGCGTGACTCAAAGCGTGACGCTGGCGTGCTGCATCCTGCTGGCCGCCAATAACGTCCTCGGACAGACGCCGGACAGCGCCGGAACATCCGTCGACTCCGAGTACCTGCTCGGCCCCGGCGACCAGATTGCCGTCTGGGCCCTGGGCATGGAGGAAATATCGAATAAACCGCTGCGCGTGGACCCGGCGGGCTACATGGATCTTCCGATTCTCGGCCGGGTCAAAGCGGCGGGCCTGACTCTGGAGCAGTTCAAGGTGGAACTGGTGAAACGCCTCGCGGTTCAAGTCCGTCAACCGCAGGTCTCGGTCGACATCGTCGAGTTCGGCAGCCAACCGGTATCCGTCATTGGCGCGGTTGGAAGACCAGGCGTGCACCAGTTGCAGGGCCGCCGGAGCCTTGCGGAAGTTCTCTCCCTCGCCGGAGGTCTTACCGCGGACGCAGGGCCACGGGTCAAGATCACCCGCGAAGTCGCCTGGGGCAAAATCCCGTTGCCCGACGCCAGGATGGACCAGAGCCGCCAGTTCTATATGGCCGACGTCAACCTCAAGGACTTCCTCTCCGGACGGAAACCCGAGCAGAACATCTTTGTGATGCCGCGCGACGTCATCACGGTGCCCGCCTCGGAACTCGTCTATGTCGTCGGAGCGGTCAAGAAGTCCGGCGGCTTCAAACTCAACGAACGGGAAAGCATTTCGGTGCTGCAGGCGCTGGCCCTGGCGGAAGGGCTCGACGGAACGTCCGGAGCGAAGAACTCCCGGATACTGCGAATGGGAACAAACGGTGAGCGCACGGAAATCAAGATTGACCTGAAGAAGATGCTCGAAGGAAAGACCGCGGACCTGGCGTTGCGGCCGGACGACATCCTGTTCATCCCGGACAGCGCGTCCAAAAAGGTCGGAACGAAAGTTCTCGACGCCGCGATCACTTCCCTGACCGGACTGGCCATCTGGGGCGGACTGTAGTTGCGCGAGGCAAAGGTGTACGAGACCGCACAACACGTTCGTCACGTCCTCTGGACCCGGCCACGGTTTTCACTGTTTCGGACTTCTGCCACGGACTCCAGCGAAGCCGGCGCCATCCGGCCCGCGTGTAAATTCGGCGGAGAAATCAAACCATGGATAGCTTAATGCTCCGGTCCCATCACCGGCCTGAGAGCTCCACCGTGATGGATGACGCGTTCGACATCCATCCGTTCAGCTATGCGGACTACGTGTATACGCTCTTCGATCACAAGGGCGTCATCCTCGTCCTGACTGCGTTGGGTGTGCTGGTTTCGCTGGGGATCTGGTCCGTCGCGCCGCGCATGTACCGGGCGGAAGCGTCGCTGGAAATGCGCGTCATGAACGAGGACTTCCTGGATCTTCGCGATGTTCGAACCCTGGCCGCCCCGTCGCTCTTCTCGGTCGCTGCGGAAGATTCCCAGATCAACACCCAGGTGGGAATTCTGCAGCAGGACTGGCTGATCAACCGAACGCTTCAGCGGCTCCAGCAGGAA
>DASUFH010000006.1:0-11126 GCA_036274645.1 Terriglobia bacterium
GGGCGCATCATCGACACGTTGAAAGCCGGCGGCGTCAAACAGATCGACCACATGTGGACGACGCACTACCATGGGGATCACACCGGTTCTTTGTTTGCTCTTGCCAGACAGGTTCCCATCGCTCGCTTCTACGATCACGGCCAGCCCCATGCCAATGACCGGATTGTTTCAGCCGCATTTCTCACGTCGTATGAAGAACTGAGTCAGGGGAAGCGAACCATCGTGAAGCCCGGGGACAAGGTGAAGATGAGCGGCGTCGATATCACGACGGTAGCGGCAGCCAATCAGTTCATCCGAGCGGATCTGCCCGGCGGGGGCCAGCAGAACGCCGCGTGTACCGGTGTGCAAAAGATGAATGAGAACGGATACATGGACCCGGACAACGGCGAGTCGGCGGGCTTCCTTCTTGTTTACGGCCGCTTTCGAACCGTCGATCTGGGGGACCTCACGTGGAACGGCGAGCTCGATCTGATGTGCCCGACAAACCACATCGGCCCGGTGGACTTGTACCTGACTTCGCATCATGGACTGGCCAAGTCGGGCTCCCCGGCGCTCGTGCACGCCCTTCAGCCGCGCGTTGCAGTCATGAACAATGGCACGCGCAAGGGCGGCGAGCCGGATACCTTCAAAGTGCTTTACCAGTCTCCGTGGCTCGAAGATCTCTGGCAGCTGCACTGGTCCTATAACGCCGGTCTCGAAAACTCCCCGGCAACGTTTGTGGCCAATTTGGAGGACAACGCGACGATCGCCGGGGTGATCGCGCCGCCGGCAGGCGCGGCCCGCGGCGGTGGAGCCTTCGGAGGCGCTGGTGGCTTCGGAGGCGGGGGTGGCGGCGCGGCGCATGCGCCGGCTTACCTCATCAAGGTTTCTGCTCGGCAGGACGGAACATTCACGGTTACCAACACGCGCAACGGTTTCAGCAAGACCTACAAGAGCCGGCCATGAAGAAAGGCTGCGACTGTAGACACGGCCGCCGGTGGAGTTGGATATAATGCCGGTCTCGGAAATCCGCGGACGTTAGTAGACTAATGCTCCCTGAAGATCGACAACTTCTCTTTTTATCCAGGTGACGCGTTTGGATAGTGAAGTTGGCGGAATTGGTTATTGATCATGGCCCCTGCGTTGGCATATTTCCACATGTTCGAAAGAGGAGTTCAAAAAAGATGAGTTCAAAAACCCTGATTAGACTGTCGGGCATAGCGGCCGGACTGGCCCTCAGCCTTCCGTTTGCTTTGCCCCAAATTCAATCCGGAGCCCCGCAGCAGGCGGGTCCCGCAGCCGCTCCACGCGGCGGTCAGCAGGCCCCTCCGGGCGGTGGCGCAAGGGGCGGCGCCGATCCGCGAGTCCAACAGCGGACGTACACGTTTAAGGACAAGGACGTCACCGCAGAAGTGCCGTATGCCGTGTTTGTTTCCTCAAAAGTCAGCAAGGACAAGAAGAATCCTCTGATCATCTCCTTGCATGGCCTCGGCGGAAATCAGAACACCATGATGAGCCGCGGCGCGCTGCAACTGGCAGAGGAAGGTGGCTACATCTACGTTGGTCCGATGGGCTGTAATTCGTCAGGTTGGTATGGAGCTCCTTCCACGATGGCGAACGGAACATGCAGCGCCGCAGCGGCTGCTGGTCCTGGCGGCGGAGGGCGAGGTGGCGCGCCGGGCGGTCCGGGTGGAGCGCGCGGCGGCGCGCCCGGTGGAGCTCCGGGCGGAGCGCCGGGCGGAGCGCCGGGCGGCTTTGGCGGAGCGCGCGGCGGCGCGCCTGGTGGGGCTCCGGGCGGAGCTCCGGGCGGCTTTGGCGGAGCGCGTGGCGGCGCGCCTGGTGGAGCTCCGGGCGGAGCGCCGGGTGGCCCTGGCGGCGCGCGCGGTGGCGGTCCTGGTGGAGCTCCGGGCGGCGGCGGCAGAGGAGCAGGCCCAGGGGCGGCCACGTTAGGCACACCGAACGAAGCCAGCCAAATGAGCGAAAAGGACGTGATGAACGTTCTTGAGATCATCCGCAAGGAATTCAATGTCGATGAGAACCGCACCTACATCATGGGACATTCCATGGGAGGCGCGGGCGCGATCTATCTGGGCGTCAAGTACGCCTCGATCTGGGCCGGAATTGGCGCCATGGCGCCAGCCACCGCGCCAGCCGGGATCAATCCGAACAACTACAAGCTGGATCCTGCGAAAGACGTGCCGTTCATCATCGTTCAGGGTGACATGGATACGCTGGTTCCTGTCGCGGGCACCCGGCAGTGGATTGACAAGATGAAAGAACTCAAAATAACCAATGAATATGTCGAAGTCCCCGGTGGAGATCACGGCAGCGTGCTGACCACGGGAATGGCAGACATTTTCGCGTTCTTCAACAAGCACTCGAAAGCGGCTGGCCGCTGATCGCCTGATTCCTGGAGAAAGGGCGGAGTTTCCGCCCTTTCTCCACGCGGACCGAGCCTGCCAGCAAGATTCTCCCCTGGCGGGTAGCGCCTCTAAAAAAATCTTTCCGCTGTTTCTGCAAAACTTTGAGCTTGCGAGCTCCCGCTGGTAGACTCCCGCAATCAGCTTTTCTGAATTCCGATCAATCTTTGGGAGGCGAACCAAATGATCAGGCGAACATTGGTCTGTGTGGCTTTGTTGTTGATGGCGGCCGGCTCGTTAATGGCGCATCATTCCCTCGCGGGCGTGTACGACATGAAGAAGGACGTGACCGTGACGGGATCCGTCGAGAAACTGCAGTTTGTGAATCCTCACGGCTCGCTGACTCTCTCGGTCAAGGGCACGGATGGAAAGGCGACCTCGTGGGTGATGACCCTCGGTTCCGCCACGTCTCTGGCGCAGAGAGGTGTCGGCAAAACCGGACCGAATGCATTGCATGTCGGGGACGAGATCACGGTTCATTTTCTTCCCGCGTTGAACGGCAGTCCGCTGGGCTTCCTGAAGTCCGTGAAGTATCCGGACGGGCATGTGATCGCAATTTCTGCCGGCAGTCCTACCGACTAAACACAGGGGGACCATCATGGCTGTTCGACACAAAATCATCTGGACGAGTGTCGCGATCGCGGCGGCTCTCGCAATCAATGTGCGGTCCACTGCCGGCGCTCAGGCCCGCGGCGCGGGCGCTGCTGCCCGTGGTCAGGCGCCCGGTGGCGGAGGGCGCGGAGCACGCGGCGGGCGTGGCGCCGGGCAGTACACTCCGGCTGCCGGCGCAAAAGACCTTAAGTCCGTTCTGTTCAACTGGGCCTGGTACATGGGCATGCTGCGAAGCGATCAGGAATACGACGTACTCATGTCACTCGAATATCAGGGCAAGGGCGTCATGCAAGTGGACGGACAGCCCTGCAATGTGACGAAGTATCGAACCAGCATCAACTACAAGAAGTCGGGTGAGCGGATCCAGATCACCGGCGCCCGGCCGAATGGCCAGAGTTGTTCCAATATCGAAGTCCTCAGTGGAGCGTACGCCTGGGACGAAGACATTCCCGGAGCCGAACTCGTCAAGGGCAAAGGCAAAGCCACTCCGATGGCCGCAACCGTGGAGGAGCGGATGATTCGCCTGTGGTCCGGCCCGCAGGGCGCGTTCAAGGCCGCATTCGCCGGGACTTCGCCAGACGCGCCTCCAATGACGCCACGGCCGCAACAGCTGCCGGCCGATGTCATGACGGCAGGTAAAACGTCCGTCGCATGGGCAGGCGCCAAACCGGTCTTGACGTTCCCGATCCCGGGCGTCCCCAGCGCTACTGCGACCGCCACGCTCGACGCAAAATTCATGCCCGAAAGCGTCGTGGTGAAAAATGGCGCGAACACTTACGAGTTTACGTACAGCGATTACAAAGACTGGAACAATCCACTCAACCCGGCTGAGGCGCTGTACGCCGGCAAGATGACAGAGAAGAAGAACGGCGCCGTCGTCCGGGACATTACGACGACGGTGACGGAAACGGCACAGATGTATGTGGTGATGCCTGTTCCGGCAAGCGTCAAGGCGGCGATCAAGCCGACGCATGTCCCCCCCAACTGGACTCTGACAGCCGCCAACGCAGCGGCCAACGCGGGAGCGACGCGGACTGCCGACGTCGTCACGCCCCGGCGGGCCGATGGAAAGCCGGACATGAGTGGATCCTGGGGAGGAGCCCCTAATCCAATCACGGGTGGTGGAAGCCGCCGATGTGGCCCTACGCAGAAAAACTGCACGTCCGGACAAGACAACTTCGTGGTGGATTATGAGTGGCTTTCGCCTTCGCGGTTCGGCGTCCTGGGTCATCCCAACTACAAGCCCGAGTATTGGGACAAGATTCAGGAACTCGATCAATGGACGAACAAGTACGATCCCGTCATGACGTGCATACCCCTGGGACTCCCACGGCACGGCACGCCCAGCCGGATTATCCAAAACGATCGGGATATCATCTTCTTCTATCGGGAGAATGCCGACTACGGTGGCGGAAACAATGAATTCCGCGACATCCCCACGGACGGTCGGGCGCGTAGCGCGCAGACGGCGCTCATATCGACCTACTATGGGTACAGCATCGGTACATGGGAAGGCGATACGCTCGTCATCGACTCCACTTCATTCACCGACGAGACGTGGTTGGGACGCGGAGGATTCCTGCATTCCGCCGACATGCACATCATCGAGAGACTCACTCGCGTCGGAAATGAACTCCGGTACGACATGACGATCGAAGATCCAGTGTATTTCCTTGAGCCCTGGGTGATGCCGACCCGCGTCCTGCGGGCCGGAAATGGCGACGGTATTGTTCAGGAACGCAGGGATTGCGCCGTGTATGAAGAAGGCAACACCGAGACTCAGCTTCGCCACTGACGATTCCGCGATTCGAAAACCTTCAGCCCGTTTCGGACACGTTTCGAAACGGGCTGATTCTTTTTTACTCCCCTCCAAAGCGCTGTTGCCCCCGGGGCGCGTTTGCGGGCGGCTGACCACCGGGCAGCCCGATGACGGGAACGGAGTGTGTTCGTGAAGCTCAGGTGTGTTCTGCGTGTTTCGCAGAGAGGGCCGGGCCAACCCAGGGCGCCGGAAATACTGCAACTATAGTGAGCGCCGCCACGCTGAAGCCGGTACCGGCCATGCATGATTTCCAGCCCGCGTGGCGCATTACACTGTTTCTGGCGGGACTACACTGGCGTCATGGGGGTCGCTTCCGGCGGCCGCCCTACTCCTCGTCATCGTCCTCGTCGTCGTCCGCGTCGTCGTCCGCGTCGTCGTCCGCGTCGTCCTCGTCGTCGAATTCGTCGTCGAGAAACTCTGCCATCAACAAGGCTTCCGAGGCTGCGGCCGCAATGTCTTCGTCCGTCGAATCAGCAAAATCCCAGACGATGTCCGGCATGCGGTCACCGCAGACGGACCCGGCTGCCTCGATAGCCACGATCAGCAGCGCCTTGTCGGTATCCGGCGCGTTGATGAGTTGAACGATGCGCGGTTCGGCGGCCTCCAACTCCCAACTGCCGGCGGCCCGCACGGCTTCCAACAGGATGTGCGGGTCCGGACTTTTCAGCGCTTCGACGATCTCGCGATCGAAGCCCCGAACGTTCCCCATGCAGTAGACGACAGTCCTCCGCCATTCCGGATCATCAAGAGCGACGGCCTCACGAATGGCGTCTGCGTGCCAGTCCGCGGGAGCGCGGGAAGAAGCGGCGAGAATGCTGCGGCGAACGGGCGCCGGCACGTCGGCGCTCTGGTAGAGGTCGCGCAGCGTCTGTCGGACCGTATTGAACGTCTCTTCCGGGATGGGCGCCTCGTCGAGTTCGTCGAGTCCGTCGAATCCATCAACGTCGTCGAGTTCGAGCACAGGACCCAGACTGACAGCGGCCGTCGACCGCAGATCATCCGACTCCTCGGCGCGCCGGAGGATCCAGAGCATCTTCTCGACCAGCGCCTCATTGATGACGCTGATGTCGCCGGCCAGATCCGCCGCGAGCAGCCGATCGGATTCCGGGGCTCCCGCGTCACCCAGTATCTCCAGGATCGTGGCGTCCGCGCCTTCCGGCCATTCCCAGGGCGGTATATCCGCCAACAATGCCAGGTCCAGTCTCATTCCACCGTCAGGCGGTATTTGCATTTCTTTGTCCTCGGCGACATTGTACCCGGACCCTGCTTCCCGGAGTCCATCCATACGAACCAGCGCATCGGAAAGGCGGCGCGCAGAAAACCGTTGCATAATCGCCACAGGGGTCCACGATATATTTCGTCCAGACTCACCGGTTTTGGCGCTGCCTTTCGACCATCGATGAAAAGAGGAGGTTCAGCCGTGATCCTGCTGACCGGCGCTACCGGCTATGTGGGCAGCCGTCTGCTCAAGGCCCTGCTTTCGCGGGGCGCGACGGTCCGTTGTCTGGTCCGGCGTCCGGAGGCTTTGCCCGAACCGGCGCGCCGGACCGCCATTCAGGGGGATATTCTCGACGAAACCGCGTTGCGGCGCGCCATGGAAGGGATCGGCACGGCCTACTACCTGGTGCACGCCATGACGCAGACGGACGATTTTGCTGAAACCGATCGCCGGAGCGCCCGGCTCTTCGGCGCGGTCGCGCGCGACGCCGGCGTGCGGCGAATTATCTATTTGGGAGGTCTGGGGCGGGGTACCGGCCTTTCCGAGCATCTTTCCAGCCGGCAGGAGGTCGGAGCGCTCCTTGGTGAAGCGGGCGCGCCCGTGGTCGAACTCCGCGCGTCGGTGATCATCGGCGCGGGAAGCATCTCCTTTGAACTTGCTCGAACGCTGGTCGACAAGCTTCCGGTAATGGTCACGCCCCGATGGGTGCGGACGCCGGCCCAGCCGATCGCGATCGACGACGTCGTCACGTACCTTCTCGAAGCGTTTGACGCGGACCTCCCCCGGGGCGGCATCTTCGAGATCGGCGGCGCCGACCGCGTCTCCTACGGCGACATCATGGCGGAATACGGACGACAGCGAGGCGTCCGACGCCGCATGATTCCCGTTCCCGTGCTCACGCCGCGGCTCTCAAGCCTCTGGCTGACCCTTGTGGTTCCGCGCTACGCGCGTGTGGGAAAGTTACTGATCGATGGCGTTCGCAACGAAACCACCGTGTCGGATACCTCCGCCCTTCGCGTCTTTTCCGTGCGCCCCGTGGGGATCGGGGAGGCGGTCCGGCGGGCCGTGGCGGGACTCCCGGCCGAAACTCCCGCGCTGATGGGCGGCCGCGCCGGAATCGCGCTTGCGGTCTGTCTGCTGGCGACATTCACTGCGGCGGGGATCGGAATGCTGCTTTCCGGGAACGGTGTGGAGGAATGGTATCCCCGCCTTCTCAGGCCATCGTGGACACCTCCCGACTGGCTGTTCGGACCGGTCTGGACCGCCCTCTATCTCATGATGGGAATCGCCGCATGGCGCGTCTGGCGACGGGACGGTTTTCTCGAAGCGCGCCTCTCCCTCGGCGTCTTCGCCCTGCAACTCCTGTTCAATGCGGCATGGTCGGGAATTTTTTTCGGCCTGCGGAAACCTGCCCTCGCCTTCGCGGAAATTCTCGCGCTCTGGCTGCTCATCGTCGCCACAACGCTGCTTTTCTCGGCCCGGGATCGCGTGGCCGCGATACTGATGACTCCGTATCTGGCCTGGGTATCGTTCGCCGCCGCACTGAATGGAGCCATCGCCTGGATGAACCGGCCATGAAGGATGTAGGGGCGGTCTATGACGTCTATGACCGCCCCTACAAAGCAGGCGGGGACCAAATCTAAAGCTATGCCGCCCGTGGAAGGGACGGCGCCGCGGAGACCGCTGGAAGGCGCACGGTGAAGGTCGATCCCTGATCTTTTCCGGGACTCGAAACGGCCACGCTTCCACCATGCATTTCGACCAGATGCCGGACGATGGCAAGACCGAGGCCCAGGCCACCATATTTCCGGGTGGGGGTGCTGTCGGCCTGACGGAACCGTTCAAAGACATGGGAAAGAAACAGTGGGTCTATGCCGATACCGCTGTCGCTGATGAGAATCTCAACCTGATTGCCAGTCCGGCTGAGTCGCGCTTCGATCCAGCCGCCTTCGTTCGTGAACTTGACGGCGTTCGACAAAAGGTTCCAGATGACCTGCTGCAGGCGGGCGGCGTCCCCCCAGACGGCATTGTCTTTCCCGCTGACCTGCACGCGCAGGTCGATGCGCCGGGCTTCGGCGCTGGGCCGGATAACGTCGACGGCGGCGACGAAGATCTTCTCCAGGTCGACCACGCGGGGTTCAAAAACCATGCTGCCCGTGATGATGTGCGACACATCGAGAATGTCGTCCACCAGACGCGCCTGGGCCTTCGCGCTCCGCTCGATCACATCCAGCGCATGGCGGGCGTCCGGCGCCGCGAGTCCCGTTCCGGAGAGCAGGTGTGTCCAGCCGAGAATCGCCGTCAGCGGCGTTCGCAATTCGTGGGAGATGGTGGCGAGGAATTCGTCCTTCAACCGATTCGCGGATTCGGCTTCTTCCCGCGCGGCCTTCTCCTTCACGAGCAACCGTTCTCTCTCCTCTTCGGCCTGCTTCAGCTGCGTAATCTCCACAACCACCACATTGACGCCGCTGGCGCGGCCGTTCTCACTCTTGATCGGGTAGAAGTTGACCAGAAAGTGACGCAGCGCGCCGTGTCTGTCCGTGTAGTCGACCTGCGAGTCGCGAACAGGCCGGCCGCTTTCGAGCGCGCTTTTGAGCAGCGGCTCGATTTGCGGAGCAATGTCCGGGACGACTTCCCCAATCGTGTGGCACAGGTGCTCTTCCAGAGACCTGCCGTCGATTTCCGTCAGATACTCGTTGATGTTGCCGATTCGCATTTCCGCATCCACAAAGCAAAGCCCGACGGGAGCCGTGGAATAGATCGACTCGATATAGGCCAGCTGCCGCCGCGCGTCCTCTTCGCTCTTGCGGCGCGCTTCTTCCGCTTCCCTGCGGGACGTGATGTCGCGTTGCGTGCCCCAGGCGCGAACGATTGCGCCGTTCTCCACGACGCCGACCAGGTTGTTGAGGAAATACCGGGTCTGGCCGAACCGGTCGACTTCATGCGTTTCGGCGTCGGTCAGCCGGTAGCCGGATCGCTTGAAGGCCTGCAGATTCGCCATGTTTTCTTCCGAACGGACGATCAATTCTCCCAGTCGAGCGCCAAGCATCTCATCGGCGCGGTCGTAGCCGTACATCTTCGCCATGGCGTCGTTGCATTCGGCGAGTTGGGCGCGCTGGTACAACAACTCGAGTTGTTCGGCGTCGGGCAGGGAGAGCGGAACCGGCGGCTCGATCTCGAATCGCCAGATACCTTCCGAACTGTTGGCAATAAACGCGCGATAGCGACTGTCGCTCTGCTTCAGGCGCCGGTGGGCGCGGGCGCGATCAACGAATTCCCAGCAGCGATCGACGACAGCCTGAGTCAGCCGAATCTCCTCACCCGTCCACACGCGCGGCCGATGTTGCTGAACTTCCATCACCGCAACGACGCGGCCGGACCGGATCAGCGGCGCGCGGAGGAGAGCGCGAATTCCCGCCTGGCGGTAAACATGGAGGTCCTGCTCGGCGCCAGACTCGGCGCCACGATCATTCACGACATACGGACGATTGCCGAGCAACATCTGCCGGGCCCGGTCTCCCACTCCAGTCAGAGGGCCTTCCAGCGTGACACCGGACGCGCCGCCGCCGGCATAGACGCCCCGGACGATCCCCATTTCCGCGTGCTCGTCAGTCCCACAGTAAGCGCACCAGTCCACGCGCAGGTATTCGCCGAGCATCCGCGCCGCAAGATTCATCATCTCCTCCGGGTCATCCAGCGCGCCCAACGCCTCATTCAGAGAACCCATAAACCGGGCCTTTTCCTTCAGGAACCGGCGCTCCGTAACGTCGGTCGCAATGCCGATGGTTTCAAGGACAGAACCATCTTTGTCGCGGCTGAACACCTTTTCACGGCTGTTAATTCTGCGCCATTCTCCGTTTTTCGAACACAGCCGGTATTCGCATTCGATCGGAATGTCATCGGTCAGGTTGATCAAGCGCCTGAGGTACAGGACAAACGCCGGCCAGTCGTCCGGATGCATCCATTCCCGCAGGGCCGCCGGAAAACGCGCCCCGGGTGAAGGATCGTAGCCAAGCAGGGCGCCGACATCCCGATTCGAAAACACGGTCCGATTCTGACGGACGTCGTAAACGTGAATGACGTCGGGTAACACATCGACGATCCGCCGGGCGAATCGCCGGCTTTCGCGCAGGGCCTCATAGGCCTGCCGGTGCGCCGTCATGTCACGAATGACCTTTGCGTATCCGCGTATTTCTCCCGTGATCGCGCGCAAAGGAAAGATGACGCCGCTCGCCCAGAAGCGTGATCCGTCCTTGCGGATCTGCCAGCCTTCCTTTTCGCAACGTCCTTCTTCGCGCGCGGTGTTCAGATCGGCCTGAGGCAGATCCGCCGCAATCTCCTCCGGAGGGTAGAGCACGGAGATGTGACGTCCGGCCACTTCGGCGGGATCATATCCCGCGACCCGCGCAGCGCCATTATTCGCGCACGTGATGCGGCCCTTGTTGTCCAGGCTGAGAATCGCGTAGTCCTTGACCGCGTCAACCAGCAGCCCAAATCTCTCCAGACACTCCAGGCGTTCCTTGATCGCCCTTCGGAGACGATCGAACAGGATGCTGAACAGAACCGACATCGTGACCAGCGCCAGAATCCGCTGGCGCGTCAGCGGATCGTCGAAGGTGAACAGGCGTCCGCGCTCCTCGAGGAACAGAAAATCCCCCAGCAGCAGCGACAGCGCGGTCGCCACAAGCCCCGGTCCCAGACCACCCAGCCAGGCGGCTCCGACAATGGGAAAGAAAAACAGGAAGAGTGGCAGATCTCCCTTGAGAAAGGGATCAAGCGCCAGTCGCGCCAGCGCCGTCAGAACGACTCCAAGTACGGCGGCGCCATACCGCTGGAGTGGCGTTAATGAAAAGACGCGCGCAACTTGAGGCATATGCTGTGAAAAAAGCGTTCAGCCTTCTGCTGACCAAATTACGTGCAATTGCCCCTCCGTTCCCTTTCCAGCCCCCTTTGATCGGGTCGGGACCGTGAGATTGCGCTCACGGTCCCTCCCACACCACCGGACGTGCGGTTTTCCGCATCCGGCGGTTGAACCTACCGGCTCGGGACCGGCAAGTCTGATGGAACCCAGAAGCCG
>DASUFH010000007.1:0-11144 GCA_036274645.1 Terriglobia bacterium
GGCATCGTTCCATCAGGGTCGACTACCCGCGCGGTAACCGTCGGCGCCGGAGGCGTACCAGACCTCCGGATCAGCCTGCCTGCTCTCAAGGACGCGATCGGTGAGTTTGTTCGCATCGAGCCGGGACTATTCCTTATGGGATGTCCCGCGCAGGAAACGACGCAGTGCAATGAACTCGAGAAACCCGCGCATCGTGTCGGCATCACGCGCGGTTTCGAAATCGGAAAGTACGAGGTCACACAGGCGCAGTGGGAAACGGCGATGGGAACGAATCCCAGCACGTTCAAGGATCCTCTGCGGCCTGTCGATAACATCCGCTGGGAAGACGCCCAGGAGTTTATTGCGAAACTCAACACGCTCGGCGATGGGTATCGTTACCGGCTGCCGACGGAAGCGGAATGGGAATATGCCGCCCGCGCTGGAGACTCCGGCCCCGAGCCCCTGCCCACCGAGTCGGACGCCTTCGGCTGGTTCAACACCAATGCGGAGGGCGAAACGCATCCCGTCGGGCTGAAGCAGCCCAACGCCTGGGGCCTTTACGACATGAGGGGCAATGCGCTGGAGTGGGTTGCGGACTGGTACGACGAATCGTATTACGCCAACAGCCCCACGCTCGACCCAACGGGTCCGGCAACGGGACAACAGCACGTCTCACGCGGCGGACAGTTCAGCTTCAATCCCCAGGCGTCGCGCGCAACCTCCCGATTGGGGACATCCGTCAACGCCCCGCGCGGCTTTCGGCTCGCCCGCGAGCCCCTGAAGTAAAAGAGGTCTTCATGCGAAAACATTCTTGCGCCTCGATCTTCTCCGCGTGCCACAAAGGTGTGATCGGCGGGGCCGTGTGCCTCGCGCTGATGTCCGGGGCGACCCGCATTTTCGCCAGCTTTGCCATTGGTGGGAGACTCGAGAATCTCCCCATCGACCGCCTGATCCACAACCTTGAAGATTTCGTCGCCAAAGATCCAACGGACGCGCAGGCTCGCATCAACCTGGCGCGCGTTCACGCCATGGCCTACGCGCAGAAATCCGCGACGACCGACCCAACTCGAGTACAGACCTTGCCCGGTCAGCCGCCAGCGCTCTTTTTCGAGCCCGGATCGAAGGCCGTGCCGTTCACCACCAAGACCACGAACGATCCGGCGCGCGTGAGCGCGGCCGCCGAACACCTGGCCAAAGCGATCGACCTGTATCGCCAGGGACTCGAACTCGACCAGTCCGATATCGTCGCCAAGCTTGGCTATGGCTGGTGCCTCGATCAACTCGGCGATCGCGCCAAGGCGATCACCGCGTACCGCCAGGTCATCCAGGAAGGCTGGACACGTGAAGCGCGGGTCGACCCGGGCGGCCGTCTGGTGAGCAGCGTTTCCATCGTCGGAACTTCGATCACGAGCGAAGCGGCATCCTACCTGATCCCACTGCTCGATCGGCAGCGCGATCGCGAGGAAATCGCCACTCTGGAAGCGCGGATACAGCTGTTTGGGGTCGGCCCTCGCGGGATCAGTCCGATCGTGATTCCGCTGGAGGACGATGAGGAAGAACACGACGTGGCCAGACTCATGGACTCGCAGGCGCGCGTCTCGTTCGACGCGGACGGAACCGGAATCCGCAAACCCTGGACCTGGATCACTCCACGCGCCGGCTGGCTCGTCTATGCGCCCGCCGGCGCGCGCACGATCGATTCCGCCCTTCAGATGTTCGGCAATGTGACGTTCTGGCTCTTCTGGGACAACGGCTATCAGGCATTGAGTTCCCTGGATGATGACCGCAGCGGCGCGCTTGAAGGGGCAGAGTTGGCCGGTCTCGCCATATGGCGCGACGCAAATGCCAATGGGATTACGGACGTGGGCGAATTGAAGCCGCTCTCGGACTGGGAGATCGTGTCGATCAACTGCGCGCACATCGACACTCGCGCGCGCGCGGACTACATGGCCTTTTCGCAGAAAGGCGTCACATTCGGCGATGGACGAATCCGTCCGACCTATGACGTCATTCTTTACACCGGAAGGGCGCCTACCGAAATGAGACCCTACACCGGAAGGATGGCTACCGAATGAGACCGCTGCTTGCCATCTTCCTGTTGACCGCGGCGCTCGCCGCCCAGGGCCCGTCGGGGCGGCGGCCACAGCCCGGATCGATCTCCGGACGACTGTTCACCCACGCCGGCGCGCCGGCGGCGGGCGTGCGCGTTTCCGCGCTGGAGGTCGGCAGTCCCCTGTTTCCCGACAGCCAGGCGCTGGTCAGCATCGCGCAGACCGATTCCAACGGGCTCTACCGGCTCGAGGACATTCCACCCGGACGGTATTTCATTACGGCCGGCGCGCTGGATCTGCCCACCTTTTATCCCGGCGCCGACGCGGCCGTGGCCGCCGACGTCGTCACCATTACTCCGGCGGCAAATCTGGCCGGCGTGAATTTCAGCCTCACCGTATCGACGGGACTGCGATTCAGTGGAACCCTGCTCCGGCATGACAATAACGGCAACATCGTCGCGTCCCCCGCAACTACAACCACTCCGACGACGCAACCGCTGCGCATCCGCTTGCAGGGACTCAATGGAGCGCCAAGTCAGATGACCGTTGTGGCTGCCGACGGGTCGTTCGATTTTCCGCAGGTTCGGCCGGGAAACTATCAGATCAATCTCCAACCGTCGCAGGCGCGAATGCCGCAGATGAGCGTGTCGCTGGTGGATACCGACATCACCGACTACAAGCTGATCGTACCGCTGATGGTTCAGGTGACGGGCACGGTTACCGTTGAAGACGGAGGCCCCGCGCCACGCTTCCCGATCGTTTTCTCGAACCCGAACGGCCCATCGCCCCTGTTTGCAGAGTCCACTTCCGGAGTCCAGCAGAACATTACCGCTCAGGCGGGGGCCCCCCGATTCAGCGTCCAGGTCCCGGTAGGCGCAAATCGCGTGACCGCGAGCGACATCCCGAATGGCTTCAAGGTCAGCAGAATCGTGGCCGGCGACGTCGATCTGTTTACGAATCCATTGATCGTTACCGCGGCGGGCGCCCCACCAATCTCGATCGTCCTTAACGCGGCGGCGGTCCCCTGGATCCGAGTCAGCGGACGCGTGAACGGACGGAGCGTGTATAACGGAAATCCGGTGAACGTCACCTCGACGCAGGGGACCCTTTCGCCACTACCGGTGACGCTTTACCTCGATGGCTCTTTCGAGATTACTCGAGCATTGCCCGGCGCGTATCGCGTCGGAGGAACGCCAGGGGCGGATCTGGTCATCCCGGCCGGCATCGCCGAAGTCCGGGGCGCGGTGATCGACATCGGCGCGGACAGCGCCGGCGCCGCATTGCCGACGGACCGTCCCTCTTCAGCCGTGCGGGTTGCCGGACGTGTCGTCGGCCGCGCCCGGGCGCTGCAGGGCGTTCAGGCTCGAATTGAAAACAGCGAAACGGGCGATGTCCGCACGGCTCCAATCTATGTGGACGGCTCGTTCGAGTTCCAGAATGTGCAACCCGGAGAGTATGTCGCTCGCGTGACACCGGCAATACCCGGCGCGGCGCCGACCAGCTTCACCGTTGGAACGCGTGATATCGGCGATGTTCAACTGACGGTTCCCTCTTTCCGCGACATCGCAGGCAGAGTTCGCCTTGACGGCTCCGGAACCCTTCCACGAAACCTGACATTCGTCGCCGCATCCAGTCCGATCCTCGCCGAGATACGAGAGGACGGACGCTTCACGGTTTCCCTTCCCAACGAGTTTCCCGTGACGCTCGCGGCCGACTCGCTCCCTGAACGCTATGCGGTCAGCGCGCTGAAATATGGCAACGTGGATCTCCTGCAGGAACCGCTGCTCCTGGCAGGGCCCGACAACACCTTGAGCGTAACGCTCCGGACGCCTCTCGGCGCGGCCGCAGTCCGTGGACGCGTGACCGGGGACGTAGCGGCCCTCGGCGAAGTACGGGTCTGGCTGACGGATACGGCCGGAAAACAGCGCGCGCTCGAAACCACGCCCGGCGTAAATGGCGCCTTCGCCTTTTCGGCCGTCGGAGAGGGCAATTACACCGTGAGTCTGGCGCCGCCGGGAATACCGGCGAACGCGGTGAGCGCGGCCATCACCGTGACCGGCGGCCAGGACGTCGCCGAGTTGAATCTGCCGGCGCCCCGCGCCGTTCGCGGCCGCGTTACCGTGGAGGGCGTCCGACCGCCAGACCATATCCGGTTGCAACTGAACGGCGGCGCCGCCGGAGTAACGACGATCGCCATCACGCCTCGGCCCGACGGCTCATTCACGGTGTTCCTTCCCACCGGCGATCGCACAGCCGGCATTGCAGCCGGGTTACCTGCAGACGTTGCGGTCCGGGCCATGACATACGGCTCCACGGATCTATTGACCAATCCCCTTCGCGTTCCAGACTCCGGCCCGTTGGAGGAGTTAACGATCCGGCTGGCCCCCGCCTCACGGTAGGTTTCACCTGCTCGTAGGGGCGGCTGGGACTTCAGTTTTTCGGCGCCCAGTTGGACAAGACCACGATCGGCGGCGCGTCCTCGATGGGCTCGATGATGAAGAAGCGCCCGCCATCCGGCGCGACGGCGTATTCGGACCCCGGCATCAGCGGCTTGTCGAACACAGGCCTTGGCGTGCCGAACTCAATCGACTTGTTGTCGGCCGTGGCCTCGGCTGTGGCCATCATCAGATGAAAGTCCGGCGCCATAAAATATAGCGCCTGCCGTCTGGGATCCCATTCGGGATTGATTCCCCCGTTGAGTGAAACTCTTTGTCGCTCGTCGGATTTGCCCGGAAAGGGCTGGACGTAGATTTCCGGACGGCCGCTTTCGTCGGACTGGTAAGCGATCCATGCGCCGTCTGGCGAAAAGCGGCCGCCGCGCTCGGCTGCCGGCGAGTTCGCGACCGCAACGGGCGTCGCCTGATTTGCGGGAAGCCCAAAATCATCAATGCCGCGTCCGCCCGGCAGGATCGCGCCGGGACCCGCCGCAGGAGTGTTTGGCGGAAGCGCGAACACATCACCGGCGCCAAGAGCCGTGGTGTAAAGGATCACGCCGTTAGGCCCGACATCGGATGGGAAAGCCAGAACGGAGGGCAACGGAAAGCGGCTCGGTCCGGAAGGAAACTGCTGGGCCAGGAGGAACGGCGCCTGTCCTCTCTGGTTCGGCGCGGAAAACACGATTTGCGTACCGTCCGGCGACCAGGCCGCTCTTTGAGATGTCTCGCGTAATACACGCGTGGCGCCCGTTTCCGAGTCCATCAGCCATATCGCGCCTCCACGCGTACCGGGCGGCTGTCGGGTAAAGAGCACACTCCGGCCGTCCGGCGCAATGCGCGGGGCGGCGGGGGCAGCCGAATCGATGGGTCCCGGGGTCCCAACCTGTTTTCCCGTTCGATCAACCCATTTCAGCTGGCGCGCCGAACTGGATGCGTCCCGGTAGGCAACGGCGCCGCCGGTGGACACGGTAACGGTGGCCTTTCCGGGAAGAGCCGTGTCACGACCCACGGAGTCGGCGAGTGGGATACGGGACCCATTCGTCGTGAGCGCCTGCGTATCGAACCGCTGCGCCATCAGGCGCCCTTCCGCGACGAATACCAGATACCCCGAGGTGAAGGCTCCCGCCTGCGCGTTGGGAATGGCGCCCCGGCCGCCGGAACTCTGCGCCCCTTCGCGGATGGAGCCGATTTCCAGTTGTCCTCCACCGCGGCCGTTGCGCGCGTAATACACATAGCGATCGTCGTCCAGAAAACTCGGAGCGACATACCACTGCGCCGACGCGGATGCCGCGCCCACGCGTCCGCTCTCAATCTTTTGAAGCGGCTGCCCAAACGGAAGACCGCCAAAAACGATGGCCTCACTTTTGCTCCAGGCGCCGCCACCCGGATTCGGCGCGCTGGCCAGTTCGGTTGGTTTTCCACCGGCGAGATCGATGCGCCAGAGCTTCTGGTTGGCGAAGTACCCGATGGAGCGGCCGTCCGGCGAGAAGAACGGAAGCGCGCCCACGCCCGCTCCTTCCGTTCCGGCAATCGGTTCCCCCTTTTTCGAAGAATCGACCGGCCAGCGCCACAGTTGCTTCTTGCCGTCCGCCGTCGTCACCTGGATCACGAGTGTCCGGCCGTCCGGAGAGATTGCAAATGAGTAGGGATCGTCCGTGTATGGCGTTTTGATCGTGACCCGGGATTCCGGACCTTCGTTTTTCGACGCTGCTGAACCGCGGCCATCGCCACGCGGTCCGGCCAGACGCGACTCGGCAATGCGGACTTCCGCCGTCTGATCCTGGTATTGACTTCTCACCCGCTCGTAGAACCCTCGCGCGCGATTGACCTGGCCCAGTTGCTCGGTAATTCCACCGAGCTCCAGCAGCGCGTTCGCCGACACATTTCGATCGCCCGAAAACTCCGCAACGATCCGCTCAAGGTTCAGCATGGCGCCCTGCAAATCGCCTGCGGCTTTCATCGTCCGCGCCTGCTCCAGCAAGGCGCCGGGACTGGTCTGACCGGCGACAAATGCAGCAGCAAACAACACGATCAGGGCGAACAACCAGACCCAGGCCTTCTTCATGGCGTACCTCGGTAAGGCGTCATTGGAGCGCAGACGCCACAGTTGGTGTTGAAGTTGTCGAGCCATTGATTACTCGACCGGCGCGGGCCGCGCGAATGCGTTGCGGCTCCCGTCGGTCCCAATGCTAAAAAAGATTTTACCCGGCGCCGGCGAGTATACTCGCATCTCTCCAGTTTCATCTTTCCTCATCTGGCGGCGCTTCCCACCGCATGTTTCGCATTCGCTGAAACGGATCTCCACCACAATGTATGGGATAACTGAAAATCCAGGAGGATTCTTAGTCTGCAATTGAGAATTGCCGCAATTCCTCCTATGCTGAAAGAACCCATGCGTATTCTTGAATTCTTTCGCCTGTTCAAGTCTCGCGAGCATCGTCGCGCTTTTGCGGTGGCCCTCGCCGCCGACGCGATCCAGATCGTGTTGCTGCCGCTTTTCGTGGGCGGGGCCGCTTCACCCGCGGATGTCATTACCGAGATCGGGGCGGCGGTGGTTCTCTCCAGGATTCTTGGATGGCACTGGGCGTTTCTGCCGGCCCTGCTCGCCGAACTGGTTCCCGGAATCGATCTCTTTCCAACATGGACCGCGGCGGTCCTGTTCGTGGCGTGGGAGCGCGCTCGGGTGGAACCATCGGTTGGGGGTTCGGACGAAGTGCCGGGCGGACGGATCATCGACATCCGATAAAGCGCTGACTTGCGGATGAGACTCGCGGCGCCAGTCCTGGCGCCTCGAGAAGTTTCCCGGACCGGCTTAGAACTGAGCGCTCAGGTCCCGCAAAACGTCCGATAACCCTGCCCTGCAGGCCCCGGTTCGGCAAATGCGGCAAACTCCGGCTGATCGTCGAACGGCGTCGCCAGGATCTTCAACAACCGGTCAAAGGGACCCAGGTCGTCTTGTTCCACCGCAGCGCTCAGGGCTTCCTCCACCCGGTGATTGCGTGGAATGAATGCCGGGCTGACCTTCTTCATGGACCGCGCCGTTTCCGCCGGCGCGCTCTCCAATGGACCGGACGTCTCGCGGGCAAGCCGTAACTTCCAGCGCTCACTCCACGAATCATAGGCCGGCGCATCGGCGAACAGCGCGCGGATGGGCTCGTCGTGTCCCGCCGCGGCATTCGCGAGGTAGCGGAAGGCCAGAGTCCAATCGATGTTGCGACCTTCCATTGCTCCGAGAAACCCCGTAACGAGATCGAGGTCACCGGGCTCTTCCCCGGTCAGCCCCAGTTTGGCGCGCATGCCCTGCAGCCAGCAGCGATCGTAGGCTCCGGCAAAACCGTTGATGATTTCGCGAGCCTGGGCGATCGCGCGATCCCTGTCCGAATCCAACAGCGGAAGCAACGTCTCGGCCAGGCGCGCCAGGTTCCACTGCGCGATTCCCGGCTGATTGGCATAACAATAGCGGCCAAGCCTGTCGATGGAACTGAACACCGTGGCCGGGTCATAGTGATCCATGAAGGCGCACGGCCCGTAGTCGATCGTTTCGCCGGAAACCGCCATGTTGTCGGTGTTCATCACGCCGTGGATGAAGCCCACATGCATCCAGCTGGCGACGAGCGCCGCCTGCCTGTCGGCGACACTTCCAAGCAATGCGGCGTAGGGCTTCTCCTGTCCCTGCAACTCGGGGTAGTGGCGCGTGATCACGTAATCCGCCAGGCGCCGCACCTTCTCGAAGTCCTGGCGCGCCGCGAAGAACTGAAACGTCCCGACACGGATGTGGCTTGCGGCAACACGCGTCAAGACCGCGCCCGGCAGCGGCCCCTCGCGATAGATCTCTTCTCCGGTCGTGACGGCGGCGAGCGCACGGGTTGTCGGGATGCCCAGCGCGTGCATGGCTTCACCGATCAGGTATTCCCGGAGCACCGGTCCGAGCGCGGCGCGGCCGTCCCCGGCCCTTGAAAAGGGTGTGCGCCCCGAACCTTTAAGTTGAATGTCGCGCCGCTTTCCGTGGCGGTCGACCACCTCCCCCAGTAGCAGCGCTCGGCCATCGCCCAGTTGCGGCACGAAATTACCGAACTGGTGACCGGCATACGCCTGCGCGAGAGGCGAAGCGCCCGCTGGCGCCTCGTTACCCGCGAAAATATTCGCGCCCTCCTCGCCCTCGAGCGCATCGACGCTTAATCCCAGTTCCTCGGCCAACTCTCGGTTCAGCCGGACGAGCGCCGGCCGCGCAACCGGCACAGCCTTCCAGGGAAAATAGAAGCCATCCAGCTCACGCGCAAACGTGTTATCAAAAGGAAATTGCGCGGCGCCAACTTGTTCAGCAGCATGCGACATCATCGGATAGTGTACCAATGGACATGCCTTTGCTGAACATTGCTGAACGTCGGGAAGTTGGTCCCTACGGACCGTCGCGGACTCCTTTGGATCCTTAAGGTAGTCGATGCGTACCTCGACGCACTCGTGTCCGCCGAGCAGGAGGCGCGTTCACCGTCACGAATACGCGCAACGGCTTTTAGCAAGACCTATAGGCCCCGGAAGTAAATGGAGGAGCCAGCGCCATGCAGTTTCAGCGCGGCTGCTTCGAGAGATACTCCGACACGAGTTTGCGCTGTTCCTTCGTGATGCGGGGCGCGGTCTTCTCCAACAGGACGTCGAACGCATTGATTTCCTCCGGGCTCGCCGGATGGCCGATATTCTGGCCGTCCGGCATGGCCATGGACGTCGCCAGAGTCTGCCCCGCGCTGTCAAAGAAGATGTATACGGGAACGCCAGCCCCACCCGCCCCCGCGGAATTGACCATGTCCTCCGCGCCCGGGTTTTCGAGGGCGACATTGTCCGGACTCTCCTGAATCGTCAGGTGGGCGATCACATAGTTCTCATGAAATATCTTTCCCACCTCCGCGCTTTCCAGCATTGCGTCCAAGCGCATACACCAGCTGCACCATGAGGCGCCGAAGTGAATCAGGACGTTCTTTTGCTCGACCTTGGCCTGTTCCAGCGCCTTGACGAGAACGTCCCTTGCGGTCGGTGGCGGGGTTCGCGCGGCGGTGCTGACGGCCAGGACCAGGACGACGGTCAACGTGAGAAACGCGCGATAAACAACTGTCATGGATCCTCCCTTTGGCGTACTCGGAGCGTAGGAAGGATTGAGGCGGGGGTCAAGGGAAGAGTTGAGGTGGAGACTATTTCGAGCTGCACCGGCAACGAGTACGCCCCTTCCCGCCAATCCTCTTTATCATCATCGGGAAACCCTACGCGAGGCGCAAATGCTGGCAACGCGATGATTTCCCGGATGAGCGGAGATGGTGTTCCGCTCCTCTCCCTGCTCAAACCGACCATCGATTGTGCCTCAGCCTGATTCGCGTCACCCTGATGGGTCCACAAACCAATACACAACAGAATCACGTTTGTCCCTGTGCGATAACGGGAACCACGAAAACCAACAATCGCCGAACAGAGCACGGAGCAACGTTGAAGTCGATGTCATGGGGTAAACCTCGGCGAGAACGATAGTCCGCGGCCGGTCGCAATCACCACATTGGCGATGAACATGGTCGTTTCCGGAACGTTTGCCCGCCGGATGCTAATCAGCGCTGGTCTCTATCGATAGGGTCCGGCTTCCGGGTATCAAGCGCCGCGGGCAGAGGGATCTCAACGGATCAAGGATCGCCTGATCCGCGATCGGCAGTTCAAGCCGGTGGACGACGACGAACAGAAGCTCGAGTATGTACTCAACGTGTTTTAACGCGGCGGCCCCATGTTGGATTTCGGATTTCCCAGTGGAGCGCCGAACAACACTCTGCCCAGATACGTCAACCTGATGACGGCCGCCGACGTTCAGGGGCGGAAGTGGTCGTATCCACACCGCCATCAACGAAGCAGGAGACATCCCCTAGCCTCGGCGCTGACGTTTGGGGAAAAGCGTCCTGCCATTCTGGAGTGAGGTGTGGGTAAGCGCGCCGTCTCCCGCGGAGCGGGAGACGGCCCTCACAAACCGCATCGCCAGTGGCCCCAATAGGCTTCCGCCATGAAAGCGCCGAACCGCAGCGTTCCAGCAGCACACGCCACAGAGTCAGAGAGGCAGTACAAATTTGAATGGACGAATCCGCACGCCTACATCTATATCGATATTCGAGACGCGAAGGCCAACGATTCGCATGTTTACAGGTGCTGGCGTCGAAGCGGTATTCACGGTCAGCACTGAACATAGGATTTTCAAGAGGGCGGCCGGGAATATACTCCCCTGCTGTAGATTCGGGAGCCGGGCGCCGCAGTGTCGCATGAGGCATTCGTTGACTTTTTTAGAGGACCGCCGCATGGCGCCGCCATTGTGTGTCAACGCTGAATGAATGTGACCACGCCACCCTGGCCGTCCGCCGCATCGGCCCACCCGGCTAGAAAAGGAGCGCTGCGGAAGGACCCCGGTCGCGCCAGACGTTGACATTACAGACAATCATGCGACATTGCCCCCCCCACCCTGCTCATCCCTTGAACTCCGCCTCAGTCGTGAGGCTTGCAACCTTCTTGACATCGCGTGGGATATCGCGACGAAGGGCCGGCGACCAAACGCTGGTATCGGCCAGGACTTCAACGCGATGACACGCTTGAAATTGCATGATACAAGGCTGTTTCGGCAGCGATATAATCCTCGCCCGGAGGTTTCCTTGAAATCCAGGCG
>DASUFH010000008.1:0-4365 GCA_036274645.1 Terriglobia bacterium
AATGAGTCGCATGTCTTTGCCACCATCCTGGCCATTCCGAATCACCGGTTGAAGGCAACGTCAGATACGGTGGTGACGTTCGCGGAAAGAGCGGCTGGTGAACCGCGAGCAATCAGGGCCTGGTTCTATCCTGGCGAGACCTGGGGGCAGGAGTTCGTCTATCCGAAGACGAAGGCCGCGCAACTGGCGAAGATCGCGGAGGCGCCCGTCCTCTATATCCCCGACGAGGTGGCGCCCAACATCGTTGTTCCGGCCGTGACAGCGACGGAGCCGGAGGTCGTTGCTTTGAAGGAGGCGCCCCTCAGGGCGGTGACTCCTTCCGGAGAAGACATCGCCATCGCAGAAGCGCTGGCGCCCCCGGCCGCCCCTATTCCGGCGGTCGTGGCGGCGGAGCCGAGGGTCATCGCTTTGCCACCGCCGGAAGCGGAAGCGATTGTGCCCCGGATCTCCGCGGCTTCCGCAACTCCGGAACCCGAACCACGTTTCATCGACCGAACAGAGGACCCTTCCGCAATAGAGGGCGCCCGGTCCTCGCCCGTACTGACAGCGCGGTTGCCGGCAACGGCCAGCAACCTGCCGATGCTGGCGTTGATCGGTCTTCTGTGCATAGGTCTGGGCGTTTCGCTGCGAGCGTTATGCGCTCGCTGATACTGATGACCCTGATTGGCCTCTCGGCGACAGCCCTGACTCCGGTTCGGTCGCCGGAGCAGGAGAGCCGAAGCGAGGGGCCATACGCAATTGCGGTCGACGTCCGTCTCGTAGTGTTCAACGTGACCGTCACGGACAACAAAGGCCGGAACGTTTCCGGCCTGAAGGCCACCGACTTTCATATTCGGGAGGAAAATCGCTCGGAGCAGATCACGTTCTTTAGCGCCGCCGACGCTCCCGCTACGGTCGGGCTTGTCATCGACAACAGCGGCAGCATGCGGGACAAACGCGCGGATGCGACGAATGCCGCGCTCGCATTTGTCCGAGTCGGCAACTCCGACAACGAAATGTTCGTGGTCACTTTCAACGAAAAGCCCTATCTCGGGTTGCCATCCTCGATTGCGTTCACC
The DNA here is from genome assembly GCA_036274645.1 of Terriglobia bacterium. GTDB lineage: Bacteria > Acidobacteriota > Terriglobia > 20CM-2-55-15 > 20CM-2-55-15 > DASUFH01. The sequence continues at coordinate 1,059 of DASUFH010000008.1, forward strand.
AACGACCTGGATCAAATACGCTCGGCCCTTGTTCGGAGTCCGCCAACCGGGTTGACCGCTCTCTACGACGCCCTGGCGGTCGGGATCGAGCGCCTGAAAGCGGGCGCGCGCGAGCGGAAGGCGCTCGTGGTGTTGAGCGATGGCGAAGACAATGCGAGCCGCCACACGTTGAACGATGTGCTCCAGCTCGCGTTACGATCGAATGCGACGATCTACGCGATCGCCATTGATGACGCCGCCGACCCGGACCGAAATCCCCGAGCTCTCCGGAAGATCGCGGAATCGACCGGAGGGCGCGCGTACTTTCCCCGCGACCTCAAGGGTCTGGAGCAGGTGTGGCGCGATATTGCCGAAGGAATTCGCAACCAGTACACGATTGGATACTACGCCAGCAATACCAGCCGTGACGGCATGTTTCGCAGAATTGAGATTGCTGTGAGCCGCAGCGGTCTGAGGGTCATTTCGCGCGATGGCTATTACGCTCCAGGCGCAACATCGACGGCGAGGTGACCATGTATTCCTGCCTTGTTCGTCGCGCCCAAAGAGCGCTCATCTGTTTTGGCGCCCTGGTTCTCGCTTATGCCGGCGCCGTCGCCGTTTATGCCGGCGTCTATCAGCGATATCAATCGTGGAAGTTTGGAGAGGCGATTACCCGGATCGGGGCGGCCCCGGCCGCCGGGACGGCAGAGGTAATCGATCCGCCGGAAGGCGCTCTTGTCGGCAAGCTCGAGATTCCCAGGATCGGCGTTTCGGTGATGGTCCTTCAGGGCATCGAGAGTCGCACGCTGATCGCCGGCGCCGGGCGCCTGCCGGGTGGCCCCCGGCCTGGCGCCGAAGGCAATGTCGTCATTGCCGCGCACCGTGACACCTTCTTTCGCAACCTGGAAGGGATAGCTCCCGGTGACCGCATTCTCATGACAACACTAAGCGGAACCTACGCGTACATTGTCGGCGCCACTAATATCGTCGATCCGGAAGATGCGGAAGTCCTCCTGTCCGGAAACAGCCATGAACTGACGTTGATCACCTGCTACCCGTTCTACTTCATCGGCCCCGCGCCTAAACGGTTTGTCGTGCACGCGCGGGAGGTGGAGTGATCACCCTGACGGTGAGCAGGGCCGGATTGGAAATCAGGCCTGATTGCTCTGCGTAATCTGAATGTGTTCCTTAGGAGACAGCGCCATCAACAGGCGCCGTGTTGCAATGCATAACGGCGATCAATACGGGAAGAAAGGTATCGGAATATGAAAGCAAGGATAGCGTTACTAGTGTTCGTGGCGTTGGCCCCCGCGGCCTGCGCCAGGGCAGATGCGGATTTCGATCCTCAGGCGATCGAAAGCAAGTACGGGCTGAGCGGCGGATTCGTGGAGGAAGTCACGACGGAAGAGGGAAAAGTTCAGGCGACGATCATCCCCACGACGTTGGACGACGGCCGCGCCGTGCAACTGGTGATTCCGCACCGGCCCATCGGGGATCACCAGGTGTATATGCGTGATGGAATCACGATGACGCCACTCGAGTTGTCAGATTCGAAGGTTTCGAAGCAACAGTTCGTGGAGTCACAACCGCGCATCGTGGAACGGCGGCCCGCGCCGGCTCCGGCGCCCGCGGCGCCCGCCGCAGGCGGGACGAAAGCACGGTCTCTGGACAAGGAAATCCTCATCATCGGGGGCGGCGCCGGAGTTGGAGCCGCCATTGGCGGGCTGGCGGGCGGTGGGAAGGGGGCCGGTATTGGCGCGGCTTCCGGGGGCGTGGCCGGCCTGAACTACGACCTGGCCACGCGAAATAAGAAGTAAGTGGGAGCACTGGAGCGTTCAAGATGCAGAACAGAATGACAGGAGCAGGAGTCGGGTCCGCATCGAGGACTGTAAGATGCGAACCAATGCGCACAACGGAAATGATCAGCGATCTCGCCCTCGATCTGGGTCTGTTCGCGCTCGACGCCGAAGTCGAGGAGGAATGTATTCGCGAGAGGGTTCCCATAGAAGAGGCTCCCGCAGCGCGGCAACCGCGCCGTCGTCGTCATGAAAGGTCGGTAAGCCGCTGGCGGCGTGCTCCGCCTCCCTTAGTCGCACATGGAAAGGCGGAAAGGCTGAAGGCGGCGCGCCTGGATCGATCGGACACAAAAGCGGTCAAGATGCGCCGCGTCCGGCGCGCATCCCTCAATCAGTGTGCAGTTCCGCACCGCGCGCGTTCTCTGGGTAACGGAAACATCGGATGCCTATGGCGCATACCAATCAATCTGCTCCCGGGCTGATCGGGACACTGTTTTCGGAGACGGCCTTGATCAGCGCCTTCGGGGCCCGGGCAATCCGCGTGGCGTTTCGACCGCCTTTTGAAATCAGGGAAATCATCCGGCAGATCTATATGACCGGATGGCGTTCGCTGCCGCTGGTGATGACCTGTGGTATCGCGATCGGTGTCGTGCTCTCCATGCATACCCGGGCGACCATGGAACGATTTGGCGCGGAAGCGCTGATTCCTGCAGCCCTCGCGATTGCGATGATCAGTGAGACGGGCCCATTGATCACGGCGCTGCTGGTTGCGGGCCGGGTGGGCGCGGGCATTGGCGCGGAACTCGGCGGCATGAAGGTCACCGAGCAGATTGACGCGTTGGAATCGCTGGCGGTGGATTCATTCCATTACCTCGCGGTCACACGCATTGTTGCCTGCATGGTCGCGATGCCCATTCTCACGACGGTGATGAATTTCTCCGGCCTGATCGGCGGCTTTCTTGCGGAGAACAGCATCTCCCACGTTTCGCTGCGGCTCTATTTCCACCAGGCGTTCGCCGGTATCGGCTTCATCGACTTTGTGCCGCCGACGGTAAAGACCGTGGTCTTCGGCTTCGTCATCGGCACAGTCTCGTCCTATCTGGGGTACACGACCACGGGCGGTTCGGAGGGGATTGGCCGCGCCTCGACCCGTAGCGTTGTCCTGTCTTCGATGATTCTCATCGTCATCAACGTTCTGTTGGTCCGGATCATTCTTTTTGGTTCGGGCGCGCTGTGACCACGGGTCATGCGGTCCGTTTCGAGAACGTGACGAAAGCGTTCGGGGACCACAGGGTTCTCGACCGGGTCTCCTTCGACGTTCCCCGTGGCCAGGCGTGTTGCATCATGGGCCGTAGCGGTTCCGGAAAGAGTGTCGCCCTGAAGTTGCTGCTGGGGTTGTTGAAGCCGGATCAGGGAAAGATTTACGTGAACGGCGTGGAGATCGAATCGCTCGACAGCGCGGGCCTGATCGACGTGCGCAAGACGATCGGATTCCTCTTTCAATATTCCGCTCTTTTCGATTCCCTGACGGT
>DASUFH010000009.1:0-6878 GCA_036274645.1 Terriglobia bacterium
CCTGCTTTGTAGGGGCGGTCTATGACTGCCCCTACAAGCAGACTGACAGACTCGTCCTGCCGCCCGTCAGTTCAATCCGTCGGGATCGCTCATCCAAATACTCCAGGCGGGCTTCCACCGCATTGTCGATTGTCATGCCGCTCAGCCGCTCGGCCCATTCGATGATCAGCGCGGCGCGCGGATCATCGAGAATCTCCTCCAGTCCGAGACTCTCCAACGCCGCTGGAGCGCCGGTTTCGATGCGATAGAGATCCACGTGGTAAATCGGCCCCGCTCCGCGGTAATGGTTGACCAGCGTGAAGGTGGGGCTCGAAACTTCCGCCGGATCGGCCAGTCCGAATCCCGCGGCCAGCCCGCGCGCAAAAGCCGTTTTCCCGCTGCCCAGTTCGCCGTACAGGAGCACGCGAGCGGGCAGCGGCAGGGAAGCGGCCAGACGACGGCCAGCCTCGTACGTTTCGGCCTCCGAGTGGGTGACCAGGACGCTCATGGCAGGCGCGCCGTCTCCGGATAGAAGGCATTGGCCGCGAAGACCCGGGCCCCCTTGATTCGGGTCCGGATCTCGAGGCGCCGCGGTCGGGTTTCGTTCCCATCGGATGGGGAAGCGCGGAAGGTCAGGATCTGGCGTCCGGAGATGTCTTCCGCGATTTCGGCATATGCCGCAGACAGCTTTTCCGGTCCGCCCACTTTGATCATGCGGCCTCCGGTCTCCTCTGCCAGGCGGGCGATGCGCCGCTCGTCATCGCCGCTGAAGAAATGAGGAATATCGTAGTCGTCGCGGCGAATCGCGGTGGAACGGCGGAAAAGGCCTGAAATGATCGCGCCGATACCGGGGCGTTTCTGCTCCATTTGAAGCACATAGGCGGTCACATGGTTCCGCTTCAGGGCCCGAAGGGCTTCTTCGAGAGTGCCGGCGCTGTTCACGTCGTCCGACAACGCGAGGATGACCATGACGTTTCGCGCGTTTTCCGTGACGAGAAAGCGGTCCGTCGCCAGCATCACTGCGTCATACAGGCGCGCGCCCCGCAGGGCTTCGGCGCCTCTGGGCCGATTGGGCATCGGTACCGGCGGCAACGGACGCGCCGCCGGTGGTGTGTTGGGCAGCGGTTTCGGGATGGGCAGCGGCAAAGGCGCTGGAACGGGTTCAAGCGGGATCGACCGCGGTTGTGGCGCCACGACATAGCGTCCATAGCCGGGAATTCGCGTTGCGCTCCGTTCGATCAGGCGCGGGTCTTCCGCCGGCGTCTGCAGCACGTCGACTTGAGTGTTGTAGCTCACAAGGAAGCCAAGATCGCCGGTCCGGATGACGGATCGGAGGAAGGCCGCCGCCGCTTCGGCCTCGCTCTGCAACGTCGGGATGACCCCCGTTCGCGTGTCCACCAGGGCGCCCACATCCATCGGTCCGGTTTCCGGAATAATCGAAAGGACCGGCCGTTCGACGCCATCTTCGAACGCCTGGAAGTCTTCCGGCCTTACACTGGTAATACGCTTTCCCCGGCTGTCCTCGATGACCATGGAAACAGAGACGGGCGAACCTCCTTCCGGTGTCTGGGCGAGCGCGGCCAGCGACACGACCAATGACAGCACTCCGGCAACGATGCGACTCACAATCCTCCTGGATGCGGCTCCAATGTGGCGGCAACTCCCGCCTCCGGACGCGGTCAATACCGGCGCTTGTCGCGCAGGGGGGAGTGCTGTAGCCTAATCGGCCATGAGTGGACAACGCAACAAATACAGTTCAAAGATCACCGGGCCAAAGTCCCAGGGCGCTTCCCAGGCAATGCTTTATGCTACCGGCCTTACCGACAAGGACCTGGAAAAGCCCCAGGTCGGCATCTCCAGCGTCTGGTTTGAAGGCAACTCCTGCAACATGCATCTCCTGGATCTGGCGCAGCGGGTCAAGGAGGGCGTCGAGGCCTCCGGCCTGGTCGGGATGCGCTTCAATACGATCGGAGTTTCCGACGGTATTTCGATGGGGACCGACGGCATGAGCTTCTCGCTGCAATCGCGTGATCTCATCGCCGATTCGATCGAGACCGTCATGAGCGCCCAGTGGTATGACGCGAATATCTCCATCCCCGGATGCGACAAGAACATGCCCGGTTGCCTCATTGCGATGGGGAGGCTGAACCGCCCGTCATTGATGATTTATGGAGGCACGATTCACGCCGGTTTCAGTGAAGGACAGAAACTCGACATCATCTCGGCCTTTCAAAGTTATGGGGAGTATCTCTCGGGCGCCATCGGAGAAGAACGCCGCCGGGAAATCGTTCGCCGGGCGTGTCCGGGAGCGGGCGCCTGCGGGGGAATGTACACGGCGAACACGATGGCCTCGGCCATCGAAGCGCTGGGCATGACGCTGCCGTACAGTTCCTCGACGCCGGCCGAAGATCCGCTCAAACTGGATGAGTGTTTCCGCGCCGGGGAAGCGATCAGCCGTCTGCTCGACCTCGATCTGAAGCCGCGGGACATCATGACCCGCAAAGCCTTCGAGAACGCCATGACGATGGTCAACGTGTTAGGCGGGTCCACCAATGCGGTGCTGCACCTTATCGCCATGGCGCGCGCGGTGAACGTGCCGCTGACCATCGACGACTTTCAGCGGATCAGCGACCGCACGCCCCTGCTGGCCGATTTCAAGCCGAGTGGCCTGTACGTGATGGAGGACCTGCACAAGATCGGCGGCATTCCGGCTGTCATCAAGATGCTGCTGGATGAAGGTATGCTGCACGGCGATTGCATGACTGTCACCGGCAAGACGCTGGCGGAAAACGTAAGCGACCTTCCGGGCCTGGCGTCCGGCCAGCAGATCGTGCGTCCCCGGTCCAATCCACTCAAGCCCAGTGGTCATATTCAGATTCTCAAAGGCAATCTTGCGCCGGATGGCGCGGTCGCCAAAATCACCGGCAAAGAGGGACTGCGCTTTTCCGGACCCGCCAACGTGTTCGATTCCGAAGAGGACATGCTGCGCGCGCTGGAAGAGGGAAAGATCCGAAAGGGCGAGGTGATCGTCATACGGTATGAGGGCCCGAAGGGCGGGCCAGGTATGCCTGAGATGTTGACGCCCACATCGGCGGTGATGGGAGCGGGACTGGGCAAGGACGTGGCGCTGATCACCGACGGGCGCTTCTCCGGTGGATCTCATGGTTTCCTCGTCGGGCACATCACCCCCGAGGCCCAGGAGGGCGGACCGATCGGGCTGATCCGTTCGGGCGACCAGATCACCATCGATGCCGAGAAGAACACGCTGATGGTGGATTTGTCGACCGAAGAACTGGCGAAACGCCGCGAGGCGTTCCGGATGCCGCCTTACAAGTCCAGTCGCGGCACACTGGCCAAATACATCCGGACCGTGAAGAGCGCCAGTCTCGGCTGCGTGACCGATGAATAGAGATCGATGAATAGAGGCTGATGAAGATTTCCATCGTTATTCCCGCGTTCAACGAAGAAAAACTGCTGGGCGCAACCCTGGCCAGCGTTGAACGCGCGGCGGAATCGTTTCGGCGGCGGGGATGGTCCGTCGAAACGATTGTCTGCGACAACAATTCCACGGATCGCACAGCGGAGATCGCGCTGGATCATGGCGCGTCCGTCGTTTTCGAACCGGTCAACCAGATCGGGCGGGCGCGCAATCGGGGAGCGTCCGCCGCTTCGGGCGACTGGCTGGTGTTTGTGGACGCGGATTCCCACCCCTCCGCCGAGCTGTTCGACGATGTGGCCGCGGCGGTTCTTTCCGGACGTCATATTGCGGGCGGATCGACCGTGCAAATGGATACCCGGGCGCCTGGCGCGCTGCTGATGATCGCGCTGTGGAATCTGACCAGCCGGGTGAATCGCTGGTTTGCCGGATCATTCATTTTCTGCGATGCCGCGGCGTTCCGCGCCGTTGGCGGATTCAGCCACGAACATTTTGTCTCCGAGGAGATCGACCTGAGCCGGCGTCTGAAGGAACTCGCGAAAACCGAGGGCCGCCGGTTGACGATCCTCCACCGGAGTCCACTGCTTACTTCGGCGCGCAAACTGCGGCTCTATAGCCGTGGCGAGCACGTGCGGTTTCTTTTGCGCCTTGCCTGGGGACGCGGCCGGGCCATTCGCGAGCGGGAGAACTGCGCGATATGGTATGACGGCCGGCGTTGAAGGCTGCCCCTGACATCGCCCCGTCTGCTTGTTGGGGCGGTCTAAAAGAAACAAAACGCATCTAAGGGACTTAACGCGGATTGTTCCATCCTTGCGGGTGTTGCCCGGAACATGGCCAACTATGACCGCCCGGAGTTTCAGGGCGCAGTAAGCCAGTGGTCATTGGGCCGTTTAGCCAGGTTCAAAGGCACAGCGGACAACAGCCAGCGCACAGCGGACAACGAGGGGGGACAGGAGGGGTGGGCAGTCATAGACCGCCCCTACATCGGGCGCAGCATCACGTGCTAACATCAGCGGTCATGCCTATGGAGATTCGACTCAACGGAGAGACCCGAACCGTACCCGATGCGCTGCGTCTGGACCAGCTTCTTCAGTACCTGGACTTGCCTCTGGATCGCGTTGCCGTGGAACGCAATCGCCGGATTGTTCCGAAAAGCGATTGGCCCACCGTCGCCGTGGCGACGGGAGACGAACTGGAAGTCGTGCACTTTGTGGGAGGCGGCGCGCCGGCGGCCGATACGCTGACCATTGCCGGCCGGGCGTTCCAGTCCCGCCTGATCGTCGGAACGGGCAAATATCCCAGCCATGAGGTGATGCGCGAGGCCCATGTCCGGTCCGGAACCGACATGGTGACGGTGGCGGTGCGCCGCATCGATCTCAATGCGCCGCGCGGGGAATCGCTGCTCGATTACATTGATCGTTCGAAGATCGCGATCCTGCCCAATACCGCCGCCTGCTATACCGCGGATGACGCCATTCGCACCGCCCGGCTGGGGCGCGAGGCCGGTCTGTCGAACTGGGTGAAGCTTGAAGTCATCGGCGATGAAAAGACGCTGTTTCCCGATACTGCCGCGCTGATCGAAGCGACGCGTGTTCTCGTCAAGGAAGGATTTGTCGTCTTGCCGTACACCAATGACGACCTCATCGTGGCTCGCCGCCTGATTGAAGCGGGCGCTGCGGCGATCATGCCGCTGGGAGCGCCGATCGGCTCCGGGCTGGGCATGCAGAATACGACGGGCTTCCGGATCCTCCGGGAAATGATCACCGAGGTTCCACTCATTGTGGACGCCGGAGTCGGAACCGCGTCCGACGCCGCGCTCGCCATGGAACTGGGCGCCGACGCCGTGCTGATGAATACCGCGATTGCCGGCTCGCGTGACCCGGGCGCCATGGCCGAAGCGATGAATCTGGCCGTCAGGGCCGGCCGCATCGCCTATACGTCGGGCCGCATCCCCCGGCGTCTGTATGCGTCCGCGTCATCCCCGCTCGACGGAGTCATCGGCGGCCGCTAGCGTCCCTGTTCGTTTGCCGCCCGCGGGGGAGAAAGTCCTCCTGCGTGGGCGGATGCAACCTCAGGTCGATCGCCAGCCAGATCATCTTCGCGTAACGCGCAAACCAGATGCCGAAGCCGGCGCCCGCGGCGATCATGGCGCCGATAATGGCCGCGGAAGACCGGACGCCGAATCCATATTCCAGCAGTAACCACACCGCCAGCGAAACGCCGACCGTAAAGATGTAGCCGATCGGCGTGTGGGGCAGGAAGTACCCGGTTTCCCGCATGAAGAAGTAGCCGCATTCGGGACATTTTTCGGGCGTGTCGAAGTACCCGCGGAACACCCTGGCGCGTTCGCACACCGGACAGCGCAGTCCTAGAAAACCCTTCAACGTCATGGCTTATGAAAGGCCGTGTCCCCTATACTGGAGCGCTATGCCAGATAACAGTTTCGATGTCGTATCCATTGTCGATATGCCGGAAACACTCAACGCGGTCCAGCAGGCCACGAAGGAAATCCAGACGCGGTTCGATCTCAAGAATACGAAATCCGAGATCGAACTTCGCGAAAAGGACAAGAAGATCATCGTGACGAGCTCGGACGATTTCAAGCTGAAAGCCGTGGTCGACGTGCTGCAGCAGAAACTGGCCAAGCGGAAGGTTCCGCTCAAGAACTTTGTCTACGGTCCGAATGTCGCCGCAGCGGGTGGAACCGTCCGCCAGGAAATCACGATCCAGTCCGGCATCTCGGTTGAGAAATGCAAGGAGATCGTCCGGACCCTCAAGGACAGCAAGATCAAGGTTCAGGCGTCCATCCAGGGCGATCTCGTCAGAGTCAGCGGCAAAAGCCGCGACCTGTTGCAGGAAGCCATTCAACTGTTACGTCAGGGAGACTTCGGTCTCGAGTTGCAATTCACCAACTACCGCACCTTCTGATCTGCCGCGGGCATTCCCGCCTTACACAAAAGAGACATCTGGGCCCCGCCTGCCTGTAGGGGCGGTCTATGACCGCCCGACGTTTCGGAGTGGAAATTCTCTGATTTAACAGAAAGGCGCCCTGAAACGCTGGGTTGTCATAGGCCGTCCCTGGAGTTTGGACATTTGAGCTTTCGACGCAGGCGTATTCCCCGCCTTGGCCAAGGCGGGGTGGCCGCGCCATATAGAAAATGGCCCCGTTCCTTGGATAGGCGCGGACGGGGCGGTTCGATAAACATCCGAATGAGACTTCCGCAAATACGACAGAATCTATAGGGTAGTTCCACGAACCGCCCCGTCCGCGGCCATTATGGATGGCTGGCATTTTCTTCATGGCCGCAGACACCGCGCCTTGGCCAAGGCGGGGAATCCGCGTTTCAATAACGTTACTCACACTTCGTGTACGTCAATCTGCTGAAGACGAAGCGGCAGATTCGAGACGTAGACGTGAAATTCACTGGCCCAAGCTGTCGGCAAAAGTCCAAACTCCAGGGGC
>DASUFH010000010.1:0-2321 GCA_036274645.1 Terriglobia bacterium
TGAGCCTGCCGCTCTGATCCACTGACCCATTGGTCCATCGACCAGTAGGCCAGTGGGTCATTGGACGGTTAGCCAGGTTCATTACACAGCGGACAACAGCCAGCGCACAACGGACAACGAGGGGACGCCAACGGGGAGTCCCCGCCTGCTTGTAGGGGCGGTCTATGACCGCCCAGCGTTTCGGGATGATCTTTCTGTAAACGTCGGGCGCGCCTCCGTGACGTTGCTCACGCTTCTCCTGATTTCACGCACGGGCCGTCATAAACCCTGTCCCGGCCGACATAGACCGGAGACGAATCTGTCGCAGATCTCCGATGACGAGGGTATACTCCACGCGCCAGTTTTTAACGTCCTATTAACATCAGGGTGTCGTTCCCCGGGGAGGGTTCCGTGAAGAGCACTGGAAATGGGCTGGGTTCCTGGAGTCGCCGCGATTGGCTGAAGTATGCGGCGGCGCTGGCCTGGGCGGCGCCGGCCTTTGCGCAGGCGCGCGGTGGACAAAGAGGCCAGGGGGCCGGCGCCCAGAGAGGACAGGGCGCGGGTGGTCAAAGGGGACAGGGCGCCAGAGGCCAGCGAGGACAGGCGGCCCAGCAAACCGGAACAGAGTTGATCCTGATCGGCACACAGGGCGGTCCCGGAGTCTCCGCGACCCGGATTCAGGCGTCGAATGTGGTGCTCGTCGATGGCCGGCCCTACGTTGTCGACCTGGGATATGGCGCCCTCAAGGGCATCGTTCAGGCCGGTCTGACTCTGGGAGGTCTGTCGAACGTGTTCATCACCCACCTGCACGATGACCACACCGCCGATATCGCAGCCCTGCTCGCGCTTAAATGGACCGGAACGCAGAATCCCGGCGCGGCCACAATTTATGGACCCTACGGCACGGCGGCAATGGTCGATGCCGCGATTGCGTTTTCCAGGGCCAATGTCGAAATCCGCAAAGTTGACGAGGGCCGTACCGTTGATCCCAAAAGCATCTTTCACGGGCGCGATCTCGTCGCGACAAAGATCACCGAGGTCTTCAAGGATGACCGCGTGACGGTACAGGCCATCGAGAACGCCCATTTTCCGGAACGCGCCAAGGAGAAGATGCCCTATCGCTCGTTCTGTTACCGATTCAATACGGCAACCCGCTCCATCGTGTTTTCCGGGGATACGACGTATTCCGAAAACCTCATTGAACTCGCGCGCGGCGCGGACCTGTTCGTTTGCGAAGTTCTCGGGAACGCGAATCGACAGAATGCCAACGGGCGCGGCGCGGCCCAGAACGCCAACAACAATAACGCCAACAACGGTAACGCCAGCGGTAACGCCAGCGGTAACGCCAACAACAGCAATACCGAGAGCATCGGCCGGCATGTGCGCGAAACGCACTCCACTCCGGAGGAAGTCGGTAAGATGGCCGCCGCGGCCAAGGTCAAAACCGTGGTGCTCAGCCATCAGGTGGGAGTCCAGCGCGGAGGAAATACCGATGCCCTCACCACGGAGCTGAAGAAGGTGTTCAGGGGCGAAGTTATCGTCGGCGCCGACCAGATGCGCCTCTAGTCTTCGTCTGCCTGCCGGGGCGGTTTATGACGTCTATGACCGCCCACAATGAATTTGGGCCAGCTCCGAATCACGCCAAATTCATGCCGGACCCACAATATTTTCGTTTCCCATCCGTCTTCACATTGAATGGCAGACGCGCTCAACCGAATCCAGAACTGGAACGCCGCCGAGCAGGATCGCAGGATCCTCGCGACATTCCATCGTGAGCGTGGGCGGCTCCTGAATCGATGAGACACAGGCGATTTCTCTGGTTCATATTGCTGATGCCCGCGCTCTTCCTTCTGTCCGGCCTGGTCGTGATGAGCCTGTGGAACTGGCTCCTGCCGGACCTGCTCGGAGCGAAGACGATTACATTTGCTCAGGCCCTGGGCCTGATGCTGTTGAGCCGGTTGCTTCTCGGTGGATTTCGTGGCCGGTGGGCCGGTGGTGGATTTCCCGGCATGATGTGGCGCCGGCGCATGATGCGACGGTGGGAGAAGATGACGCCGGAAGAGCGTGAGCGGTTTCGCGCCGGGATGCGCAGCGGTTTCTGTGGCCCGCATGGTGGGAGCCATGGGAGCGCTACTTCCTGATCGTCACGCCACATTGAGGCGGGAACTGGCGTGGTCTTCCGGAATCGCAAAATAGAACCTGCTGCCTTTGCCGATTTCACTTTCCGCCCATACCTGGCCGTGGTGCGCCTGGACGATGCCTTTGACAATGGCCAGTCCGAGGCCGAGGCTCTTTCTGTCGGCGGGCCCGGCGCGCCAGAAGCGGTCGAACACGTGCGGCAA
>DASUFH010000011.1:0-5303 GCA_036274645.1 Terriglobia bacterium
ACTCTCCGCCGCTACGGCTTCTGGGTTCCATCAGACTTGCCGGTCCCGAGCCGGTAGGTTCAACCGCCGGATGCGGAAAACCGCACGTCCGGTGGTGTGGGAGGGACCGTGAGCGCAATCTCACGGTCCCGACCCGATCAGGCAGACGGGGACCCGGAGGACTCTGGCCGGTATAATAGACGTCGTGCGAAGAAGGTCCTCCATCTATCGCCGTCAGTGTCAGGACCTGCATCCTGCTCCGCCATCCCGCCGCGCGCTTCTCCTGCTCGTTCCGCTTCTGATCGTTGCCACGGGCATCCGGTCGTGGGCTGCAGAACCGCGCGTGCCCGACACGCTGCCGGAGCGTCTGTCGAATCGGGAATTCCGAAATCTCATGACGACGCTCTCGGAACCCGGCGGGGCATTTCAATTTGAGAATCTGTTATCGAACGAAACCGACTTTCCGGGAATCATGGTGGAGTTGAAGCGGACAGCGCCGCCGGGCGGCGCGTATCTCGGAGTGGGGCCGGAACAGAACTTCACGTACATTGCCGCGCTCCGACCCCGCATCGCGTTCATCTTCGATATCCGGTATCAGAACGTGCTCGAGCATCTGATGTACAAGGCCGTCTTCGAGTTGTCGGAGGACCGCGCCGCTTTTGTTTCGCGTCTTTTTTCACGCCGCCTTCCGCCGCGATTGCCGGTCAACCCCTCCGCGACGGACTTGTTCGACGCGTTTCGCGACAGCGCGCCGGACGACGCGTTGTTTGAGAAGAACCTCAAGGACATTGACGGACAGTTGACCGTGAAGCGCGGGTTCCCGTTAACGGAAGAAGACCGCGCGAACATCGCCCATGTCTACGCGGCCTTTCGCGATTTTGGCCCGCTCATGAACTACAACTCGCGGGGCGGTATTTCCGGGGGAAGGATGGGAAATACTCCGAGCTACGCCACGCTCATGACCGAAACCGACGATGCCGGCCGGGAATGGAGTTATCTGGCGAGTGAGGAGAGCTATCGTTTCGTCCGGGATCTGGAACTGCGAAACCTGATTGTTCCATTGACCGGTGATTTCGGCGGGCCCAGGGCCATCCGCGCGGTGGGGCAGTACCTGAGGGATCACAACGCGGTCGTCTCGGCGTTCTATCTCTCGAATGTGGAGGGATATCTGTTTCAGGGTGGGGACTGGCAGGGCAATTTGAACGGTGGGGCAACCGCTTTTTACGGCAACGCGGCCGCTCTGCCGCTGGAGCGATCGAGCGCGTTCATCCGGTGGATTCCCTACTATGGGAACGGGGGCTCGTCGGTTCAATTCGCGCCGATCCTGGCGACAATCGAGGACTTCGAAGCGGGGCGTTTACGAGCCAGTTACTTTTTTCCGGGGCGGCGGGGCTTCGGAAGTAGCCGTGGATTCGGTCAACTCGGTGGCGTTTTGAACAACGCCCGTTCCAATGCGCCGCGTTGGCCGGTCAGCCTTGCGGTCTGGGCGCAGATCATGGCCCATCTGGGTTTCGCGGCGCTGGCTTTTGTGTTGGGCTACCTTGTCCGGGATCCGTGGCTGCCGCGGCTGCAAACCGGCGCGGCATATGCGGAGCGGTTTTCGCGCTGGAATGTGTGGGGGGCCGGTCGCTATCGCGTGGGAATCCCGTTCGCCCGAGATGTCGCCTTTACGCTCCGGCGCGAGGGTTTTCTCGATCGGTTGGCGAAGGCCATCGGGTTGAGTCGTGAGTTTCAAACCGGCGACGCCGGGTTCGACGGGCGGGTTTACATCGAGTCGGAAGACGGCGCGGCGCTTGCGGCGCTGCGCGAAAGCGCTCCACTGCGACGCGCGATTCTGGAGTGTTTCGAGCGTGGGATTGAGCGGGTCCGATCCGACGGCCGTCTGCTCTACGTCGAGGCCCGGCGGGAGCATCGTGAGGAGGGCCTGGCGGTGTTGGGGCAAACGCGGGAGGTTCTCATCGAGTCACTCGCCCGTTTTCCGCGCGGCATGGCGGATGGTTGGCGCTCCGGTCGTTCCCGGGTCGTACGCGCGTCGGTCTGGGCGATGGCGGCTTACGCGATTGGCTGGCTGGTGAGTTCCATCGATGTCACCGTTCACATCGATCAATCGCGTTTGATCCGCGACGGCCTGCTGGCCGGTCTGCTGGCTCTGGCGGCATGGTTTCTTTTCAGCCTGGCGATTTTACGGCGCTCCTCCCGCACGCACAGCGTGTTGAAGGAGTCGGCCCTCATCGCGATGTTGGCGGTCCCGATATTCGGCATAGCGCTCGTTGCGGACATGAATCGCGGTCTGGATTTCCGGCAGACCACCGTTTACGCAACCGTAGCGAAGCGCGCCGGGACGGGAGCAGGGAAGAGCGGATCCTACACGGTTGAACTGACGGACGCCTCAACGCCGTTGCCGATTTCGGGCGCATTCCGGGTTTCGTGGGACGTGTTTCGCGCGACACAGGATGGCGCAACCATTCCGATTGTGATCGGCCCGGGCCGTCTTGGTGTTCCGTGGCTGCGCAGCATCAATGGGGCGCCCGTCGAGTAGGCGCTTCAGGCGTTTCCGGAATGATCCGTCTGGCGCAGGCGTCGTCGAAGCCAGGCGCTTGCGAACGTCCAGTCCTTCTTGACGGTGGAGACCGAAATCCCCAGGGCGCGCGCAATTTCAGGCTCGGTCAGGCTGCCGAATGTTTTCAGTTCGACGACTCGCGCGGCGCGCGGAAAGGGGCCTTCCAGGTCTTCGAGCGCTTCGTTGACGATGAGCACGTTTTCGAACTGCTGGCCGCGTCGGGCCGGCTCCGACTGCAGCGCCAGCTCCATGGCCGGATCGGCGCGCTTGAGCGCTTTTCGCCGTCGCGCCTGGTCGACGAGGATCAGCCGCATCTGGCGCGCGGCGCCGGCCAGCAGATGCGCCCGGTCCTGCCAGTCCATGGATTTTCCCGCGAAGAGTTTCAGATAGGCTTCGTGCACCAGAGCGGTCGGCTGGAGGGTGTGGCCCGGCGCTTCCTTCCGCATGTAGTACGCGGCCTTGCGGCGCAGGTCGGAATACAGCAGGGCGAAGACACGTTCGGCGGCGACTTCATCGCCGTTGCGCATCTTCTGAATCAGAACATCCAGCGTTTGGGGAGCGCTTCCGGGCATCGCATTCCTCGAAATGGGGCGGACTGACGATACACCCTTCCGGCTCTTTGAGGAAAAATTCCCCTTGAGAAGTCTTTACGCAAATTCGGAGGTGTCCCCGGATTTCTTTATGTGGAAAGGCCAGAGCGCATTGAAAGTTTGTACACGCCGCGGCGTTTCCAGTAGCGCCGCAACAATAAGACTCCCGCTGCCGCGAGCGCCAGCGCAAGGACGGTGGCGGCAAACGTCATCGCCCAGCCAATTCCCGCGAGCAAGTCTCTGGCGAAACCGGCCGCCGGCCCGATCTTGATGCGCGCATCGTCTGAGCCGCGATAAGGCGTCGTGACCCGGAAGACGTAGAGGCCGGGCGTGGAAACGAAAAACGATCCTTTCGGCAGGAGTTCGCGGCTGCCCCGATGGAAACTTTCCAACTCCGGCGGATTCACTGTGACGGGTCGCGCGTTGGAATCGGCGACGCCAATATCGAGCGCGCTGCCTTTGGACTCATCGTCGTCGTTCGTTTCGAGATAGACCTGATAGACGCCCGCTTTGGACAGAAACACGTTCCCCTGGCCGGGCACTCTGGTTCCGGCCGTCAGCCAGAGCCTGTCGATTGCCGCCTGAACCCGGGGGGCGTCGGCGCTCTGCTGCGCCGAAACAATGAAAAAGAGCAGGGCAAACAGCGCCGATACCACAGCCAGTCCGATCGCGATGACACCAAACACCGCCGTCGCGACCGACGGCGCAGGCGCCATGCGCGGCGCAGGCGCCGCCGGCGCCACGGCCACGCCCGTCGCAAACCCCACCGGCGGCGCCGGGCCGGTAGCGGGCGCGGCGCCCACCGGTTCGCCCCGGCGCCAATCGTTAAAGGGATGGTAGGCGCCACAATCCACGCAGTCCGTTTCCGGCGATCGCGCGCCACATTCCATACACGGCGCTGCCTGATCCAGTGGTCCATGAACCGTCGGAGTGTCGCGTGGAAGGCCCAGGCCCAGGCCGAAGCCCGTGGCTCGCGACTGCCGTGGCATGAATGGATCAAACCCTTTGCCGCAGGAGCCACACCGCCAGTAGGCTCCTGACGGTGGCGCGGTCTGGCATGTCGGACACTGGTATTGAGGGCGGCGTGGGACTGCCGCGAGACGTTGCAGGCTTTGGGACGCCCGAAATCCGTTCAGGCATTGCATTCCCGCAAACAGGGCAATCAGGAACAACCACAGGGCTCCTCCCGATGATCCTGTCGCCAGTCCGGCCACGAGAGCCAGCAGGATCAGAGCCCCAACGCCCAGAAATCCGAGGAGCGACGTCACCATCAGGCTTCGTGCGCGCCCGATCACAAACCACAACAACGATCGCAGGATCTGTCCGCCATCGAGCGGGTAGATCGGCAGCATGTTGAAGACAAAGAGCCCGATGTTCATGAACATGAGACCGCGCAGGAACATGTGGGCGTTGGGAGACGCTGCGGCAAAACCCGAAGAGGAACTGAGCCACACCAGAACGCCGGCGATGGGAATCAATACCGCGTTGACCAGGGGACCGGCAGCAATGCTCCAGAGCAGCGCGCCTGGCCGTGGGGGTGGGGAAACATAGGCTACTCCTCCAAGTGGCCACAGCATGATGCGGTTCGCTCGTCCGCCTGTGCTGAGGCAGGCCAGGGCATGCCCGAACTCATGCAGAGTCACGATGGCAAAAAGCGCGAGATACTCGAACGCGTTCCACATCAGAGACGAGTAGTCCGTTCGTCGCGCCGAAAGCTCGTAGATCGCGACAACAAACCACGACCAGTGGACGAAAACCTCGATGCCTTTGACTCGACCCAGACGCAATGCTGCTTTTACATCACGCATGCCCGTCCTTATAACCCAACCGGGCCGCGTCCGGATATCGAAGACTGAAGGTGAACGGGAGGGAACTGGTGTCGCGGGAACGCCTGCAAGGCAATCCGTCGTAGCGCTCCTTGCGGATTGGTCATCGCGGGAGCATGATCCGCGCCGACGTATCGAACCCCTTCTCCGGGATGCCGGCGATGTAATCACGGGAAAAGCCCGGGCCCGAGGTGTTACGGAGTTGGACTCCAGCCGGAGGCCGGACTGACGAGACCGCCCGCGCCGCCGACAACGGCGCCGTTCATCAGCCAGACTGCGGCGCTGCCGTCGATATGGCCCCATATGATGTCCGACCTGCCGTCGCTGTCGAAGTCGCCAACACGGCGC
>DASUFH010000012.1:0-8685 GCA_036274645.1 Terriglobia bacterium
CTGCGCCGTTGTGGGCTCAGGGGGAGCGGGGAGGTTCAAGCCGTGAGGCGCCCGTGAAACCCGTTCCTTTCGAGCGGATCCTGCGCGGCGATGACGAGCCGCAGAACTGGTTGACCTACTCCGGCGGCCTCGACGGCCAGCGTCATAGTCCGCTGACTCAAATCAACACGGAGAATGCCCGGGAACTCAAGTTGAGTTGGACTGTCCAGTCGACCTCTCGCCAGAAACATGAGGTGACTCCGCTGGTTGTCGATGGGGTCCTGTATACCGTCCAGAGCCCCAACGATGTGTTTGCGCTGGATGCCGCGACTGGCGAAACAATCTGGCAATACTCGCATCGTCCCGAAGACGGTGTCAGCACTCCCTGGAAGTTGTCGCGTGGCCTGGCGATTCTCGGCGACAAACTGTTTCTTGCCGCTCTCGATTCCAAACTGATCGCGCTCGACGCAAAGACGGGCAAGGAGCTGTGGAAGACTTCCGTTGCGGACCACAGGCTGCAATTTTCATTCACTGTCGCGCCGATCGTGGTTAAGGACAAACTGATCCTTGGCCCCGCCGGCGGCGAGTACGGGATTCGCGGGTTCGTGGCCGCCTTCAACGTGAACACCGGCAAGGAGGTCTGGCGTTTCTATACCGTGCCTGGACCGGGGGAGCCCGGTAACGAAACCTGGCAGGGACCCGACGGCAAGCCGAATGACTCCTACCTGCACGGCGGCGCCCCCATCTGGACAACGGGGACCTATGATCCGGGAACGAATCTGACCTATTGGGGCACTGGAAATCCAGGTCCGGACTACAACGGCGATAACCGGATGGGCGATAACCTGTACAGCGCATCGGTGATTGCGCTCGACGCCGATACGGGAAAGCTGCGGTGGCACTACCAGTTCTCTCCCCATGACGAGTTCGATTGGGACTCCACCCAGGTTCCGGTGCTGGCCGATATCACGTTCCGCGGAACGCCCCGCAAGGTGTTGATGCTCGCCAATCGGAACGGCGTGTTTTACGTGCTCGACCGCGCAACCGGAGAATTCCTCCTGGGCAAGTCCTTCATCAAGACGAACTGGTACAGCGGATTCGACGCCAAAGGCCGGCCCATCCGCCCACCGGAGAGTCTGCCAACCGCGCAGGGAACGTTGATATACCCCGGTAACCAGGGCGGCACCAATTGGTACAGCCCTTCCTTCAGCCCGGTGACCGGCCTGTTCTACATTCCCGCGTGGGAGAACAGTTCCGGCGTCTACCGGAAGGGCCAGCTCCTCGTATATCGCGAAGGTCAGGGATTCATGGGCACGGGTCCCGGGCGCGGAGCGACGAATGAAGAGGTGTTCAGTTCCATCATCGCCCTGGATCCAGGTACCGGCGAGCGACGGTGGACCTTTCGATTGTCGGCGCCTTCCACAGAAAGCGGAGTCCTGACCACGCAGTCCAACGTTGTGTTCGCTGGCGGTCGTAATGGACAGTTCGTGGCGCTGGATGCCCGCGATGGAAAGCTGCTGTGGGAGACCAGCCTCGGAACCACGTCGGTTTCGGCGGGCCCCGTGACCTACATGGCAAACGGAAAGCAGTACGTCAGCATTCAGTGCGGGAATTCGCTCCACACGTTCACGCTGAAATAACGCAACAATCCGCATCGACGGGGTCACATGACCTGGCGGCTCTGAAGCGCTGGATTTGAATCGGAGCGGCCTCGCGGGAGGCTTGTGAAAGAGTTCCGCCGGGTAAACCATCCCCCGATACGTTGCCACCTACCTGGTTTCGCCTTCAATTCTGGGGTTCGGCTGGGACAGGCCAGACGACATTAAGGCGGCAAGGGGCGCGTAAAACTGGAAGTGGCCGCCATCATCAATGCCGCTTCCAAGATAACCGGGGCTGAAGGAGAGCGCCAGTCTGGGATCATCAATCAGTTCCCCGGGCACGGTGAATTCGATTGTGACGATATCGTTCTTCCGTCTGGTTGCGATCTTACTTGCGCCACTGGCATACGGTTCGAAATCGGAAACGAGACTCCGTCCGGGAGCGTCGACCAACCACGTCAACCGCACGGACTCTTCAAGCCGTCCGGCTTGCGCGCCGGTGTCCTGGCGTCCCTCAATGACGATATGAAATCGCACACGACTGTTGGCAAGGGCCGTCGTAGTGACCCGTAGCGAGGGGGCTCTCGAAGCGGCAAACTCTTCCAGGTCATCAGGAGTGGAGTCTCCCGGTTTGAACACAAAGCCGGTTGCATGACTGCAGCAGAATCCCGGAGGCGGAAACACCTTCTTCCAGGCCCCGGAAGTGGGACCGCTCTCAAAAGCGGGTCTCACCGGCGCAGGAGGCATGAACACAAACTTTGCGAGGCGCGCGTAGAATTCATCGCACTCTGTAAAACAAGCTTTGAAGTAAAGCGCCAGGTTCGCGTCATTGGCCACCTTCCCTGGCGCCGTAAAGTCGACCGTAACGATTGTGCCGGATCGACCGCTCTTGACCTTTGGAGCATCGGGATAGGGTTTGAAGGTTGGAACCGCTGGGAAGGATCCGTCGCCGACCCTGGTCAAACGCAAACTTCGCTCGATGGGCTTGCCGTCGGTCCGGCCTCCGTTGATGACGATGTGAAACTGCACGTACCCAGGCTCGGAAGGAACCGTCGCTGCCTGGAAGGCAAGACCATAGAATTCGACGACGTTGCGTGGGTCGTTGCCGGGGAGGATTTCTTCAGGAGGGGAAACAGCGTAGCCTGAGGCGCCTGCAAGAATGATGAGCACGATGCTCATCTGTGCAGCGAGTTTCATGTTCCTGCCCGATTGAACCACAGGAACGGGTCGAGCGCTATTGCCAAGTTCATGGCATCCCTTCTATTCTCGGCTGTTTATGAATTCGCCAGTCACCCTGACTCAGCGCCAGCTTTCCGATTTTCTGTTGCGTGTGGCGACCTCCCGCCCGGTCTTTATCTGGGGACCTCCGGGTATCGGGAAGAGTTCGCTCGTCGAGCAGTTCGCTTCCGGCGCGGGACTGCCGTGCGTGTCGCTGCTGGGAAGTCAGCTTGCGCCGGAAGACATCATCGGCGTCCCACAGATCATTGAAGGAAAGAGCCGCTTTTGCCCACCCGCCATGATCGCGCGGAGCGAGCCGTATTGCCTTTTTCTCGACGAACTGAACGCGTGCTCCCAGGAGGTCATGAAGTCTTTCTACAGCCTCATTCACGAGAGGCGGGTGGGCGACTACCGCATGCCGAAAGGCTCCATCGTGATTGGCGCCGGCAATCGCACCCAGGACAGCGCGATCGTGAAGCCGATGTCTTCGGCGTTGTTGAACCGGCTGGTTCATGTGCACCTCTCCGTCGCGGCGCGCGACTGGCTGGCGTGGGCGGAGACGGCCGGAATCCATTCCATGGTTCTGGAGTACATCCGTCTCAGGCCGGACCATGTGTGGGTCGCTCCTCCGAAACACGAAGAGCCGTTTTCGACACCGCGCTCGTGGCACATGCTGTCGGATGCGCTGCACGAGTACGGCGACAGCATCAGCGACGAGGAACTGCGTGTGATCGCCTTCGGATGTCTCTCACCGCATCACGCGGGTCAGTTCACGGCGTACATGAAGCAGCTCCGCGGAAAATTCAAACTCGCCGCGATTCTGAAGGGAGAAGTCCGGTGGCCCGACAAGCCGGAGGACCGCGATCTCCTCTATTTCCTGGCACAGTCGCTGCGAGCCCGCCTCATCAAGGAACTGCCCGCCGAACGTGAAGCGATGGGATCGGACCAGAAGGACCTGGCGCATCGCTCCAAGGCGCTGATGCGTGAACTGGCCGCGCTCAGCATGGAGATGGCGCAGATGGTGGCCGCCAAAAGCGACGACGAGCAGCTCCCGAACTGGTTCCTGCTCGATCTGGTTCGCGATCTGCCCCGACTTGTGAAAGAAAAGGATTCGTGAGCAACAAGGCGAACGATCCGGCGACAGAAGCGTTCAACGCGGGGCTCGCAATACTGGCCGGCCATCCGCTCTTCGGGCAGCTCGAGTCCAGCATCCTGCGAAAGCCTCGATCAAGAGCCGAGAAAAACTACTGCCCGGACAGCGGATGGGCCATTGTCGTGGATACCGGTGAGATTCATGTTCACCCGACCCGCCGGGCGGCGCCCGAGGAATGGGCGTATGTGATCGCTCACTGTCAGCTCCATCTCGGCCTGGATCATTTCAAGGTTCGCGCGCGGCCGTCCGAGTGGAATGCGGCGGCGTGCGCCTGTGTCACGCGATTTCTGGAAGGGATCAAGCTGGGCCGCGCCCCGCTCGAAATGCTGATCCAGCCGGGCTCGATCCCAGCCCGGCCGGAGGAAACGCTCTACCAGGATTTCTGCAATCGCGGCATTCCCGAGGACGTGAAAGGATTGAGCGTCGGCGGCCCGACGGTACCGGATTTGTGGTTCGCGCATGGCGCCGTTCGTCCGCGATGGATCCCTCACAGGCCGACCAATTGGCCGGAGCGGTTTGCCGAAGCCTTGCAAGATGCGGTCACCACCACGATCGAAAAAGCGGGGGGCGTGATTGCCGAAAAACGGAAAGAAACTCCCGGAGGCAAAGCTCGCGCGTGGTTCGTCAATCACTACCCGCTGCTGGGAGCGCTGGCCGCGACGTTCGACATTGTCGAAGCGCCCACCGAACTTTCAAGCCGTCATATCGAGATCGGAGCTGTTGAGCTGGCGTCACAACGCATTTTCATCAATACGAAACGTCTGAATCACGACGAGACCGTCTTCGTCATGGCGCACGAGATGCTTCACGCAGCCCTGCAACACGACACGCGCTGTCAGGGCCGCGATGCCTTTTTATGGAACGTGGCCTGTGATTTCGTGATCAACCAGTGGCTGGTCGAAATGGGGGTTGGCGCCATTCCGAAATCGGGAGCGTTGCTCGATCCGCAACTCAAGGGACTCTCGGCGGAAAGTATCTATGACCGCATCGTCACGGACCTCAGACGCTACCGCAAACACCTTACTTTTCGCGGCGTAGCCCTTGGCGACATCCTCGGAGACGGCGCGTGGCGGTCCGCGCGCAAGGGCATCGAACTCGATGAGTTCTACCGGCGGGCGCTGCAACAAGGACTCTGTTACCACGAAGAACAGGGACGAGGCACGCTGCCGGCAGGCCTTGTCGAGGAGATTCGCGCGCTCGCGCATCCAGCAATTCCCTGGGATGTCGAACTTGCGCGATGGCTGGACAACTGGTTTCAACCGCTCGAACGCGGACGGACCTTTACGCGGCCGAGCCGCCGCCAGTCGGTTACGCCCGATATTCCCCGGCCAAGCTGGGTCGTAAAGTATCCACTGGATTCCCGGACATTCGGAGTCATCCTCGACACGTCGGGCAGCATGTGGTGGAAAGCGCGAAAGAACAGCGCCGGCAACATCAGTCTCGTGCATGTGGATCTGCTGGCGCGCGCCCTCGGCGCGATCGCCAGCTATGCGATGTCCCGCGATGTGCCGGCTGTGCGCCTGGTGTTCTGTGACGCCCTGCCCTACGATCAAGGCTATCTTCCCGCTGAAGACATCGCCGGCCGTGTCCGTTTACGCGGTCAGGGGGGGACAGTTCTTCAGCCTGGAATCCAGCTCCTCGAAAACGCTCCAGACTTTCCTCGCGATGCGCCGATACTGATCATCACCGACGGTGAGTGCGACATTCTCAAGATCCGGCGGGAACATGCGTTCCTCCTCCCCGAAGGACGCTCACTGCCATTCCCTCCGGCAGGGAACGTATTTCGCGTTTCTGCCTGACAGCGCGCCCGGAGAGGCTAGGCCGATTTCCCAGCGCGCCCGATCTGGAGGCTAAAACCAGCGGGCTAGCGATCACTGGAGCTCCTGGTTTCCGGATATTCCTGCCGCAACACCCCCGCAATCTTCCTCAGCGCCCCGTCCAGCGGCGAGCCTTTGCGCCAGACCAGACCGATCGTTCGATGAGGCGCGGGTTTCGAAAAGCGCCGCAGATGAATCCCAGCGCGGCGGCTCTCGATGGGGACGGCGAGTTGGGGCAACAGCGTGATGCCGGCGCCGGACGCGACCAATTGAGCGAGAGTCGAGAGGTTGGTGGCGCGGAACTCGAGTTCGCGGGCGCCGGCGCCTTCGCACACCGTGAGGGCCTGATCGCGGAAGCAATGACCGTCGTCGAGCAGCAGCACCCCTTCACCTCGCAGATCCGCGGGAGCCACGGCTGCCTTCTTTGAGCTGAGCGGATGCCCCTGCGGCGTTGCCAGGACAAACGGGTCGGCGGCGATCGGCGCCGTGTCCAGGCGGCCGAGGTCCGCTTCCAGCGCGACGATGGCGGCATCCAGATCCCCGCGCTGCAGCGCGGCGGCGAGCGCCGAGGTCTTGTCTTCGATCCACACCGGACGCAGCTTCGGGAACTCCTTGCGAAGTACGGGAGCAATGCGATGCAACAAATACGGTGAGATGGTCGGGATAATTCCCAGACGCAACTTCCCGGACAACGGATCGGTCGCCCGCCGAGCCGTTTCCGTCAGGGCTTCCGCATCGGCCAGCAGTCTTCGCGCGCGCTCCACCACGTCGCCGCCCGCGGGCGTGAGCAGGACGCGCCGCCGATCTCGTTCGAACACGCGAACTCCCAGGGCCGCTTCCAGCTCGGCCAGCTGCGCGCTCAGCGCCGGTTGCGACACGTTGCACCGTTCCGCGGCTTTGCGGAAGCTGAGCAGGTCCGCTACCGCCACCAGGTATTGAAGCTGTCTCAGCGTGAAGGGGTGTGGCGCCGGCATGACAACCCGAAGCTATCACACTGATCCAAACACTGTCTTGGACCGCCGGGAACCGCGGATCGATACTTAAAGCCGAGGATTGAAAGGAGAGAACATGAGTAAAGAGAATACCGAGGCGAAGTGCCCATTCCATCAAACCGCCGGGGGCGGCGCTGCAAACCGGGATTGGTGGCCCAACCAGCTGCGTCTGGACATCCTGCACCAGCATTCCGCGTTGTCGAATCCGATGGGCGAGAGTTTCGACTATGCCCGGGAGTTCAAGAGCCTCGATCTCGACGCCGTGAAGAAGGACCTTCACGCCCTGATGACCGACTCGCAGGACTGGTGGCCGGCGGACTTCGGGCATTACGGTCCTTTGTTCATCCGCATGGCCTGGCACAGCGCCGGCACCTATCGTACCGGCGACGGCCGCGGCGGCGCCGGATCCGGGCAGCAGCGCTTTGCTCCGCTCAACAGCTGGCCCGACAACGCGAACCTCGACAAAGCGCGCCGGCTGCTCTGGCCGATCAAGCAGAAGTACGGACGGAAAATCTCCTGGGCCGATCTGATGATTCTCGCCGGCAACGTCGCGCTGGAGTCGATGGGCTTCAAGACCTTCGGCTTCGGGGCCGGGCGCGCGGATGTCTGGGAACCCGAACAGGATGTCTACTGGGGCTCTGAAAGCAAATGGCTCGACGACAAGCGCTATTCCGGCGATAGGAACCTGGAGAATCCGCTGGCGGCTGTGCAGATGGGCCTGATCTACGTCAACCCGGAAGGTCCAAACGGCAACCCGGATCCGATCGCGGCCGCCCGCGACATCCGCGAGACGTTTGCTCGCATGGCCATGAATGACGAAGAAACGGTGGCCCTGATTGCAGGCGGCCATACATTCGGAAAAACCCACGGCGCCGGACCGGCGTCTCATGTCGGGCCGGAGCCTGAAGCCGCCGGTATCGAGCAACAGGGCTTTGGCTGGAAGAGCAGCTTCGGCTCGGGCAAAGGACGCGACGCGATTACCAGCGGTCTGGAAGTCACCTGGACTACAACGCCGACGAAGTGGAGCAACAACTTCTTCGAGAATCTGTTCACCTACGAATGGGAGCTGACGAAGAGTCCCGCCGGCGCGCATCAGTGGACGCCGAAAAACGGCGCCGGCGCCAGCGCCATCCCCGATGCTTACGAGTCTTCAAAGCGCCACGCGCCGACGATGCTGACCACGGACCTGGCCCTGCGCTTTGACCCGGCCTACGAGAAGATCGCGAGGCGCTTCTACGAAAATCCGGATCAGTTCGCGGACGCTTTTGCCCGCGCGTGGTTCAAGCTGACCCATCGCGACATGGGCCCGCGAGCCCGATATCTGGGTCCGGAAGTGCCGGCCGAAGAGCTTCTCTGGCAGGATCCCATTCCGGCGGTCAATCACCCGCTGATCGATGAGAAAGACATCGCGTCCCTGAAGGCAAAGATTCTCGCTTCGGGGTTGCCGATCCCACAGTTGGTTTCCACCGCGTGGACTGCGGCGTCCACTTTCCGGGGATCCGACAAACGCGGTGGCGCCAACGGCGCGCGCCTGCGTCTCGCGCCGCAGAAAGACTGGGAGGTGAACCAACCGGTCCAGCTGGCGCAGGCGTTGAAGACTCTGGAGGCCGTCCAGAGCGAATTCAACAAGGCGCAGTCCGGCGGCAAGAAGGTTTCGCTGGCGGACCTGATCGTTCTCGGAGGTTGCGCCGGCGTCGAGCAGGCCGCGAAGAAGGCAGGCTATGACGTGACCGTGCCCTTCACGCCGGGCCGCATGGACGCGTCCGCGGAACAGACGGATGTGGAGTCGTTCGCCGCGCTCGAGCCGATTGCGGATGGCTTCCGCAATTACCTTAAAGGGAAGTACACGGTTTCGGCCGAAGAGTTGCTGGTCGACAAGACGCAACTGCTCACGCTGACCGCTCCCGAGATGACGGTTCTCGTTGGCG
>DASUFH010000013.1:0-12115 GCA_036274645.1 Terriglobia bacterium
CGGGATCCTGACCAACGACGCCGCCTTCGCGCCCGCAGCAGTCTCGGTCAACAACGCCTCTGTTCTCGAAGGCGCGCCGGGTGGTTCCACAATGGCGACGGTCTTTCTGACCCTTTCCCATCCGGTCATGGACGGCGCCTCCGTGAACTGGACGACAACCGCCGGCTCCGCTTCCGCCGGAATCGACTATACCGCCGCTTCCGGAACCGCAACTTTTGCCGCGGGCATCCAGTCCGTCGCCATCATGATTCCGATCGCCGGCGACAGTTTGTGGGAGTCCGACGAAACCTTCAACGTGCTGCTCTCGAATCCGGTGGGCCTCGTGATCGACAGAGGGGCCGCCACCGTCACGATTCTCAACGATGACGCCGCGCCGCAGGTTTCCGTGGCCATCATCGACGCGACAGGGTCGGAACAGAACCGCGATCCTCTCGCGTTTGCGATTACACGGACGGCAAATCTCACGGGAGACATCGTCGTCAACCTGTCCTGGGCGGGAACGGCGACTCTGATTTCCGACTACACCCTGAGCGTGACGGGCGGCGTACTGGCGGCGAACGGGAGTACTCTGACTCTGGCGTCCGGCGCGACGTCGGCCACGATCACGGTGACGCCGGTCGACGATACCGTGATTGAAACCGCCGAAACCGTCCAGCTTGCCGTTGCCTCGGGCGCCGGGTATCTCATCGGCGCCCCTTCATCGCAGACGGGAACCATTGCGGACAACGACCTTCCCCGGTTGTCTGTGGCGGATGTGTCCGTCACCGAAGGAAACAGCGGCGCCAAGACCGTTGCCGTGACAGTGACCCTGTCGGCCGCAAGTCCTTTCCCCGTAACGGTTTCCTATGCGACATCGAACGGCACGGCCACAACGCCGTCCGATTACCAGAGCGCTTCGGGAACGCTCACGTTTGCGGCCGGCGTCACCACGCAGACGATCAACGTCGTTGTGGTCGGCGACAGGGTCAAGGAATCCAATGAGACATTCAAGGTCATCCTGTCCAATCCGACCGGGGCCACGATCGCGACAAGTACGGCAACGGTCACGATCCTCGACGATGAGAAGGCCCTGTTAGCCGACGCGCCGTCCTCAGGCAGGGGCGCGAATGGCGCCGGGTTGACGGCGGCGCAATTGACGGCGGCGCAATTGACCGCGGCGCAATTGACCGCGGTTGTCGAGCAGGCGGAGGCCGCCTGGCTCGCCGTGAATCCCACAGCCGACTTCAGGGACGTGTCGTTCTCTGTGGTGGAGATGGACGGCGCCATTCTGGGTCTCACCGCAGGTCGCGAGATCACCCTGGACGCGACGGCCGCCGGATATGGCTGGTTCATCGATCCCACACCGGTGGGATCGAACGACCCCCGCCGTCCGTTGCTCGACGGCCGGATGGATCTGCTGACCGTGATCGAACACGAACTCGGTCACGCGCTGGGCCTGGATCATGACGATGCGCCCGTCTACGGCGTCATGGACGATCATCTCTCGTCCGGTGTCCGGTATCTGGTGAGGGATGCGGCCGGACCCGCGTCGTGGGAAATCGCTGTGGGACAGCCGTCCGCGGTTCGGCGAACGGAGACGAGCCTGATCGATTGGGACAATGGAAATTGGAATGGCGACCAACCGTTCGAGGCCATCCGGTCGCTAAAGGGACATCCGTTCCGCGGCCTCCTGTCGAAACTCAGCCGGAAGGCGCGCTGGTTCGTTTCCTAGCTCGAGCCTCTGCTTGTAGGGGCGGTCTATGACCGCCCTTGGGGAGTTTGGACCTTTTGCCGACACCCGGGCCAGTGAATTTCACGTTTACGTCTCGAATCTGCCGCTTCGTCTCAGTGGATTGACGTACACGAAGTGTGCGTAACGTTATTGAAGCGCGGATTCCCCGCCTTGGCGAAGGCGGGGGAGGCTGCGGCCATAAAGAAAATGCCTGCCTCCATAATGGCCGCAGACGGGGCGGTTCGTGGAACTACCTTATAGATTTTGTCGTATTTGCAGCAAGTTTCAATCGGATGTTTATCGAACCGCCCCGTCCGCGCCTATCCAGGGAACGGGGCCATTTTCTATATGGCGCGGCCACCCCGCCTTCGCCAAGGCGGGGAATACGCCTGCGTCGAAAAGCTCTCAAATCTCCAAACTCCAGGGGCGGTCATAGACCGCCCCTGCAAGCAGGTGGGGAAAACGCTCTCGTCTCATCACTTACAGCTTCCGCTCGGCGAGAAACTCTCGGACGACCTCCTGCGCGTCGCGGTGTTCGCCGTCGACGGCATAGTTGAGGCGCCGCATGTCTTCAGCCGTGATCTTTCCCGCCAGGGCCGCCAGCGCGTCTCGAAGAGCCGGGAAGCGCTGGAGCGCTTCGCGATTCACGATGGGAACGGCTTCGTATGGCGGGAAATAGCGCTGGTCGTCCTGCAGCACGACGAAGCCTCGCGCCGCAATGACACCGTCGGTCGCGTTGCCGGCCACGAGATCCACCTGCTTTTCATCGAGGGCGCGGTAGAGCAGACCGAGGTCCATCAGCAGCGGGTCCCGGGCAAACTTCAGGTTGTAGGCGCGAGCCAGGCCCGGAAAACCGTCGGGCCGTTCCATGAATTCGTAGCCGAAGCCGGCGCGCCACTGTCTGGCGGGCTCGGCGATGTCGCTCAGCGAGTGGAGGTTCAGCCGCCTGGCGTCATCGCCGCGAATGACAATGGCGAAGGAGTTGTCGAACCCCAGAGGCTCGGTGACTTCGAGATTGAACTGCCGGCCGTAATCCTCGGTGACGCGCCGCCGCGCTTCGGCGGGGTCCGTCGTCGATTCCTCGTGGAGGACCGCTGTCAGCGCGGTTCCCGTGTATTCGACATAGAGATCGATCTGGCCGGACTTGACGGCCTCGTGGCAGATCAGCGTGCCGCCCAGATTGACCCGCCGGTCCACCAGAACACCGAGCTTCGACTCGATGTGCTGGGCCAGCAGTTCGGCGAGGACCGTCTGTTCGGTGAAGTTTTTCGATCCGATGACAAGATGCGACGGCTTATTCCCTCCGCATGCGGCGAGAACGAGCACGGGCGTGATCAGCGCTGCCAGTAGTGTCTTCATATCTCTATAGTGTCCCAAACGCGGCGCCGAGTCTGCGTTCGATCCATCCGAATCCCAGGTCGGCCAGGATGGCCAGAATGGCCGCAGGAACGGCGCCGGCGAGAATCACCGTGTTGTTGACCATGGTGAGTCCCTGAAAGATGAATGTTCCCAGGCCGCCGGCGCCGACCGCCGCCGCGATGGTGGCGACGCCCACTGAAGTGACGGCGGCAACGCGAACGCCGGCGAGGATTACACCCATGGCGAGTGGCAATTCAACCTCCCAGAGCATCTGCCGGCGCGTCATTCCCATGCCGCGCGCGGCCTCGATGACGGCGCGGTCGACGCCGGCAATGCCCACACACGTGTTGCGCAGAATCGGGAGAAGGGCATAAAGAGCCAGGGCGATGATGGCGGTTGGCGCGCCGATTCCTGTGGCCGGGATCAGGAAGCCGAACAGGGCCAGACTCGGAACCGTCTGCATGACATTGGCAAATCCCAGCGCCCATCGCTTGAGCGCCGGCCGGCGGGCAGCGGCCACACCGAGCGGGATGCCGATGGCGGTGGCCGCGCCGATGGCGACGCCCACCAGTTCCAGATGCTCGAGGGTGAGACTGAGCACCCGATGGCCGTTGCGGAGAAGGTAGTTGACCAGGTCCATTATTCAGGTCCTTCGGGAAATGGCGGCGATGTTCCGGGAACGGAGTCGCCGGCCGCGGCAAGGAATTGCCGGATCCGCGGATCGGAGGCGTTCATGAAGTCGCGGGCCGCGTGGGCCGCCACCAGCCGTCCTTCCTCGAGCAGCGCAATGCGGCTGCCCAGACGCACCGCCTCGCGAATGTCGTGAGTGACGAACACGATCGTTTTGCCGAGCGAGGTGGCCAGGCTTCTGAACTCGCGCTGCAGCTCCGCGCGCGTGATCGGATCGAGGGCGCCGAACGGCTCATCCATCAACAGGATGGGAGGATCGGCGGCCAGCGCCCGCGCCACCCCGGCCCGCTGGCGCTGGCCGCCGGAAAGCTCGTGCGGGCGGCGCGAGGCGACCTCGCCGGGAGGAAGGCCCACCAGCTGCATCATTTCCAGCACGCGTTGCTGGATCCGCTCGGCGGGCCAGCCTTCCAGCCGCGGTACCACCCCGACATTGCGTTCGATGGTGAAGTGCGGGAATAGTCCCGTCTCCTGAATCACGTACCCGAGCCGGCGCCGCAGCGCAATGGGGTCCCAGTCGAGCGTCGAGCGGCCTTCGACCCGCACGTCTCCTGCGGTCGGATCGAGTAACCGGTTGATCAGTTTGAGGAGCGTGGTCTTGCCCGAACCGCTGCGACCGATAAGCGCGACGGTTTCTCCGCGCTCGATGCGCAGATTGATTTCGGAGAGCAGCGTTCGGCCACCGGGCAGACTGAAACCGGCCCGCCGGAATTCAATCATTGGCATTTCCGCTTCAGGCATTGGCTAGCAAGCGTACCAGATGGCGGGCGCGGCGCCGGAGCGCGTTAAACAACGAAATTGGAACGGGCCTCCGGGCCGCCTTACCTTTTTGAAGTCCTCGCAGCGCGGCTTCAGGCGCGCGTGGCTCGCCTAATTCGTTGCAACGACAAGGAGGCGGCGCTCGTTTCGGCCGTTTGTCATCAACTGGCAGCGCGATTGCATTTCCACGCGCAATTGACAGCGACGCCGGACGGCGGAGCTCTTCACACTGAGGAGAACAACGATGGCTGATCGAATCGATACGCGCGCAAACTCTGATCGCCGGACCGCGCCCGGCTTCTCGGAGTGTTCGGGTTCCAGTTGCGGTCACGCGGACGCCCATCACCCGGACGCTCGGACTGACGCGGCAGGGGCGCCGGCCGGCCCCCCATCCTATGAATCCACGATGGAGCGCATGGTCGAAAATGCCGTGATGAACGCCGTGTTTCCGGACCCGATCCGGCGGCGCGAATTCATTGAACGTGTCGGCAAGACCGCCGCCGCCGCGCTGGTAGCCTCGTTTTTCCCTCTGGATACCGCGAAAGCGATGGCGGCAGAGCCCGTCCAGAACATCGAAAAGAAGGACCTGAGCATCGGCTTTATTCCCATTACGTGCGCTACGCCCATCATCATGGCGGAGCCGATGGGCTTCTATAAGAAACATGGCCTGAACGCGACCGTCCGTCGCGCGTCGGGCTGGGCGGTGGTTCGCGACTGGGCGGTCAACAAGGAAGTCGATGCCGCGCACATGCTTTCTCCGATGCCGCTGGCGATCACGCTCGGCGCGGGTTCTCCCGCCGTTCCTTTCTTCATGCCGGCGGTGGAAAACATCAACGGCCAGGCCATCACGCTGCACACCAAACACAAGGGCGTGAAGGGACCGCAGGACATGAAAGGATTTCGTTTCTGTGTGCCGTTCCAATATTCGATGCACAACTACCTGCTCCGCTACTACCTGGCGGAGGGTGGAGTCCACCCCGATCAGGATGTGCAGATCCGCGTGGTGCCGCCACCGGAAATGGTCGCGAATCTGAACGCAGGAAACGTCGATGGATATCTGGCGCCGGATCCGTTCAACCAGCGTGCGGTCTACGAGAATGTCGGATTCATTTTCAAGCTGACCAAAGAGATCTGGGACGGCCATCCCTGCTGCGCGTTCGCCATCTCCAGGGAGTTCACGGAGAAGTATCCCAACACGTTCCTGGCCCTGTTCAAGGCGATTGTGGACGCGACCCACTACTCTTCGAATCCGGCCAACCGGCGCGAAATCGCGAAAGCGATTGCCCCCACGAATTACCTGAATCAGCCGGTTGTCGTGCTGGAGCAGGTGCTGACCGGAAAGTTTGCCGATGGCCTGGGCAACATCCGCGACGTCCCCGACCGGATCAACTTTGATCCGTTCCCGTGGCATTCCATGGCGATCTGGATCCTGACGCAGATGAAACGCTGGAAACACGTGGAAACCGCCTTCAACTACAAACAGGTCGCCGAACAGGTCTACCTGGCCGCGAAGTGCGACGATCTGATTGCCCAGCTGGGTTACAAGAAGAACGGGACGACATACAAGAAGCACATCATCATGGGCAAGGAGTTTGATCCCGCCAAACCGGACGACTACGTGGCCAGCTTCAAGATCCGGAATGTCTGACGCGTCATGAATCCGCTGCTCAGGAAACTCGTTCCCCCGGCCATGTCGCTTTGTTTCTTTGGCCTGTTTCTCCTCGCGTGGAGTGTGATGACCCGGGGCGGTTCATTCGATCCGTCGGGCAAGACCGAGGATGAACTGCTCACCATGGAATTCAATGGCGACATCGTTCGCGATGACGCGGGTAGCTACATCTACAACCCCGAAAAGGTTCGCGGGTTTCCGGGGCCGTCGAAGGTTTATGAGAAAGCCGTCGAGGAACTCGGGGAAGCGTTCGTGGAGAAGGGAACCAATGACCACGGCATCGGCCTGCTGATCCTGTATACGGTGAAGCGCTTTGCGATCGGCTTCGTTGCGGCGTCGATCGTGGCAATCATCATTGGTGTCGCGATCGGGCTGAATCGCAGTCTGTTCAAAGCGCTGAATCCGTTTATTCAGACGCTCAAGCCGATTTCCCCTCTGGCCTGGATGCCGCTGCTGCTGTACACCGTGCAGGATCCCTTCTGGACCGCAATCCTGGTCGTATTCATGGCTGCGCTGTGGCCGACGATGGCCAACACGGCGTTCGGCGTCAGCTCGATGCGCAAGGAGTACCTTCGCGTGGCGAGCCTGCTGGAGATGCCGTACTGGAGGCGTCTCTCCAAGGTGATCCTGCCGGCCGCCGCGCCCGCCATCATCGCCGGCCTGCGCATCTCGTTCGGCAGCGCCCTGGTCGCGGTTGTTCCCGCGGAAATGCTGCTCGGTGAGCTGGGCGTCGGCTACCTCAGCTGGATCGAATGGAACAATCTCAATATCGCAGGCGTCATCTTTGCGATTGGCGTCGTGGGCGCCGTCGGCGTTGTGCTCGACTCCGCCTTCAGCCAGCTCGCAAAGCTGATGACCTACCCTGAAATGTAGACAGACGAAAGGAGAAGAGTTCGATGTCGACGATGATGAAAGCGGCCCGGCTTACGCGAGCGCAGACCACGGAGTTGATCCTCGAGGCCAAGAATCAGAAGGACGTGACCTTTCAGCAGATCGCCGCGGCGGTCGGCGGCCACGAGGTCTGGGTAACGTCGTGCATCTTCGGACAGAACAGCATGCCGGCGGCGAAAGCCACGGCGCTGGCCAAATATCTGGACCTTGGGGAAAACATTGCGGAATCCCTTCAGGAATTTCCCATGAAAGGATCTCTGGATCAGTCCGTTCCCGTGGACCCGCTGATCTACCGCTTCCACGAGATCACGCAGGTTTATGGAACGACCATGAAGGCCATCATTCACGAGAAATTCGGGGACGGCATCATGAGCGCCATCGACTTCGAAATCGACATCCAGAAGAAAGAGGAT
This sequence comes from Terriglobia bacterium, assembly GCA_036274645.1. Taxonomy (GTDB): domain Bacteria; phylum Acidobacteriota; class Terriglobia; order 20CM-2-55-15; family 20CM-2-55-15; genus DASUFH01. The sequence continues at coordinate 7,490 of DASUFH010000013.1, forward strand.
CCCAGGGGCGATCGCGTTGTCGTGACATACAACGGCAAATTCCTGCCCTACAAGAAATGGTGACCCGATGACCTTCCTGAAGATCGATCGCGTCACGAAGGTGTTCCCCTTGCTGGAGAATGGCGCGAAGCGCGGGGGCACATTCCTCGTCTTCAAGGACGTCAGCCTCGATATCCGGGAGGGTGAGTTCGTTTCGATGATCGGCCACTCGGGCTGCGGCAAGAGCACGCTGCTCGACATCATCGCGGGGTTCGAACGGCCGACCGAAGGGGCCGTGGTGCTCGACGGCAAGACCATCGAAAAGCCCGGTCTGGACCGCATGGTCGTGTTTCAGAACTTCGCGCTCATGCCCTGGCTGACCGCATTTGAAAATGTGCGTGTGGCCGTCCGCGAGGCGCATCCGGACTGGAACTCCGAAAGGATCCACGACTGGACTCAGCGGTACATCGAGATGATGAGCCTGCACGGAGCCGAGAAGAAGAAACCGGCTTTCCTGTCCGGCGGCATGCGTCAGCGGGTGGGACTGGCGCGGGCTTTTGCCGTCGAACCCAAAGTCCTGCTCCTGGACGAGCCCTTTGCGCAAATAGACGCGCTGACGCGAGTCGCCATTCAGGAAGAACTCGTGCGCATGTGGCAGGCCACCCGGAATACCGTCTTCATGGTGACTCACGACGTTGATGAAGCCATTTTGCTGTCGGATCGCATCGCCCTGATGACCAACGGCCCCGAAGCCGAACTGGCCGAGGTGGTCGATGTGAACATCCCCAGGCCACGCCATCGCGAAGAGCTGATCGATTCGCCGGAGTATGCGCGCCTGCGCAGTCGCATCCTGCGCTTCCTCGTTCGTGGCGCCAAACGGAAACCCACCCTGGCCGAGCCTGCTTCGGGCCACGAAACGAAAGAGCCGCTGGAAACGGTTGGCGAGGCGGTTCGGGCGCGCTGAGAGGGCGAGGGGAAAGTCTCCTACAATTCTGCGGCAGGTCGTGGATGGAGACTCACGAAGTTGTCGGAATCCCATTGGACCAGATTGCAGTCCCCGTTGAGGCGTCCCCCAACGAACAACGCCCCGCAGTCATTGCGGGGCGTTTGATGGTCGTTCGTCGGGAAACACCGGCCGGCGCGCTTCAGGGTTTTTTCGTGAGTTTGAAGTCGCCCTTCTGATCCCCGTGCATCCAGGTTCCCATCATGCTGTCGCCCTCGACCTTGCCTTCGATCGTGTAATGAACCATATCGCCACTATGGCCCTTGGCGTCCGCTTCCATCTTGATCATTCCCGAATCCGCTTCATAAGACGCTGTGGTCAGCGCAACAGCGTGTTCTCCGGGATTCACTGTACCCATCAGGTGGTCGCCGTCCATTTTCAGTTCCAGGGTAACGTCGTTCCGATGGCTTTCCGAGGGACCCCAGTCGCCAGACCACATTCCGGCAGCCGACGTGGGGGCTTTGTCCGTTGCCGCTGGAGCCGCCGGTTCCGGGGTGTTGGACGACTCTTCCGCAGCGCATGCGGGGATGATCAGCAGCGATGCCAGCAAGACAACAGACAGGAAGGCGCGTGTCATAGAAATTTCCTCCAGTTGGTCAGATTGTTTTCGGGCGTTATCTTAGTGCGTACCGCCGGAGATGTCACCCCAATTGGTCCCCGAGCGAAGCGGAGCCGCGCTCCTGGAGTTTGGACACAACGGGAGCATTGCGGGTTCCCGCCTGCCTGTAGGGGCGGTCTATGACCGCCCGACGTTTCAGAGTGGAAACCTCGGACTAACAGGAAGGCGCCGTGAAACGCTGGGCGTTCATAGACCGCCCCTGGAGTTTGGACTTTTGCCGACCGCTTGGGCCAGTGAATTTCACGTCTACGTCTCGAATCTGCCGCTTCGTCTTCAGCAGATTGACGTACACGAAGTGTGAGTAACGTTATTGAAACGCGGATTCCCCGCCTTGGCCAAGGCGGGGTGTCTGCGGCCATGAAGAAAATGCCAGCCATCCATAATGGCCGCGGACGGGGCGGTTCGTGGAACTACCTTATAGATTCTGTCGTATTTGCGGAAGTCTCATTCGGATGTTTATCGAACCGCCCCGTCCGCGCCTATCCAAGGAACGGGGCCATTTTCTATATGGCGCGGCCATTCGTTCATGTTTCGCGCTATCGCGCTCACGCTCCGCGCCCGCCTTGGCCAAGGCGGGGAATACGCCTGCGTCGAAAGCTCTCAAATGTCCAAACTCCAGGGGCGGTCATAGACCGCCCCTACAACAGGCGGGGACCCCGGGCGGCCCTTTCCCTTTAGCCGCGTTTGTAGACGATGCGCTGGGTTCCTCCGTCGCAGGATCCGACGACCTGGTCGGACTCCTTGACCTCGCCGGCCGGAACGATCGTCAGGGTGTACACCTTGACTCCGTTGGCCTCGATCTTTTTCGCAATCTCCTCCTTCAATTCCTCGCAAGGCTTGCGCTGGGCAAAACCTGGAGGACTGGCGAGTAGAAAAGCGACCCCGGCGAACGCTGCGATCCGTAAAGCTCTGTACATGAAACCTCCTTTATTGGGTCACTGGAACTGGCGGCCTTCGTCCAGCTCCAGTCGCAGATAGTCGTAGATAACACCGTTATTGACCGGTCCGGCCGGCACGGTCAGCGTCAACGTGTTGTCGCCTGCTTTCAGTGTCGAAGCGTCGAACGGGAATTCGCGCTCGTACCAGATACCCTGAGCCTGATGCCGGGTGATGACGCCATCACCCGGTCCGAGTTGAACCTGGCCGGCGGGACTGCCGTTAACGGAAACCTGCAGGGACCGTGTTCCCGTTCCGGAAATGGCCAGCCGCAGCGTGGCCGTTCCCTTTGGAGACGTGTCCATGCGGAAGCGGACTGTGTAGGGCGTTGGCCGTCCCTGACCGGATACGCCACTGAAGGGCTGCACACGCGCTCCGGAATCCGCGTTGTGCGGCACGTGCGCGTAGAACCAGTTCCGTCCCGGCTGGCTCTCGCCGATGATATACGTGACGTCCGAGGGAAACATCTTCGGATACTGCAGCGTGATGTCCGGTTCGAAAAATCGGTCGCCGCCCGCAAACTCGGTTCCGGTGCGATTCGCAACGCCGATTTCCCAGATCTGGCGTCCGCGCCGGGTGGGCTGCCACTGCAAATCGCCGAGGTCCACGGTCTCTCCTTCTCCCACCCGTACATCCGCTTTGGAGAACTCGCCCAGGATTCCGTCAGCGAACGCGTAGAGCGTGTAGACGCCGGGGCTGACCTTCGGGATCGTGAATCTGCCGTCGGAGTTGTTGCTGGAGGCCCAGAACTCGTAGTGTTTGGCGTCCGTCTGCCACGTGATCGGCGCCGCGCCCGCCCGCGCCCCGGGCGGCGTATAGGTGGGGGATGCCAGGCCCACCATGACTCTTCCGGGAAAGGCTTTCAGCAAGGGGTCCGTCAGCGCCAACCGGCCGCGCACTGCGCCGCGCTGGCTGGGACCGGCGTAGTTTTCAGCATGCGCCCAGCCGTACGGCCATTTTTCCGCTTCGGCGGCGGCCTTCGATTGCGCCTCGCGCCACATGGCCAACGGGTCGGGACCTTCGTTGACGTAGAGCATGAATGGCCCGATGACCTTCGTCCAGCGTTCGCCCGCGCCGACCGTCACGTTTGCTCCGCCGTAGTGGCTCGACCGCCAGTAGTTGAGGACAACCGGCGCCTGTACCGCCGTGGTGTCGCGGTGGGCGAGGAACTCCGGCTTGGTCGGCCCGCCGCTCAGGTACTCCATGGACGGGTTGATGAAAAAGAAACCGATATTGCGCTTTGTCGAGGAAAAGCCGAAAGCCGGACTCTCCGACTGCACCGCCGTGTAGACGTACTTGTCCTCGCCGGGAATCTCCTCCGGATAGTATTTGTTGCGGCGCGCGTCAATGCTGATCCAATCGAAGAAGTCCGCCAGCTTGGCCGCAAATCGCGCCTCGGTCATGGTTGCGCCGGTGTATTCGGGCAGATGTTCGAAGATGCAATAGGTATAGATGCCCGAATCGCCGCGGCCCAGCGTGTAGCGGATTTCGATGTCGGCTGGAAAATCGCCATCCGCGGCGGCGCCCGGGCCGTGTCCCATCTTGACGCCGCCGGAAACACCCTTGATGGATACTTCCGCGCGCTCGCCATTGTTGCCGGTGGGATCGATCGTTACCTTCGTCACGATCGACTTACCGCCAGTGGTGTCATGGGACCAGTATCCGCCGGCGTGACCGGAGCGGTCGGTGAGGATCTCGGTTCCCTGGTATTGCAGTGACCGGATGTCCCCGTTGCTCTTGAGAATCCGAGCCGTCACGATGCCGTTCGACAGCGTGAACGACGCGCCGTCTTCGGTAACGGTCGCCCGTGGGGTCTGGGGGGCTGCCGCGAGACGCAGCGTCGCCAGAAAGACGGCCGCCAATATGAAACGTCCAACCATGATCGTTGTTCCTCTCCCGGTTGTGCGCCGAAGAATAGGCCGAAGCGGGTGGCGCTTTCAAGACAAGCCAGATTTGCATTGCGAGCCCCTTTCGGCGAGCATGTCAGCCTCATGATGAAGACCCAGGCCGACGTTGTTGCCGCTTCGCTCCAGCAGGCCGGTGTCGAATGCCTATTCGGCGTGCCGGGAAGCCTGAGTTCGATCGAACT
>DASUFH010000014.1:0-2086 GCA_036274645.1 Terriglobia bacterium
ATTGAAGGCAATCTATCTGCCCTACTGGACATTCGACGCCGCCGCTCACGCCGACTGGACCGCAATGTCGGGCGACTACTACTACACGACGGAAACCTATCGCGATTCGAACGGGCGCATGCAAACACGTCAGGTGCGGCATGTCCGCTGGTACCCGACCTCGGGAAGCCTCGACCATTTCTTCGATGACGATCTCGTGCCCGGCACGGTCGGCGCGCGCATCGACCTGCTGCGCAAGATCGAACCGTTCCCGACCAGGGAACTCCGGCCCTATGACCCCGCCTTCGTTCGTGGCTGGATTGTGGAGCGCTACCAGGTCGACCTGCGCAAGGCGTCGCAGCTGAATCGCGCCCGCATGGATCAGGAGATGCAATCGCTGTGCGCCTCCAGGGTTCCCGGCGACACGCACCGCGATCTGCAGGTGCGGACGGCGTACAGGCAGCGCACGTTCAAACACATCCTTGTGCCGGTCTGGCTGGTCCACTACACGTTCGGCCCTAAGTCCTTTCAGGTGCTCGTCAATGGATACACCGGCAATATCGCGGGAGACCGGCCATTCAGCGCGCTGAAGCTCTTCTTCTACGTCATTCTGCCGTCGATCATCCTCGTGGCGGTGTTCCTGTGGATCGCGTCGCAACAGAATTGAGGTTCCCTTCCGGCCCCGTCTGCTTGTAGGGGCGGTCTATGACGTCTATGACCGCCCAGCGATTCAGGCTGACTCTCTGTTAAATCAGAGATTTCCATTCCGAAACGTCGGGCGGTCATGGACCGCCCCTACAAGCAGAGGGGAACCATCCCGCATGCAATAATGCCCGGATGACCCTGGCCCGCCGTTTTCTCGAAGACAGCGCATTCATCCGCCACTACGTCTGGAAGTACCGCCGGCCGATGGCGGTCGGTCTGGCCTGTCTGGTCATTGTCGACGTGCTCGCGATTCTTCCGCCGCTGCTGGTGAAATACGCCGTGGATTCCATTACGGCGGGAACGAGCGGAACCCTGCTCGGTTGGCTGGCGCTGGCATACTTCGTCATCTCGCTGGCGCAGGCGGCCTGCCGCTACGGCTGGCGGATGTATCTGATCCGCACAAGCATGTTTGCGGCGCGTGACATCCGGAATCGTTTTGCCGGCCATCTGTTCGGCCTCTCGATGAGCTTCTTCGACCGGCGGCGGATCGGCGATCTGATGTCGCTGGAAACGAGCGATATCGACGCCGTCCGCATGATGATCGGCGCAGGCATCCTCACGCTGGCGGACGCCGCGTTCAACTTCATGACCATTCCGGTGGCGATGTTCATCCTGTCGCCCAAGCTGACGCTGATGTCCTTCATTCCGCTCCCGATCATTCCATGGGTGGTGATGCGCAACGAGCGGGAGATCCACCTGCGCTTTGCCCGGGTGCAGGAGTGCCTCAGCCGGATTTCCGCGATGACTCAGGAGAACCTTGCCGGCATCCGTGTGGTGAAGGGTCTGGCCGGCGAGGAGGGCGCGCTCAAACGGTTTCGCGACCTCGGCGAAGAGTACCGCAGTCTCAGCCTCCGTCTCGCGCGAGTCCAGACGTCGTTTGGGCCGACACTGGACTTTGCCATGAGCCTGGGATTGGCCATCCTCCTGTACTTCGGCGGCCGCCTCCTGATCGGAGGGACAGATCCCACGTTGACCCTGGGTGATTTCGTGGCGTTCCAGAATTACATCCAGCAGATGGTCTGGCCGATGGCGGCGGTCGGCCTCGCGTTCAGCTTCTACCGGCGTTCGGTTACGAGCGGCCGGCGCCTCCGGGAGGTGTTTGCTGAACAAACCGATGTGCCCGATCCGCCCGCGCCAGTCCGGCCTGCCGCGAAGACGCCGGGCGCGATTGAGTTTCGCAATCTGCGTTTCCGCTTTCCGGGAACCGATCGTGACGCGCTCAATGGAATCACGCTCCAGATCCGGCCCGGCGAACGGGTGGCGTTCGTTGGGACGATCGGTTCAGGCAAATCGGCCCTGCTCGGATTGCTGCCCCGCCTTTATCCGGTCGAGCGCGGGATGTTGTTCATCGACGGCATCGACATCAATGACTGGCCGATCGATGAACTCCGGCGTCAGGTGG
>DASUFH010000015.1:0-11391 GCA_036274645.1 Terriglobia bacterium
GTGGCCGGAAAACTGAAAGTCGTCACTCTCGACGGACAGAAATCGCTGCAGAAGCCGCCCGACGACACGATTTTCAAACGCGCCCGGGTGTTTATCGGCCCGACCGACTGGTCCAACTACACGTTTGAAGCGGACGTCCGCGCCGCGGAGAAGCGCCGGCAGATGGCGGATGTCGGCATCACGGCCCAGCGCTACTCGCTCGTTCTGTACGGAACGGACCAATTGCTGAAACTGGAGCCCTGGGAACCGGAAACCACACGCACGGTCACGGTCAAGTACGCCTGGAAGCCGGACACCTGGTACCGGCTCAAGCTGCGCGTGGAGAATCTTCCCGACGGCAAGGTTCGCGCGCGGGGCAAGGTGTGGCCGGCCGGACAACCGGAACCCGCCGCCTGGCTGATCGACCGTACGGATCCGATCGGATATCGCGAGGGCGCGCCGGGAATGTTTATCGACGCGCAGTTTGGCGCCTATCTGGACAATTTTTCGCTCACGGCCAATCAGTAGGTTCAGCGAGAAACAATACTGTAGCGGATCAACACGTCCTCCACGAACTCGGCCACGATCCGCTGCTCGCCGCTCAGAAACACCGCGGTGATGACGGAGAGCGCGCCTTCACGGCGCGCGCTCGTTTCCACCGGAGGGCCGAACGCCTCCTCCGCGGAGGCGCGCAGCATGCCCTTGAACGGCCCTTTCGCGGACGACTGCGGCATCCGCGCCCCGGCGATCGGCGCCGGAGCGTCACCCGGAAACTCGACGTATTCGCTCAAGGCCTCCACGACCTCCTCCGGCGACAGATCGCCCGGCACACGGCTGTAACGCAGATTAAAACGCGATCCGCCACGGAGCCGCTGCTCCGCGATCCGCGCCTTCCGCTGCTCTTCCACCTGCATCCGCTCCGCGGCAATCCGGTTGTTCTCCAGTTCCCGCTGGCGCCGCACGTCATCGAGTTCGCGCTGAAGGGTCTTCTTCCGGCCGGCGTCCTTCTCGGATTTGACCAGAGCCTCCAGATCCCTCTCGCGATTACTCTTCGCGACGGAAGACAGGCCGACCGAGTAGCTGCTGTCGTCGCCCGCCGTGCCAAATCCTCCGCCGCCGATCTGGAACTCCACAATGTCCTTCTTCACCTTCACGAGTGTCACGATCGACGACTCGCCACTGCGGATCGACACCCCGTATTTCTTGAGCCGGTCGCCATACTGCTTGAAATCGAGGAGGCGATCCCGTTCAGGATACAAATCGACACCTTCAGAAGAGCCCGGCATGTCGATCTTCACACGGATCCGACGCCCCTCGAAGAACGACCGCAGCGCGTCTTCGTTCTGAGCTCTGGCCGCCACCGGCCACAGCAGTATCGTCGCGAACGAAACACACAGCCATAACAGTCCGGTCCTGTTCAAATGTTTCATCATGAGTCTCGCGGGAGAGTATACCGTGGGGTCTCCACCATGGGCGGGCATGGCGAAACAGCCATGCTCCTTGTGGCTAGCTCTTTCGCAGATCGAGGGTGAATGGAAATTCCCGATCGATCGCCGGGGCTTCAACCGTCATTCTTCCCGGCGTATGCCCTATTCGGAAGAAGCGCGCCAGGCGTCTGCTTTCGGCCTCGAACGCGTTCACTGGAAGTGTGGAGTAGTTGCGTCCTCCCGGATGCATCACGTGATACTGGCACCCGCCCAGGCTGCGCTCCATCCAGCGATCGACCAGGTCGAAGGTCAGTGGCGTATGAACGCCGATGGTCGGATGGAGCCCCGATGGCGGCTGCCACGCTCGATATCGGACGCCGGCCACGTATTCGCCGGACGTGCCCGTCGGATGAAGCGGAAGCGGAACGCCGTTGCACGTCAGCGCATAACGGTCGGGCGCCATTCCCCCAACCCTGACCTGGAACCGTTCCAGCGACGAATCGACGTATCGGACCGCGCCGCCCGGCGCGCCTTCTTCGCCCAGCACGTGCCAGGGTTCGAGCGCGCCGCGCAATTCGACATCGACACCACGGCTCGCGAAGTCCCCGTATTTGGGGAAACGGAACTCGAAATGGGGCTGAAACCAGCGCTCCTGGAATGGAAATCCTTCCGAAGCCAGTTCCGTCAACACATCTTCAAAGTCCTGCCAGACGAAATGCGGGAGCAGGAACCGGTCATGAAGCTGATTCCCCCACCGCACGACTCTTGGAGGGGCGTAGGGCCTCTGCCAGAAGCGCGCCACGAGGGAACGGAGCAGCAACTGCTGAGCGAGACTCATCCGCGCGTGCGGCGGCATTTCGAACGCGCGCATTTCGAGCAATCCGAGACGGCCCGTGGCGCTGTCGGGTGAATACATCTTGTCGATGCAGAATTCGGCGCGATGGGTATTCCCGGAAACATCGACCAGAAGGTTGCGGAAGAGACGGTCGACCAGCCACGGCGGACAGGGGAAGGACTGCGCTTCGGTCCGGCGCTCCATTTCCCGGAACGCGATTTCGATTTCGTGAACGGAGTCGTTGCGCGCCTCGTCGATTCGCGGCGCCTGCGACGTCGGGCCGATGAACAGCCCCGAAAACAGATATGAAAGCGACGGGTGATGGTGCCAGTACGTCACCAGGCTGCGCAGCAGATCCGGCCGGCGCAACCAGGGGGAATCCGCGGCAGCTGCGGCGCCCAGCACAAAGTGGTTTCCGCCACCGGTCCCGGTGTGCTTGCCGTCGATCATGAATTTTTCCGTCGTCAGCCGCGACTGGCGCGCGGCCTCGTACAGGAATGTCGTCTTCTCGCTGAGGTCCTCCCAGGAGCCGGACGGATGAATATTGACCTCGATGACTCCCGGATCGGGAGTGATGCGGAAGTGCGTCAGGCGCGAATCCTGCGGCGGCTCGTAGCCTTCGATAAGGACCGGCATTCCGATCTCTTCCGCTGTGGCTTCCACCGCCGCGACAAGCTCCAGATAATCTTCCAGCGCGCCGAGCGGCGGCATGAACACATAAAGCACGCCGTTGCGGGGCTCCGCGCACATCGCCGTCCGGGTAATCCCGTCGGCGCTTTCCTGCCGCGCCGGCGCCCTGTCTGCGCCTTGCCTTTTTTCCCCACGTTGATCGCGCGCCTCGCCGTCGTCCTCCGGCGTCCGTTCCCGCGAACGCTCGAACTGCAGTCGCAGCTGCGCGTGGCTGGGCAGGGGTGGTCGATCGGGCATGGGATCCGGTTGGAAAACGCGAGGATAGTCCAGCGGCGTCACCCAGGGCTGCGAGTCGAGAGGCAACCGGTACCCCATCGGCGAGTCTCCGGGAATCAGGTAGCAGCGGTCATCCCGCAGGAACCACGAACCGGACCGCCACCCGTCCGCATCCCGGGCGAGAGGGAGCGCCTCTCCCACCACGGCCTGGAGACCTTGAGAAAAAATGCGGGCCAGCCGCTTGCGCTCGAGTTCGTCTTCCAGCTTCGAATCGAACGGATCGACGTTGGCGGGCAGGCGCCGCTCTCGCCAAAGGTAATAGAAGGCGTCCTCGAACGCGGGAAAGACATGCCGGTCCGGAAGTCCCAACCGGGTTGCCACGCCACGCAGCAACTCCCGCGCGTGAGCTGCCGTGGCCCCGCCCGGCTTCGACTCGTCGGCAATCAGTTCGTCAGCGCGCCAGATCGGCTCGCCGTCCTTCCGCCAGTAACAGTTCAGCGACCAGCGCGGCAACTGCTCCCCCGGATACCATTTGCCCTGCCCGAAGTGAACCAGCCCCTGCGCCCCGTAGCGCTGGCGAAGCCGGTGATAGAGATCCGCAGCCAGGCGCTTCTTATCGGGCCCCAGCGCGAGCGTATTCCACTCGTCTCCGTCCGGATCATCGATGGAAACAAACGTGGGCTCACCGCCCATCGTCAACCGCACATCATGCGTTTCAAGCTGCGCGTCTACGTCGCGTCCAAGACGTTCGATCGCCTGCCAGTCTTCCTCGCTGTAGGGAAGGGTCACCCGTGGCGCTTCCCAGATCCGGGAGACCGCCATCTCGTGCCGGAATTCCACCTCGCATTGTTCCAGCGTTCCCGTGATGGGCGCCGCCGACGCGGGCTCCGGCGTCGCGGAAAGCGGCAGGTGCCCTTCGCCCGCAAACAATCCGGAAGTCGGATCGAGGCCCACCCAACCCGCGCCCGGGAGAAACACTTCCGCCCATGCATGCAGGTCCGTGAAGTCGTGCAACGGACCGGAAGGCCCATCCAGCGACTTCACGTCCGGCGTCAGCTGAATCAGATAACCGGAAACAAATCGCGCCGCCAGGCCCAGTCGACGAAGCACCTGCACGAGAAGCCAGCCCGAATCCCGGCACGATCCGGACGCCTTTTCCAGCGTTTCTTCCGGGGTCTGTACGCCAGGCTCCAGACGGATCAGATATCGGATGTCCTTCGACAGTTTCTGGTTGAGTTCCACCAGAAACGTGACCGTCCGGGTCGGCTCCAGCGTGATGCCCGCCAGATACCGCTCCAGCCGTGGCGTCAGCGGATCCGTCCGCAGAAACGGGGCGAGTTCCTCGCGCTGCCAGGCTTCGTACTGGAAGGGAAACGTTTCGGCGTGCGGCTCGAGAAAGAAGTCGAATGGATTGATCACCGACATCTCCGCGATCACTTCCACATCGACACTGAATTCCCGCGTCGGCTCCGGGAAGGCCAGGCGCGCCAGATAGTTCGACTGCGGATCCTGCTGCCAGTTGATGAAGTGATTTTCCGGACGGACCTTCATCGAATAGCTGAGAATGCGCGTGCGGCAGTGTGGCGCGGGCCGCAGACGGACCGCCTGCGGTCCGAGCGTGATCGGTCGATCGTATCGGTATTGGGTCAGATGGCGGAGGGCAACGTGTATCGACATCAGACAGCGTCTACTCGACTTCTAGAGTAGACGAGCGCGCGAACGCGGTATATAGACAAAATTGTCCCAAATTTAACAGGCGGAACGGAGCGCTCCCAGGAAGGATTGGGCGTCATAGCCGGAGTCGATAACCGGAACCCCCAGTTCACGTTCGACGTCGGCCCGGGTCAGGTCGTCCAGAAAAAGCCGCTCTTCCCCGATCATCGATTCGGAGGGAATCATCACGAACTCGCCCAGTTCCCTTTTCGGCAAATCCTTCATTGCCGCAATGAAATCGCTGCCGGTCAGCAGTCCGGCCACGCCGATACCGGGCCCCCAGAACCGGCTCTCGACCGCAACGACCTTCAGATCGGAGTTCAAACGGTCCACACAGGCCTTGAGAAACGGAAAAAAGACTTTCCCGGTACACACCGTCCCACGCAAGCGGCCGGCCGGGGGCCGGCGATTCCACTGGCGGAGCGCCCGCGTAAACTGGCCCAGAAACGAGCGCACCATGCCGACGCCGTTTTCGATCTGGGGAAAATCGCTGTAGTGCGGCGCGGCGGGAATGGGCGCGCCCGCCATGATGTAGATCTCATCGCCGATGAACACGAAGGGCGTGTTCAACCGCTTCTGCATTTCCTTTTGAATCGGCCGGATATGATTGATGGTTTCGCGGGCAATGGACGCGCTGAAGGGCGTCAGCTGCGGCAGGTTCTGCCGGAACTGCGTGAGTCCCACCGGCACCACCGCGAGCGACGCGACGCCTGGATGAAGCCGGGCCATGTCCTCGATCGTGCGCTCCAGATGCCGCCCGTCGTTCAGCCCCGGACAGAGCACCACCTGGCCGTGAACAGTAATTCCCGCGGCGATCAGCCGCTCGACCTTTTCCAGAAAGCCGTCGTACTCCGCAATGCCGAGCAATCGCGCGCGCAACTCCGGCTCCGTCGCGTGTACGGAAACGTATAGCGGCGACAGACGCTGGTCCATGATGCGGCGCATCTCGCTTTCATCGACGTTGGTGAGCGTCAGGTAGTTCCCGAAGAGAAACGACAGCCGATAGTCCTCGTCCTTGATGTGCAGGGAGCGGCGCACGTTTTTCGGATTCTGATGAACGAAGCAGAACACGCACTGGTTGGCGCAGACCAGCGGCTCTATCGGCGAAAACTCCAGACCGAGGGGTTCCCAGGCGCGGCGCACGAAACTGAACTCGCGGTCCGCCGTCCGAATCCGCACACGCCGGCCAATGGCGGCCGCGCGAAACTGAAAATCGATCGGATCCAGCAGCGGCTTGCCGTTGAGTTCGAGCAATTCATCGCCCGGCCGGAATCCAGCCCGCTCCGCCAGCGAATTCGGCTCAACGGACGCCACCACCAGACGCTGAGGAGCCGCGCTGCGATGCGCCGGCGCATGGACGTATTCATGGACGGCTTTCAGGGGTCCGTCGGACCCGGCGTCACTCCCGGTTTCCAGCCGGGCATAGGCCGACGAGGAAAACGGCGTCTTGTAGGATGCCGGAGGTTTCACTCCTCCTCCAGGTAACGCCGGCTGGTAATGAGGTAGTGGACGCCGGAAACGGCCGTCATGACACCCGTCAGGTAATACAGAATCGCCAGTTCCGGAATGGGCCGCTCCAGCCAGTTGGCGAAGAGAACCGCAAGTATCGTCAGCACCTGGAGCACCGTGCTGGCCTTGCCGTAGGGCGAAGGCCGGAAAATCCGCCAGCCGACCGACAGGACGATCACGAGGGACACCAGCAGAATAAAGACGTCTCGGGAAATCATCATGATCATCAGCCAGCGCGGAATCGTGTTCATGAAGCCCATGTACGGCAGCGACAGAATGACGATGGACGCCGTCATGAGCAACTTGTCGGCCAGAGGATCGAGCACCGCGCCGATGGACGTCTTCTGACCGAAACGGCGCGCGATCAGCCCGTCCAGCACGTCGGTGATCCCCGCCGCGACAAACGCCGCCAGCGCCAGGCCCTTCTTGTCATAGGTCAGCAGAATCACGAAGACCGGCACGATGATGATCCGCAGGATGGTCAGGCGTGTCGCAGTCGTCAAAACAGCTCCGCGGTATTGGTCGACGGCGGTGGTGGACATGAGATGAAGTGGAATCCGCGCTATTCCGCCCGGACCGGTATTTTCAGATCGACGCTTTGCTTGGAACAGAATCCGTCTTTCTTCGAACAAAAGAAATAGGTCAGCTTCGCGGGAATCGTATAGACGCCGGGCTTGAGCGCATTGACCGGGATCTTGATCTCCGGCAGATCGACGTAGTATTCATCCTTCGACTTCGGATCCTTATCCGGCGTGGTGAACTCCTTCTGTTCCAGCCTTAACCCTGACGTATCCGTCAATTTGAGATTGATTGGGGGGGTGTGACTGATGGCGAATCCGGGCAGGAGACTGAAGTGAACCGTCACTTCCATTTTTCCACTCCTGGCGGGCGCGTTTTTATATTCGGGAGTCAGCACCTGGGGAAGGGCGTTGCCCGGCGCAGTCAGTTGCGCCAGCAGCAGAACGATTCCCAGAGACAGTGACGACATGAAGACCTCCAGCCTGTATTTCGAACGAGACAAAAATACTAACACGAAGCTGCCCTCCGGCGGTCAGACGGACCGCCACAAGCGCCGACTCAGGGCGAACGCGCATGGACGCCGGCCGGGCATTACGGCCGCCAGTCCGGACTCGTCAAGCGCCCACATGGCGCGGCCGTCTTTTCCGGAAATACACAAACGCAAAACTGAAGTCCTGGACAAACGCTCAACAGGGCCGGAATCCCCCATATCGTAACCCGATACCCCCGTCGGACGCCCGGCGCATCAATGCATTTTTGTCAATAGCCTAGGCGGGCCATGCAAGCGAGTTTGCATCCCGCTAAAAAGCCACTGACGACGGGACCGGGGGAAACCCAGACACGCGAATTTCCTAGGGAATTCGCGATTTTTCGGCGCCGCGGATGGGCCGACATAAAAACGCCTGTTCCCTGTATTGAAATCCGTTTTTCGATCTTCTATAAGCCTATCCCGTAGTTCCCGTAGTCCGTCTTGTGGGCCGATATCTGAAAGGTTGAACTGCGCCAACGGAGGCGCCTCTTTGCACGAAGGGACCGCTCCCCTTCATTTGCAGGCTGAAAAATATGATGAAGACCAAGGAACGCTCGCCGCAGACGCGCAAAACGCGCAAGCCCTTTTCCTTCAACACCGCATCCAGTCCGCTTCCCGCCGCGCTATCGCGGGCCGTGCAATGGCTCCGATACCGGACCCTGCGCGTCTGGGAAAAGCCGGATCCGGCGGCGTCGATGGCGCTCGAGACATTGGAACCGCGTCTGTTGCTGTCTGCCGACCTGTCGTTCACCGCAGCCAGCGCCGCGGATCTCACGCTGAAGGTGGAGCAGGTTGATGGAGTGGACACGCTGCAGCTCGTCGAGACGCAGAATCCGTCCAACGTGGTGGCGTGGGAATCGCTGTCGAACATTGACGGCTCTTCCGGGTACGGCGCGCAGATCGACGGCAATGGCTTCGACATCACCCTGCGCATCGACGACTCCGCCGAGGGCTCCGTCATCGCGGGCGTCCGCTTCGTGGGCGGCGTGGGCACCAGCACGCTGGTCGGCCCCGATCTGGAGAACCTCTGGAACATCACCGGAGCGGGCGACGGAACCGTGGGGAGCGTCACCTTCAGCGGCGTCGAGTTCATCGTAGGCGGAACCGAGACCGACACCGTCGCCGGACCGGCGGCGGATACCGTCTGGAACATCACCGGAAGCGGCGAAGGCGATGTGGCGGGGGTACATTTTGCGAACGTCGAGAACCTGCAGGGGGCGGCCGACAACCAGGACACCTTCGTCGTTTCAGGAGATGGCGCCATCGACGGAACCATCGACGGCAACGACGGCGGTTTCGACACACTCGTGATGGACGGCGGAACGTTCGACTCGGTGACCTACACGGCCTTTGGCCCGAATTCGGGAACGATCGAGCGCGATGGCTCCCTGCTGCGGTACGACGGGCTGGAGCCGATGGTCGACCTGTCGATCGTCGCCAATCGCATCTTCAATACCTCCACGGGACCCGATGCCGCCGTCTTAAGCGACGATGGATTTGGAAATTACATCATTGCCGGACCGGGGTTCGAATCCCTCAACTTCGCGGCGCCCACCAACAGTCTCACGATCAACCTGGGAACGGACGGCGGCGCGCTCGACACCCTGACCGTCAATTCCTTCACGGCGCCCGGCGTCGATCTGACCGTCAATGGGGACGCGGGACTGGACATCGTGACCTTCCTCGGCCCGGTCACCGCCGGCGACGTTGTCATTAACGCGGAAATCATTACCGTCGACACGGCCGGAAGCATCTCCGGCGGGAACATCACGTTGAATGCGACGGCGGCGGTCGGCTCCATGCTCATGCCGGACGACTCCCCTCTCGCCAACGTCATCGCCATCGTCAACGTCGCCGGAAATCTCACCGGCAACAACATTCTGCTCAACGCCAACGCATCGCTGGTTTCCAGCGTGACGAATCTGCCTCAAATGCCCTCCACCGCCACGCTGGCGGCCAACGTATGGGCGGAAGTCAGCGTCAATGCGAATGCAATCGTCACGGCAACGGGAACCTTCACGGCGACGGCCCTGGCCAATGTGGACTCCACCAGTGAAGCCGACGCCATCATTACTATGGCCGGCGAACTGGCCATCGCTGCGCCGGTAATCAATGTAATCGGACGCAGCGGGGTATCCGGCAATGCCACCATCAACGCCGGCGGCGCCGTCACGATCGATGCGGAGACCAACACGACCGTCAACACCACGGCCGATGGCAGCGCCTTGATGACCACGACGGGAACGACCACGGCCACGCCGATTCTGCTGATCACGACTGAAGCGTTCATCGCCGGCACAGCCGACGTGACCGCGTCGACGGACATCGCTATCACGGCCACGGCCAACAGCACGATCGTCACGACGGCCATTTCGACTCCCGACGGTTCTCTTCCCAGCGCCGAAGTGGCGCTGACGCTCGCGGACCTTGGCGCCGCGACGTCCGCCGGTCCCCAGACGGACGCCGCGGCAATCGCCGCGACGACGATCGCGGCCTATACCCGCGCCTTCATATCGACAACCGGCTCGATCGTCACCAGCGGAGACGTGACGATATTCGCCGACTCGCATCACAACATCCACACAGAGGCCGACGCCCGGACCAGCATCGCCGACATGGCCAACGCCTCTGCGATCGCCACGAACCTGACGACAATCATCGATCAGGCGTTCATTGGCGGCAACCTGGCGATCACAGCGGATTCCGTGGACATCGGCACCGGCGGGGGCAGCACGCTCACCGTACTTGCTCAGTCCGGGTCCGGCGGAAAGATGAGCGCCAACGCTGGAATCAATGCGGGATCGCTCGCCATCAACACGAACATCCCGATACCGATTCCGCCGATTCCGCTGCCGATGTTGCCGCCGCCGGCGCCCCCGGCGCCGCCGACACCGCCGCCGCCAGCAACTCTGGTTGGCGACGTGAGTGAAGCCTTCATTAATACAGGAACCCTTCTGACGCTGGGTCCCAACACCGACCTGACGATTCATGCGGCAAACAGTTCGTTCCGGGACTCCAGCGCTGAGCCGAACGAAGTCAACGTTGGCAGCATGCTCGGAACAGGCCGTTCGGCCGCCGCCAATCTTTCGGCGTACACGACTCAGGCCTCGATCCGGAGCGGCGCGCAGATCACGGGCGGTCGCAACGTGGACGTGACTGCCGATGGCGATCAGATGAGCCAGGTGACGGCGTATTCGGGAGCGCTGGCCCAGGGAGAATCCCTGTCCATCGCGGCGGCCATATCCTTTACTAATAACAGCACGGTCGCGTTGGTCGATACCGGGACGAGTATGAACCTCACCGGCGCGCTGCTCGTGGAAGCGACGCACCAGGGCCTGAACCTCACCCGAGCGGACGCCGACGCTTTCGGCTCCGAAGCCGATCCCTCCACGGCGCTGGCAACGCCGGTCGCCGTCAATCTTGGAAACGATTCCGCAACGGCCATGGTCGACGGCGCCGTCTCCGCCGTGGGAGGCGTCGACGTTCTGGCGAACGCGGTCGTGGAGAACCAGGCGGACACGGTTTCGGGCTCGGCCGGCACGGCCGACGATGGCACGCTGGCGGCCGACCGGCTCGCCGCGGAGACTGCGTTCCTTCAGGATCGCGCGGCGCTCACGTTCGGATCGGCCCCCGCGCCGGCCACAGAAAACCCGACGATCGGGAATGTCTTTACGAGTCAGGGAACGGCGGCGGCCGCAGCCATCAGCGGCAACCTTTCCAATGCCGCAGCCACTGCGGGCGTCGGCCCAGCTGGAAATCTGACGGTCACCGGCGGCAGTCTCAATGTCATCTCGATCAGCGAC
Source organism: Terriglobia bacterium (assembly GCA_036274645.1). GTDB lineage: Bacteria > Acidobacteriota > Terriglobia > 20CM-2-55-15 > 20CM-2-55-15 > DASUFH01. The sequence continues at coordinate 11,221 of DASUFH010000015.1, forward strand.
ATCGACTCCATCGCCACGGCGAGTTCGGAGGCCATCACCGATCTGATCGGCATCGGCGCGGCCATCGCGCTGAACGCCCATACCGCCAACACCATCGCGTCCATCTCCGGCGCGGTCACGGCCGATGGTGTCGAAGTCACTGCAAACAGCAGCGATCAAACGCTGCTGGCC
>DASUFH010000016.1:0-7619 GCA_036274645.1 Terriglobia bacterium
TCAATATCCAGGCAACGCCGCAGCCCCTTCGGATCAACCTGGAAGGCGTGTCGACCATTCGCAAGGACGCGACCGGCGAAATGTTGACCGGCGATCTGGGCGCGGTGAACACGGTGGCCGAGCCGATGAAAGTGACGCCCAAACCCATCGCGATCCACAACGCCGCGGCCGCGTTCAGCCACGAACTGCCCGCGCTCTCGGTGAGCGTGATTCGATTAAAGACCCGCTGAAGCGCGTTGCATGGGGAGTGACGTCCAATGGGAGGAACGCTGGCATCCGCTGCGCGAGGAATGGGTCATCGTCGCGGCGCACCGTCAGAATCGGCCGTGGAGCGGCGCCGAGGCCCCGGAGGCTGAAGCCGCCGCCGTTCCGGAGTATGTCGAGAACTGCTACCTCTGCCCCGGCAATCTGCGTGTCAGCGGACGCCGCAACGAACCCTACTCCGGCATCTTCGTCTTCGACAACGACCACCCGTGTGTCGGTTCCAACGCGCCGACCGATCTCCAGACGCCCGCCGGCATCTTCCGGAACCGCCCGGCGAACGGCGTCGCTCGAGTGGTCTGTTATTCGCCGAAACACAACCTGAGCCTGGCCGAACTGAACGTCGAAGACATCGAAAACCTCCTGAACTGCTGGCGGGAGCAGTATGTCGAACTCGGCGCCAGACCCGAGGTAAATCATGTGTTCACGTTCGAGAACCGGGGGGCGGTGGTCGGCGTTTCCAATCCTCATCCCCATTGCCAGATCTATGCGACGAACTTCGTTTTCAAGATCATCGAGAACGAAGCGCGCATCTCCCGAAAACACTACGCGGAAACCGGGCGCGTCCTGTTCCAGGAGATTCTCAAAGGCGAACACGACGATGGACGGCGCATCCTGTACGAGAACGGATCGGCCATTACCTTCGTTCCTTACTTTGCGCGCTACGCGTACGAATGTTACGTCGCGCCCAAAGAGGCCCATCCCAACCTGGCCAGTCTGAGCCGGACCGAACTGCGGGATTTCGCGCTCGCGTTGAAGACGCTGCTGGTCAAATACGAGAACCTCTGGCGCATGCCGTTTCCGTACGTGATGATCCTGCATGAAGCGCCGACCGACGGACGCGACTACGCGGGGTTTCATTTTCATATCGAGTTCTATCCACCGCTGCGCAAGCCCGGCCTGCTGAAATATCTGGCGGGACCGGAGATCGGTGGAGGTAACTTCCTCAGCGATACCCTTCCGGAAGACAAGGCAACGGAACTGCGGAACGCGCCCAACACGCATTACAAGGTGGCGGACGCGACGGACCGGACCTGATGCTCGATCTTTCTACGTTCCTTGAAATCGTCCGGGAGAGCGGGCGCTTTACGAGCACCCATCCGGTTTTCGTGGCGCGGGCGCCGGGACGTCTGGACGTCATGGGGGGGATTGCCGACTATTCCGGATCGCTGGTCCTGCAGCGTCCCATCGCGGAAGCGACTTTTGCCGCCGCGCAACGCGCCGACGCGCTCACGCTGTCGGTGGTCAGCCGCAGCGTGGACGCCGCGGTCCCGGACCGGACATTCTCCATGGGACTCGAGTCGCTGGCTCCCGGCGGACGGCCAGTCCCGTATGGCGAGGCGCGCAATCTGCTGCGCGGACCCGACCGTCACTGGGCGTCGTACGTTGTGGGAACGGTTCTCGTGTTGATGCGTGAGCGCGGCGTTCCCTTCCGGAGCGGAGTGAACATCCTGATTGCGTCGTCTGTTCCGGAAGGTAAAGGCGTCGCGTCGTCGGCGGCTCTGGAGGTGGCGTCCATGCAGGCCATCGCTGCAGCGGCGGGCCTGACCCTGGAACCGCGTGACGTCGCGCTCCTCTGCCAGAAAGCCGAAAACTTTGTCGCTGGCGCTCCCTGCGGCCTGATGGACCAGATGACTTCGGCCGTGGGACAGGCGGATGCCTTGATGGCCCTTCTCTGCCAGCCCGCGCAACTCGAATCACCCGTGCCCATACCGGCGGAGCTGGCCTTCTGGGGGATCGACTCCGGAGAGCGGCACGCGGTAACGGGTTCCGACTACACTTCAGTCCGGACCGGCGCATTCATGGGCTTCCGCATCATGGCCGGCGAGGGAGACGGCGAACCCGGCCTGGGAAACGGGTACCTCGCCAATGTCACGCCAGCCGACTTCGAAAGGAAATTTCTCCGCCTGTTGCCCGAAGAAATGTCCGGCGCGGACTTTCTCAGCCGGTATTCCGGCACGAACGACCCCGTCACATCCGTCGATCCGCAACGCGTCTATCCAATTCGGAAGCCCGCGGCCCATCCGGTGTATGAGCACTGGCGGGTCCGGACATTCCGGAATCTCCTGGCGGGACCGCAGAATAAAGAACAGTGGACCTTGCTCGGCGAGTTGATGTACGAATCCCACTCCAGCTACTCCGCATGCGGCCTGGGCTCGCGCGGAACCGGCCGGCTCGTCGAACTGGCGCGGGCCGCCGGACCGGAGCGCGGAATATTCGGCGCGAGGATTACGGGTGGTGGAAGCGGTGGGACCGTGGCGGTGCTGGGCCATCGGGACGCGGCGGAGGTGGTTGCCGGAATTGCCGGCGCATATGAACGTGAAACGGGCGGGCGGCCATATGTCTTTTCGGGAAGTTCAGACGGCGCGGCGCTGTTTGGAACCGTCCAGTTGAATCCATAAGTGAGGAGATTTAGATGAAGAAACGCTCGATCGTCATTCTGTCGCTCGCCACACTGCTCGTTCTGGCGGCCTGCGGTTCGCCCGGCGCCGCCGATAAGAGCGCCAACAAGGAATTGAAAGTGGCGTTTGTCACGAACAACTCCGCCGATTTCTGGACGATCGCGCGTAAAGGGGTCGAGAAGGCCGACAGCGAACTCGAGGACATCGCCGCGGAGTTCCGGCTCGATTCGGACGGCAGCGCCGCCGAACAGAAACGCATCATCGACGACCTCCTCACGAAGGAAGTCGCGGGCATCGCCATCTCGCCGGTCGACCCGGAAAACCAGACTTCCCTGATCAATGAGGTCGCCCAGAAAGCGCTCATCATCACGCAGGACAGCGACGCGCCGTCCAGCAACCGCGCCTGCTACGTCGGCACCGACAATGTCGCGGCCGGCAGGCAGGCCGGTGAACTGATCAAGGAAGCCCTGCCGGACGGCGGCAAGATCATGCTGTTCGTCGGCAAGCTGGACGCGCGCAACGCGCAGGATCGCATTCAGGGTATTAAGGAGGCGCTGGCGGGGACGAAGGTCCAGATCGTGGACACCCGGACCGATGACGCCGATACCACGCGCGCCAAGTCAAACGCCGCGGACGTGATTGTGAAGTATCCCGATATTCAGGCGCTCGTGGGACTGTGGAGCTACAACGGTCCCGCCATCCTCAGCGCCGTCAAAGACGCGAAGAAGACCGGCAAGATCAAGATCATCACCTTCGACGAGGCCGATGAAACTCTTGCCGGAATTCAGGAGGGCTTCATCGAGGGCACGGTGGTGCAACAGCCCTATGAGTTCGGCTATCAGGCCGTCAAACTGATGGCGCAGGTCCTGAAAGGCGACAAGTCGGCCATTCCCGACAACAAGCAGATCATCATTCCCACACTCGTGGTGAACAAGGCGAACGTCGACGACTTCACCATGAAGCTGCACGAATTGTTGGGAAAGAAATGACTGCAGTGTGGCGCCACGGGACCGGATTTAGCCCTGGCGCCACATTCCGCCGGCGGACCGATCAGGCGCCAACCATCTTCTCGACGATATTCCCGACGATGGGCATTTTGTACTTCTCGTTCTTGAACGCCTTGTACATGCCGAAAATGAACGAAACGAACAAGCCGAATCCGGCCAGTGGAAGCAACAGGTAGGACAGAATACCGATCGGGTATCCGAGAATCCCGGTAATGATCGTGAGCACCGTGCTGACGATCGCGATGGCGATGAACGTCACAATCCAGAAGACCGTCAGGCCGATGGATTGCGCGGCGTGAAAACGGACGAACGGCCGCTTGTCGATCAGCAGGAAGATCAAGCCGGAAATCCAGCCGAATAGATAGCACAACAACCCTGCGATGTTTGCATCCAACCCTGAACCCGAAGACTCTTTCAACTCCGTCGACGACATGGCGCGCCTCCTGTAAGTGCAAACTGGCCGGGAGCATAGCAGGGGCAAGGGGTTAGCGCAATGAACGCAACGATTTTTTAACGACCTTCCGCGACACGCCCCCCTCCATCTTCGATACGCTCCCCCCTCCGTCTTCCCTTTCTTGTCGGGGCGGTCTATGACCGCCTGACGGCCTCAACTCGCGCAGGATGAATTCCGTGAAGATGCCGGTCGCCGCCATATTCGAGCACGTTGTCGGCGTCGTGGAGGTCGATATCCTGCACGATGGTCTCGGCCAAAGCGCGAGAACTGGGAACGATGGAGCCGACAGCCGCCGGCCGGAACAGGAACTCCCTTAAATATTCCACGGCGGGTGATTCTAGCCAGCCCCCCCGGGTCCAAGTTGAGCGAACTTCATGGTGTTCAATGGCCGGGCGGAATGCCCAGATCATGCGCACTGCCGCTGAAGATAAGAAAGGGTTTCGGGCGCATGATCCCTTCCGGCATGGCGCAGAATGCATGGCGCTTCACCCATTCGTATTGACGCCTTCCCGCTTAAGGACGCCGAATTGCTTGCGTCCATCTATACGGACGAAGCCGCTGAGATCAGGACCGGAAAAGAGCGACAGGATGGGATCAAAGCTCATAACGGTGTTTTCTCCGGCGTCCGACAAGCCGGCCTCTCTTCGAGATTCTGCAACTCTCGCAGATACCGCGACCGCGCGCGCCCGGAAGCGGTGGCCCTGGATCGTCCTGGCGTGCCTCGGCCTGGCGCTGGGGGCCTGGCTGGTGGCGTCGCGGGTTTCGCCGTGGTTCGGACCGAAGACCGCGCCGGCGCCGGCTCCGGCGCCGCCGACGATACCGGTGGTCACGGCGACTGCCACGAGAGGCAATCAGTCGGTATATCTGACCGGCCTCGGAACCGTAACGCCGCTCAACACGGTGACGCTGCGAACCCGCGTCGATGGCCAGTTGATGCGAGTCGCCGTGACCGAAGGGCAGATGGTTTCCGCCGGGGATCTGATCGCGGAAATCGATCCGCGTCCGTTTCAGGTGCAACTGACGCAGGCCGAAAGCCAGAAGGAAAAAGATGAGGCGATCCTTGCCAATGCCAGACTGGATCTGCAGCGCTACACGATCCTCTTCGGCCAGGATTCCATTCCCAAACAGCAACTCGATTCCCAGGCGGCGCTGGTCCTGCAGAACGAAGCCGCCGTCCGCGCGGATCAGGGCGCCATCGACGCCGTCAGACTCCAGCTCATCTATACGCGCATCACATCGCCGATCACCGGGCGGATCGGGCTCCGGCAGATCGATCCCGGCAACATCGTTCACGCCGCCGACGACACCGGACTGGCGGTGATCACCCAGTTACAGCCGATTGCCGTGATTTTCAGCATCCCGCAGGACGACATTCCGCGCGTGATGCGAAAACTGCGCGCCGGCCGACGTCTGGAAGTCGACGCGTACGACCGCGAATTCAAGGTCAGGCTTGCGACGGGATCGCTGTTGACCGTGGACAACCAGGTCGACGTGAACACCGGAACCGTGCGGCTCAAGGCGACCTTCTCCAACCGGGACCTGTCGCTGTTTCCGAACCAGTTCGTGAACGCCCGGCTGCTGATCGACGTGCGGCGCGGCGCCGTGCTGATCCCGGCCGCGGCGATCCAGCGCGGAGCGGAGGCGCCGTTTGTTTACGCCGTGACTGGAGACAACACGGTGGAGGAACGAGCGATTGCGATCGGACCGATCGAAGGCGACATCGCCGCTATAGATCAGGGACTGTCTCCCGGCGATGTCGTCGTGACGGAGGGAACCGACAAGCTGCAGCCGGGCGCAAAGGTGGAGCCGAGAGGAGAGTTCAGGTAGGGGACCCGGGGCAGCATTCCCCGGTTATCCATTGTCCATTGCCTGTTTTCCATTGTGACTTGTACTTCTTGCATTGTTCATTGGCCGGCTATCGGAACGAACAATGAAAGAGGCGCAAGTCACAATGGAAAACAGGCAATGAACAATGGATAACCGGGGGCGGAAGGCGGCGAACGATCGGGTCCCCTACCCCCCATTCATCCATGAACGTCTCGCGCATTTTCATTCAACGGCCGATCGCGACCTCGCTCTTCATGGCCGCGATCGTGTTGGCCGGCGTTGCCGGCTATCGCGAACTGCCCGTGTCGGCTCTCCCGCAGGTGGACTATCCAACGATTCAGGTCGTGACCTTTTATCCCGGCGCCGGCCCGGACGTGGTCGCCACATCCATCACCGCGCCCCTCGAAAGGCAGTTCGGTCAGGCGCCGGGACTGAAGCAGATGATCTCGACGAGTTCGATGGGCTGTTCCCTGATCACGCTGCAGTTTGCGCTCGACCTCAGTATTGACGTGGCCGAACAGGACGTGCAGGCCGCGATCAACGCCGCGTCGAATTTCCTGCCGCGGGACCTTCCGAATCCTCCCATCTACAGCAAGATCAATCCGGCGGACGCGCCGGTTCTGACCCTGGCGCTCACTTCCGACACACTGCCGCTTTCGAAAGTGCAGGACTTTGCCGATACGCGTCTGGCCCAGAAGATTTCGCAATTATCCGGCGTCGGCCTGGTTCGCATCAGTGGCGGCAACAAGCCGGCCGTGCGGATTCAGGCCAATCCCGCCGCGCTGTCCCGTTACGGGCTCGGCATGGAGGATTTGAGGGCGGTCATCGCCGCGGCCAACGTGAACCAGGCGAAAGGCAGCTTCGACGGGCCGAAGCAGGCGTACACGATCGCCGGCAATGACCAGATTCTCCACAGCGATCTGTACCGTCCGCTCGTGATCGCCTATCGCAATGGCGCGCCCATCCGGCTATCGGACGTCGCCACGGTGCTTGACGGCGTCGAAAATGTGAAACAGGCGGCGTGGATGAACCGGACGCCGGCCATCATCGTCAACATCCAGCGCCAGCCCGGCGCCAACATCATCGCGGTGGTCGATCGCATCAAGGCCCGCCTGCCCGAACTCCAGCGCAGCATGCCGCCGTCCGTCAGGATCTCGATACTGACCGATCGGACCACCACGATTCGCGCCTCCGTCCGCAACGTTCAATCCGAGCTGTTGCTGACCGTGGGTCTCGTCGTAGCGGTCATCTTCGTCTTTCTCAGAACCCTTTCCGGCACCGTTATTCCCAGCATCGCCGTGCCGGTCTCGCTCGTGGGCGCGTTTGGCGTGATGTATCTGGCCGGCTACAGCCTGAACAATCTCACGCTGATCGCCCTGACGATTGCCACCGGATTCGTCGTCGACGACGCGATCGTCATGATCGAAAACGTCGCGCGCTATGTCGAAGCCGGCGATCGCCCGCGCGAGGCCGCCATCAAGGGCGCGGCGCAGATCGGCTTCACGATCATTTCGCTGACGGTCTCGCTGATCGCCGTGCTGATCCCGCTGCTCTTCATGGGAGACGTGGTGGGCCGGCTCTTCCGCGAATTCGCCGTCACGCTGAGCGTGACAATTCTCATCTCGGCGGTCGTATCGCTCACGCTGACGCCGATGATGAGCGCAAGAC
>DASUFH010000017.1:0-2862 GCA_036274645.1 Terriglobia bacterium
GGATCGCAATCAGCAATCCTAACACTCCCATCAACTCTCCGCCGGTGATCAATACGAGGACGACCGTAAGGGGATGCAGATCGACGTTGTTCGACAGGACCGTCGGGGCGATCGAGAAGTTGTCCACCAGATGCGTCAGGACCACCGTGGCCAGAAACACGCCACTCGACGCCAGCGGCGCGCCGGAACCCAGGTAGAGAAAAACGCCGAAGGCCGCGCCAAACGCCGGCCCGACGTAGGGGATCAGGCTGGTCACGCCGCAGACAATGGAAATCACCAGAATCTGCGGCTGTGGAACAAAGAAGCTGGCCACGCCCATGGCCACCATCTGGATCATGCCCACGAACATGCATTCGATCAGACGCCCGCGCAGATAGCCGCCGATCTGATCGTCGATCTTATGCCACACGATCAGCGACATTTCAAAATAGCGGTTGGGCACCAGTTCAATGACGCGGCGCTTCAGCTTGCCGCCGTCGCGCACGAGGAAGAAGGCGATGAACGGCACGAGCAGGAGGTTGATGGAGATGGCCGTGATCAGAGAGGGTAATTGCTCGAAAAAGGTCTTGGCCATGTCCACGTACCGCCGGGTGACGGCGTCGGCCAGATGGAGCGAGCCCAGCAGGGGCGCTTTCTTCACGACCCACTGTTCGATCAGCAGAGACTGCGCCGCAACGCTTTCCGCAAAATCCTGACGTGAGGGCGTCATCGGCTCGGGAATCAGCCAGGACGGCGCAAAGACGAGCAGCGCGAGAATCACGGTCATGCTCAGGGCGAAGAGCAGCGTGAATGCCCGGCCCCGTCCAACGCCCTGTCCCTCGAGCGCCGACACCGCCGGATCGAACAGATAGGAAACGAAGAATGCAATCACGAGGGGCACGATCAGGATACGGACCGTCAGAACCGCGAGAACGACGGTCGCCAGCAGCAAGACCACACCGATGACTTTGGTCGTGTAGGGACCGAACAGGTTCTTCATGCGGATCGGATATCCCAGATGTCGCGCAGCTGCCCGTTGGTGTAGCGCAGGCGCTCGGCCAGCGTCTTCGCCAGGCCCAGGCAGATGCGGGCGCCCATCCGGGGGTGAACTTCGATGATGGCGGCCAGATCCGGATGCGAAAAGCCGATGACGGTGGATCCCTCCCGCGCCACGGCGCCCGCCGACCGGATGCTGTCTCCGAGCAACGCCATCTCGCCGAAGAAATCCCCGGTTACAAGTTCCGCCAACAGGATCGGATCATAAGAGCCCCGCCGCAGCATCACGTCCACTTTCCCGGACTGGATCACGTACATGGCGGCGCCGGCGTCGCCTTCCGAGAAAACCGGCTCGCCGGGAGCAAACGTCCGCACGTGCACCGCTTCTTCCAACACGCGCAGTTCACGCGGGGAAAGGTCCGCAAACAGGGGCACTTCGCGCAGCACGTCCAGCAGCGAATTTTTTCGCCGGTCCAGACGGAAGACATTGCCCCAGATGCCGTTCAGATCCACGGAGCTGACCATACTGCAGGGGCATGCGCCGGACAATGGCGCCACATCGACGGAATTCCTCCGGACTTAACCGGAAGAAATGCCTTGCAACACCGGCGTCATTGACAGTCCGTGCCGGGTAGGTCAGAGTCAGATGAGGTCAAAACCCCATGAAGTTCGTCGTGTTTGGAGCAGGCCGCCAGGGCGCGGCGATTGTTCACGACCTGACGGAAGCGGGCCACGCGACGCTGGTGGTCGACCGCGACTCGCGCGCTCTGGAGGCCTTTCGGAAACGGTTTGCCGGGCGAAACGTGTCCTCGGCGGAAGCGGAACTGAACGACACGCCGCGGATCGCGCATCTGCTGGAAGGGGCCGGAGCGGCCATCAGCGCCGTTCCGTACTTTTTCAATTTACAACTGGCGCAGGCCGCCATCCACGCCGGGGTCCACTTCTGCGATCTTGGCGGCAATACCGGCATCGTGATGAATGAACTCCGGCTCGACGCCCACGCCCGGGCGCGGGGCGTTGCTATTGTGCCGGACTGCGGCCTCTCCCCCGGCATGACCAACATTCTGGCGGCTCGCGCTCTCGAACGGGTCAGGAGCCCCCATACGCTGGAGATCCGCGTCGGCGGACTGCCGCTCCACCCGGCGCCGCCTCTGAACTATCAACTCGTCTTCTCCATCCACGGCCTCCTCAACGAATACCTGGAGCCGGCGGAGATCGTCGAACACGGCGCGCCCCGGCGCGTCCCGCCACTCACGGGCGAAGAGACGATCGCGTTTGACGGATTTCCCGAAATGGAAGCGTTCTACACCCACGGCGGCGTTTCCACGCTGCCGGGTTCATACGCGAATCTCGTGCGGAACATCAACGAGAAGACCGTGCGGTACAAGGGGCACGCCGCCGCCATGAGAACCATGACGGCGGACTCCCGCTTCCCGGACCGCGCCGCGCTGGGGGCGCACCTGGAGTCGATTCTGCCAGTGAGCGGACCCGATGTCGTGCTGGCCCGGGTCCGCGCGCTGGGCCGGGACGAGCAGGATCGGGCGGTGGTGGAAGTGATCGATCGGGCCGACGAAGTAACCGGCCTGTCGGCGATGGCGCGGACCACCGGGTTTTCGGCGGCGATTGTGGCGATGTTGGCGGCCGGCGGAAAGATTCCTCCCGGAGCGCACGCTCAGGAACTGGCGGTGGATCCTGCCGCGGTTATTGAGGAACTGCGGCGGCGAGGTATTCAGGTCTCAGAGAGATGACTGCAGGGAGCGGTCTCGCAAGAAACTACAGTGAATCCCCCGCTGCCGCTTTGGTTCCGTCCCCCGGTTTTCCATTGTCCATTGACTGTTGTCGATTGTGAAATGTAGCTCTTTCATTGTTCGCTCCGGCAAGCCGGCC
>DASUFH010000018.1:0-7591 GCA_036274645.1 Terriglobia bacterium
CGCGCGACGGCGTCACTGCGGGAACGGCTGCCTCGAGTGAGTTTCGGCAGCCGCTGGGTTGAACGCTCGGCGGTTGAATTGTTCCAGGAAGACATCGCGCGTTTTCCAGTGCTGCTGGGCTCGCAGGACAGTGAAGATTCACTGGCAACGCTTCGCCGGGGCGAAATCCCGCGCCTCCGGGCGCTTCAGGCCTACAACAGCACGGTGTATCGGTGGAACCGCGCGTGTTATGGAATCACCGGCGGGAAGCCGCATCTGCGCATTGAAAACCGTGTCCTGCCGGCCGGACCAACCGTTCTCGATGAAGTCGCCAACGCCGCGTTCTTTTTCGGTATGTTGCGCGGGATGATCGCGGTATACCCGGACGTCACGCGCCTCTTGTCTTTTGAAGATGTCCGGAAGAACTTCCTGTCGGCGGCGCGCGACGGCCTGGATGCCCAATTTCAGTGGATCAACGGAAAATCCATTTCAGCGCGCTCGTTGATTGCCGGGGAACTTGTGCCGATGGCCAGAGCGGGTCTGGAATCGGGAAGCATCCGGCGCGCGGATATTGAGCGCTATCTTGGAGTGATTGAGGCGCGGATACCATCCGGCCGAAGTGGCGCGGAATGGAGCCTGCAATCGCTGGCAAACATGAAGAACACCCGGCGGGAGACGGCGCTCACAACGCTCACGGCGGCGATCGCCCACCGGCAATGGGAAACCCCGGGCCCCGCGCATGAATGGCCGCTGGCCGGGCCTGCAGAAAAGAGGACAATCAAGCGGAATATGCTCTCGATCGAAGAAGCCATGACCACGGATTTGTCCACGGTTCATCCGGACGAACCCATCGATCTCGTCGTCAATCTGATGGACTGGAGGCGCATCCGGCACGTTCCGGTGGAGGATGAGGACGGCCGCCTTGCGGGACTGGTTTCCTACTTTGAAGTCATTCGTCACCTGAACCAGCGCGCTTCCGACTCCGATCCGGTCGCCGTGCGCGCGATCATGAATTCGAACCCTCTGACCGTTTCTCCGGAGGCGCGAGTTCAGGACGCGATTGCCTTGATGTCGGAGAAGAACGCCGCCTGTCTGCTGGTTGTGAAAGACAGTCGTCTTGTGGGCATCGTCACAGAACACGACGTTCTTCGCCTGACTGCGGAACTTCTGCGTTAGTCCGCATGTGGCGTCTGCTTTGCAGGGGCGGTCGATGACCGCCCACAATCTTGGCGAGCTTGTGGGAGGTCATAGACCGCCCCTACAAGGACGGGGAAGTTCCATTGGGTGCAGACTGATATGAGTCATCCGGCTGAGCGCCTGAAACGGGTGATTGGCCGCTTCGGGAGCGGTGATGGCCCGCTGATCATCACCGTTGGAGGCATCCATGGCAACGAGCCCGCCGGCGTCACGGCCAGCCAGAGGGTGCTCGAAACACTGCGCGCCAGGAAACCCCGTTTCCGCGGTGAATATCTTGCGCTGGCGGGAAATATTCCGGCGCTCGAGGCGGGTCGCCGCTACATTGACGAAGATCTGAACCGGATCTGGCTCCCGGACCGGTTTGCGCGTCTGGACGCCGGCTTTACTCCCGCAACCATTGAGGAATTGCAGCTGAAGGAGCTGCGGGTGGAAGTTCAGCAGGCTTCGTCCCGCGCTGCGCCGGATGTGTATTTCCTCGACCTGCATTCCACGTCTGCCGCCGGATCGGCTTTTTCCATATTCGCGGACACCATGCACAACCGGCGGCTGGCCAATGCGCTGCCGTGCCCGATGGTTCTGGGGCTCGAAGAACACCTGCAGGGAACATTCCTGAATCACATCAATGAGCTGGGTTATGCCGCCGTGGGTTTCGAAGGCGGGCAAAACGCCTCAGCAGCAGCCGTCGACGCGCACGAGCAGGGAATCTGGAAAACCTTTGTTGAAACGGGCTGCCTTGACGCCACGGATATTCCTGAGCCGATCCGTGAAGCGCTGGAGAATGGACGAAACGCCCGCTTACCGCGCATTGTGGAGATTCGGTATCTCCATACGATCTACCCTGGCGAGGCTTTTGTCATGTGCCCGGGCTTTGAAAATCTCGCGAGTGTCAGGAAGGGCGAGACTCTTGCCCGCGACCAGCATGGTGAAATCCGGTCGCCCGAAACCGGATTCATTCTGATGCCTCTCTATCAGGCGCAGGGAACTGAAGGCTTCTTCCTGGTACGACGGGTCCGGCCGTTCTGGTTGAGGGTGTCGGCCTGGCTCCGGGCGCTCGGCGCCGGGAACATTCTTCCGTTTCTACCGGGTGTGCGACGACGGGGTGAAGACTCGCTTGTCGTGGATTCGAGGATCGCGCGCTGGCTCGTCGTCGAGGTGTTCCACCTGCTCGGGTTTCGAAGGCAGCGTCCGGAACGCGACCTTCAGGTCTTCACACGACGGCGGGAGAATCCCCGCCCGCTGCCGTAGGGGCCAGCCAGGCCGTTTTGCCTGTATGATAGGCGCCAATTGCCAAAGGAGGACGAATGCCGACCGAACTCTCGCGTGGATTCCGCGCGGCTGCGCCTCGCCCGCGCTTTCTACCGCGCTGCGGCCGATTCGATGGTCGAGATTTCCGGAGAAACGGGTTGCCTGTCCGGATACTGGCCGTCGCAGCCATTGTCGTTCTGGCGTGCGTGGCCACCACAGCGCAGCAAACACCCCTGCTGTTGTGGGGTGACACGCACCTGCACACGTCGCATTCGACGGACGCCTACGCCGGTGGCAATACGACACTCGGGCCGGCTGAAGCGTATCGCTTCGCCCGCGGTGAACCGGTCGTCCACCCCATCACGGGTGAACGAGTCCGCATCACGCGACCCCTGGATTTTCTGGTGGTGGCGGACCATTCCGACTACCTGGGGCTTCAGAAATACATGCAGATGGACGATCCTCGCCTGACCGCGACTCCGGAAGGCCGGCGCCTGCGGCAGCTGGCCATCCAGGATCCTGCCGGCGTGTTCCGCATGATTTTTGGAAACAATCCCGAATTTTCACGAGACCAGCTGGTTTCCATATTCGCCCCGATCGCCCGCCAGCCCTGGCACGACGAAATCGACGCGGCGGAACGCTACAACGAACCAGGCGTCTTTACGGCATTTGCCGGGTGGGAGTGGAGTTCGCACGCGAACAACCGCAATCTCCACCGCGTGGTTTTCACTCCGGCTGGACCCGATGCGCTCCGTTCGTTTTTTCCTTACAGCAATCTCGACAGCGTCCGGCCGGAAGACCTCTGGGCATGGCTGGAAACGACATCCAAAAGGACGGGGGCGGAGTTCGTCGCCATTCCCCACAACTCGAACATGTCCACCGGACTGATGTTCGACATGGTGGACAGCAACGGCCGTCCGATCACCGCCGAATATGCGCGGACCCGCATGCGGTGGGAACCGGTGATGGAAGTCACGCAGGCGAAGGGCACGTCCGAAGTTCACCCCGCGCTTTCGCCGAACGACGAGTTTGCGGAGTTTGAGATTTTCCGGCGGCTGTTTTTTGCGCAGGAACCCGTTCCCGACGGTGGCGACTATGCGCGCTCCGCGCTGCTGCGTGGCCTCGAAATCGCCAGCAAAGTGGGTGTCAATCCGTATCGCCTCGGCATGATCGGCAGTTCGGATATTCACACCGGCATGTCGACCACCGAGGAAAACAGTTTTGGCGGCGCGGTGGCCCGCGATATCCGGCCGGAGACGCGCCGTGACGCGGCGGCGCGACCATACCCGCCAAACGCGGCCGCCCGGCTCGACGCGTGGAATCTTTCGGCTTCGGGGCTGGCGGCGGTATGGGCCGCGGAGAACAGCCGGCAGGCGATTACCCGGGCATTCCTTCGCAAAGAGGTGTACGCCACGACCGGCACGCGCATAGCCTTGCGGGTCTTTGGCGGTTTCAAATTCAAGGCGTCCGACGCTGAAGCGCGCGATATTGCGGCCGTGGGCTACTCCGGCGGAGTTCCCATGGGAGGCGATCTTGCGCACGCGCCCGGCGGCGCAGCGCCCACGCTGTTGATTCACGCAGTGAAGGATCCGTCAGGCGCCAACCTGGATCGCGTCCAGGTCGTCAAGGGCTGGATCGACAGCGCGGGCAAAACGCATGATCGTGTTTACGACGTGGTGTGGTCCGGGAATCGGACGAAAGATAGCAATGGCAAGCTGCCCGCAGTCGGAAACACCGTCGACCTCGCCCGCGCTTCCTACAAGAACACCATTGGCGCGGCCCAGCTCAGCACAGTATGGAAAGATCCGGACTTCGATCCCTCCGCGGCATCGTTTTACTACATTCGGGTTCTGGAAATTCCGACCCCCCGGCATCAGGTTTATGACGCGGTCGCGCTGGGCATGGATCCCAAAGCGACCGGTTATGCGACCACGATTCAGGAACGGGCCTATTCCACTCCGATCTGGTATATCCCGTAACCTGACTACGTTCGAGCAGCTTGAAACTTTGTGGGCGGTCATAGACAGTCATAGACCGCCCCTACAGCAGACGCGGACGGCGATTGCCCTTACCCGCGGGGCCTGAATTCTCCGGCGCGCTCGCGCTTCTTTCTGATTTCGATGCCGTGCCGTTTCACTTTCTGATTGAGAGTGGAAAGCGGAATCCGGAAGCGGTCGGCGGCTTCCGTCTGGCTCCAGCCGCACTGTTCGAGCATTTCGACGATCACGCGCTGTTCGAACGCGTCGAGCATGTCGAAAAGAGAGCTGTCGGCGGACGGCGCGAACGACGACAGGGTTGAGAATCGCGCCGAGGGCGAGACGATTTCATCCGGCAGCAGATCCCGATCGATGCGGTCCGACTGGGCCAGCACGACGGCCCGTTCGATCGCATTTTCCAGTTCGCGGACGTTTCCCGGCCAGTGATAGTCCATCAGCGACTTCAGCGCCTCGGCGCTGATGCGATAACGGGGTTTCCCGTTCTCCGCGCAGTATTTTTCGATGAAGAAGTCGACGAGTGGCGGCACGTCTTCCCGGCGTTCTCGCAGCGGCGGGACGTGAATGTTGATGACATTCAACCGGTAGTACAGGTCCTCGCGAAAGCGTCCCTCTTCGACCATACGTTTGAGATCGGCATTGGTGGCGGCGATGATTCGCACGTCGACCTTGATATTTTCCACGCCGCCCAGCCGCATGAACTCCCGTTCCTGAATGACGCGAAGCAGCTTCGCCTGCGTTTCAAAGCCCAGGGTGCCGATTTCATCGAAGAAGATCGTTCCCTGGTCCGCCACTTCAAACAGGCCTCGCTTGGGAGCGACAGCGCTGGTGAAGGCGCCACGGACGTGACCGAAAAGCATGCTTTCCAGCAGATCGTGCGGCATGCTCCCGCTGTTGACCGGCACAAAAGCTTTTTCAGCCCGCGGACTCTTCAGGTGGATGGCCTTGGCGATGAGTTCCTTTCCGGATCCGCTCTCCCCCTGAACCAGGATGGTGCTGCGGCTGGGGGCCGCTTGAGTCACCAGGTCGAGCACCTTCAGAATGCGGTCGCTCTTGCCGATGATGTTGTCGTAGCCGAATCGCGCCCGTAGCGCCCGGCGCAACTCGACGTTTTCGCTCATCAGCTGACGTTGGCGAATGGCGTTGCGGACGATCACGAGAAGCTTCTCATTGTCCCAGGGCTTGGCGACGTAGTCGTAGGCGCCTTCCTTGATTGCCGTAACGGCCGTTTCGATCACCGCCATGGCGGTAACGATGATCACCGGAAGCGTCGGGTCAATGTTCTTGATTTCGCGCTGTACCTCCATGCCCGAGCGGTCCGGCAGCATGAGGTCCAGGAGAACGAGATCGTAGGAATTCTCCGCGACCGCCCGGATTCCCTCCTCACCGGTAGCGGCTGTCGCGGTCGACAGACCTTCGGTGTTCAGAAGAAGCTCGAAGGCTTCGCGGATCTCTTCTTCGTCGTCGATGATAAGAACTGTTGCCTTGCGTCTGGACATGTTCAACCGACTACCTGTGTGCCGGCGGCGGGGCCGCCCCGATCAACGGCGTGAGCGACCGCCAGAGGAAATTCCAGCCGGAAGACGGTGCCTTCTCCCACCCGGCTTTCCGCGGCAATGCTGCCGTGATGTTCCGTAACAATCCCATAGCTGACGGAAAGTCCGAGGCCCGTTCCCTTGCCGGCAGGCTTGGTGGTAAAGAAGGGATCATAGATCTTATCGAGATTTTCGTTGCGGATACCGCTTCCTGTGTCCTCAACAAAGACGTCCAGTCTCCCATTATTCGACGAAGTTCGGATCGTTAGACGTCCACCCGTCGACATGGCGTCTTTGGCGTTAAGAAAAAGATTCAGGAAGACCTGCTGGAGACGTCCCGGGTTTCCCTGGACCACGGCCTGGCCGGCCTGAAAGTCCCGCTGAATCTTGATGCCGGCGCTGACGAAATGGTGCTCGACCAGCAGGATGGTGTCATCGATCACATTATGGATGTCCGTCGGGGCGAAATGCGTCGGGCTGGTCCGCGAAAAGCTCAGGAGGCCGTTGACGATTTCCGATGCGCGGAACGTCTGTTTAGTAATCTTCTCGAGAAGCTTGAATCGGGCGTCCTCCGGACCGATGGCCTTGCCGAGCAGCTGGGAACAATTGGAAATCACCGCCAGTGGCGTGTTGACTTCGTGAGCAACTCCGGCGGCCAGCAGGCCAATGGATGTGAGCTTCTCGTTCTGGATCAGCTGGCTTTCCAGCCGAACCCGATCCGTAATGTCGTCGACGATGATGAGGGCTCCGCGGGTCAGACCGGACTTATCCACGAGCGGGGTCGATGAGATATTCACGGTCGAGTTATTCCAGGAGTACTTGTAGAGCCGGCGGGTTTCCGCAAGCCGATCCAGAATCGGCCCGGGAATCGCCTCCTCGGTCGTCCGGCCGATGACGGAATCCCGGTCGACCCCTGTGAGATGCTCCAGCGCCCGATTCCATCCCGCCACGCGGCCGTGTTCATCCGCGACAACGACACCCACATCAATGGACTCGACGATGTTCTCGCTGAAGTCCTTGAGGGTCTGGTATTCAAAGGCCTCCTGCTCGAGTGAACGATAGAGCCGCGCGTTTTCCAGCGCGATGCCGACGTAGTCGGCGACGGTCTGAACCAGTTCGAGATCTTCGCTCGTCAAATGGGAGCCGCCGGGAGTCTGGCCAAGGCCGATATAGGCGATCAGCCGGTCCTTGACGTGGCAGGGGACAAAGTAGTGCAGACCGGAAACGCCCCTTTCGATAAAGACGTAATCGCTGTCCGCCTGCTCTGCCGGAAAATCGATTTCCAGGGATGGCGGCGCATTTTCGCCCAGGGACCGCGCCAGAATGAAATGTCCGGTCTGAACCGGGCTTTCCAGGAAGATTGCGACGCGTTCCACCAGCAGCGCCCGATTCAGGCGATCGAGAATGTGATCGAGCATCGCCTCGATGTGGACTTCCGAACCCAGCGTTCGCCCAAAGTCGATCAAGGTCTGCCGGACATCGTAGCGGCCGCGATAGAAGAACTTGTCGAGCCAGATATGAAATTGATCCTTGATCGGCGCAAACAGCACAGCGGCCACAATGATGGCGATGAACCTGGCCGCTGCGCCGACCACGGGAAATCCGGCCCCGAGCATGTCGCCGATGAGCGCCACCACTATG
>DASUFH010000019.1:0-7797 GCA_036274645.1 Terriglobia bacterium
TCCCGGCTCAACCTGGCAAGATACAGCGCCACGCTGCCGCCGTAACTCGCGCCCAGCAGCTGCGCTTCCGTAATGTGGTCTCGCGCGCCGGGGATCTCGAGAAAAGCCTGAATGATTCCGGCGACAGCCCGGGCCTCCGCCGCCAGATTGCCCGCCACGCCCTGCCCGGATATCCGGTTGAACTCGGGAGAAAAGGGGCTATCGATGCTCAACACGTGACCGCCGGCGTCGAACGCGATCGATTGCCAGCGGCGCGCCAGTTGATCATCGCTGTGCCCCATCAGGCCGGGTAACGACACGATCAACGGCGCCGTCTGAATGCGGCCTGCGCTGTCGGTCTGCCACAGAACGCGAACGTTCATCACTCCCTTGAATCCGGGAATGCCGGGAAGACTGACGATCTGATCGAAGACGGGAGCCGGCTTGCCGAGCCGTTTGCGGAGCGTGATGGTGGCGTACAGACCATCGGCGTAGGGAAAGTCGAAAGCAGGCTCCGTGGCTGGCGCGGCTCCGGCAACCGTGACCAGGAGCAACGCGAAGATCGTCATCAACGACTTCATGGCCTGCCTCCTCTCTTCCGCCTATTCCGGGTGCGCTTTTCTCATTCCTTTGATACATTTCACGGACCCCGGCAGGTCCGAGCCGCCGGGATTTGAGAAAGGTCTGTTTGTCATGCCGCAGGTAACAATTCGAACGGTCATTGACGATCGGGAAGAGAGCATTTCCGAATACATATGCGACTGGCCCGATTGTCCACACGTTGCGGTCACCGTCATCGGTGTCGCGCGCGAACTGGGAATTCGGACGGCGATGTGCGCCGAACATGCCGAGCGCTTCACCAGCGGCAGCTGCGCCGACGCTCGTTCCTAGGATCTGCAGGGCGGGCAGCCCGAAACGGTCGAGCTGCCCGCACGCTTTTTACTGACGGGCGAGATACATCCTCATCTGCGCTTCCTTGTCCTCGATCGGCGTGCCCGAGATATCCACAAGAACCTTCTTCAGTTTGCCGGTGAACGCAAATGGCGGCTTGTAATCCGTCATGACCGGGGCGCCCCTGTCGGCGCCCACACAAACCCCCGCTGAAAGTCCGAGCGACAGCGGGATGGTCACCGGCAGATCGCCCTTACCGACCGACTTCCCGTCGACAAAGAGCTCGATTTTCGCCGGGACTCCTTTTCCCTTGGGAATATCGGGCTTGCCCGTCGGCGTGAACTGGAAGCTGAAAATGTGATCGCCTTCGGGAATGGGCTGGCTGGATTCCACCTTGAACCGCTGTTCCGCGACGTAGTTGTACCCGTAAGTCAGCTTGCCGTTCTGGACGTAGAACACGAAACCGCCATCGTTGCCGCCCATGGAGTACAGAGCGCCCTCAGCCCCGCCCTTCGGCACACTGGCGTGAACGGAAATGGAGTGCGGGACATTCAGCACGTTGGGCGCGGCGCTCGCCGGGACCATCTGCGTGCCCGGATAGAAGACGTACTGCTTGCGGCCTTCCGCAATCTGCGGACGCGGTTCGCCCAGCCGCAGCGTGCCGCGACTGTCGATCGGCAGGACGTTGTATTTGCCGGCCTCGACGTACCACATGCCGATCATGGCGATCAGACGGGAACGCTCCTTCTGGGCGAGGTTGTTGGTTTCGGCGAAGTCCTCATCCACGTGATAGAGCTCCCAGCCCTTGGCGTCCAGCTCGATCAGCTTGTCGTAATCGATCGGAGCGCCAAAGGGCAGCCCCGCCTCGGCAAACGACGGGCCCGGCCAGGGGCAGACGGCGCGCCAGCCCTCGTGGTAGAGCGACCGGTGTCCGAACATCTCGAAGTACTGGGTGATGTGCAGTGAAGGCGCCTTCGGATCGTCGAACGACGATTTGAGGCTGTAGCCCTGGATGGGCGACTGGGTAACGCCCCGGATCGCGGTGGGCGGCTCGATGCCCAGCGCGTCGAGAACGGTCGGAACCATGTCGATCGCATGGCAATACTGCGTGCGGATCTGCCCCTTCGATTTGATCCCCTTCGGCCACGTCACGATGAACGGGTCCGAAACGCCGCCTCGATAGGTCTCACGCTTCCAGCGCCGGAAGGGCGTGTTGCCGGCGTACGTCCAGCCCCACGGATAGTGATTGAAGTACTTCGGTCCACCGAGATCATCGATCGCCGCGAGGTTCTGCTTCAGGTCGTCGGGAACCATGTTGAAGAACTTGTTTTCGTTGACCGACCCATGCGGGCCACCCTCGGCGCTCGCGCCGTTGTCGGAGATCACCATGATGAGGGTGTTTTCGTATTCGCCGATCTCCTTGAGAAACGCGATCAGTTCACCGATGTAATGGTCCGTGTGCTCGAGAAAGCCCGCAAAGACCTCCATCATCCGCGCATACAGGCGACGCTCGTCGGCGGGAAGCTTGTCCCAGTCCTGTACATCCGGATCGTGCGGCGGCAGCCTGGCATTCTTCGGAACGAGGCCAATCGACTTCTGTTTCTCGAACACCTGCTTGCGGTATTCGTCCCAGCCGGCGTCGAACTTGCCCTTGTACTTGTCGGCCCACTCCTTCGGGACGTGATGCGGCGCGTGCATCGCTCCGGTACAGAAATACAGAAAGAATGGCTTATTCGGCGCAACCTGCTTGGAGTCGGCGATCATCGCCTTGGCGCGTTCCACCAGGTCCGGTGTCAGGTGATACCCCTCTTCCGGCGTCTTCTCGGGCTCGGTCTGCGCGTTGTCCCGCACGAGTTCCGGGTAGTACTGATGCGTGTCGCCTCCCAGGAAACCGTAGTACCGATCGAACCCCCTGCCCAGAGGCCAGCGGTCAAACGGCCCGGCCGCCGACGTGGCCTCCGACGGCGTGAGATGCCACTTCCCCACCGCGTAGGCGCTGTATCCGTGCTGCTGCAGGATCTCCGACAGCATTCCGTTTTCGAACGGGATGTAACCGTTGCCGCCGGGATAGCCCGTCGACCCTTCCGTGATGCAGGCCATCCCGTTGGAGTGGTGGTTGCGGCCGGTCAGCATGCATGACCGCGACGGCGAACACAGCGCTGTCGTATGCATGTTGTTATAGCGCAGCCCCTCCGCCGCAAGCTGGTCCAGATTCGGCGTGCGAATCGGGCTCCCGTAACAGCCGAGGTGTCCAAATCCAGTGTCGTCCAGAACAATGAAGAGGACGTTCGGCGCTCCCGGTTTTGCGCGGTTCGGCTCCGGCCAGGCGGGCTTGGACACGTCAAAGGTACGCCCGATGACTCCGGGGAAAGCCTGTCCAGGCTTGTATTCCTTGAGCGGCATGGATCGATATGTCTCCTTTCACTCTGTCTGAGTGTGGTTGGTTATTGGCAGGCGCAGCGGTTACCAGCGGGACGGAATTCTGCAAGCAGTTGTCGTGCCAGAGCGGCAGGTAAGGCGCCTCACGGTTAGAACATCGACAGAGTTGAAAGGACTTCACTACGCTGAAAACCTGTCCGGCTACAGCGAACAGAGTTGCACGGCAGGCCGTTCCGCGTTTATCGCGGAGCGAAACCGCGAAGAGTCGCTGAATTACGGAAGGACGATCACGCCATGACACGAAACCCGCAGCCTTCGGGCCCCGCGCCGTTTGCAAACATGGTCTGGATTCCGGGCGGTTCTTTTCGCATGGGTTCAGAGAGCTTCTATCGCGAGGAAGCGCCAGTACACGAGGTCACGGTCGACGGATTCTGGCTCGATCGATGCACGGTCACCAACGATCAGTTTGCAGCGTTCGTTCAGGCAACCGCCTGGGTGACTTCCGCCGAGATCGCTCCGAAAGCGGAAGACTATCCTGGAGCGATCCCGGACCTGCTGGTTCCTGCCTCGGTCGTGTTTCGCAAACCGGCCGGCCCGGTCGACCTGTCGAGCGTTTACAACTGGTGGACGTATGTTCCGGGCGCAAACTGGCGGCATCCGCAGGGGCCGGAGAGTTCCATCGCCGGACTGGGGAATCATCCCGTCGTCCACATCGCCTATGGAGACGCCGTCGCCTATGCCAAATGGGCGGGTAAGCAGCTGCCGACCGAAGCGGAATGGGAGTTTGCCGCCCGGGGCGGCATCGACGGCGCGGTGTATGTCTGGGGCAACGAATTTTCGCCGGGCGGAAAGATGATGGCCAACACCTGGCAGGGAGAATTCCCGCATCAGAATCTGATCGAGGACGGTTATGAATGGACCGCGCCCGTCGGATCATTTCCCGCAAACGGCTACGGACTGTACGACATGGCGGGTAATGTCTGGGAGTGGACCGCGGACTGGTTTGAGGAGCATCGCCATCTCAATCATTCCTGCTGCGCCAGCGTCAATCCCCGGGGCGGTTTCAAAGACCGAAGCTACGATCCAAGGACGCCGGAAATTCGGATCCCGCGCAAAGTCATGAAGGGAGGCTCGTACCTGTGTTCGCCCAACTACTGTCTTCGCTATCGGCCCGCGGCGCGGATGGCTCAACCCATTGATACGTCCACGTGCCATCTGGGATTCCGCTGCGTCGTCCGGCCGAATCAGGGATAGACAGCCCCCAACGCCACGTCGGGCCTGGTCAGTCCTTCAAGGGGTGGGAACGCGTCAAGAAACGAGGCCGTCCGGGCAATGAGCGTCTTGAGTTTCTCGACGGGAATGGCGTAGTTCTCCGCTGTTCCCGGCACTCCTCCCTGCACGATGCCCACGACTTTGCCCACGTCGTCCAATACCGGTCCACCGGAACTGCCGGGACGCAGGCGCGCATCCAGCTGGATTTCTTTCAGAACCCCCTTCGACCGCCGCAGCGATGTAATCCGGCCGCTGCTGATGGTCACGGACGGATAGGCGTTCCGTCGCGCAACGACCAAACGGCCATAGGGATAGCCGAAGGCTGTGAGCGGACTGCCCTCAGTCAGACCAGCGGTCCCACCCAGCGGCAAGGCGACAAAGGGTCCGGCCCCATCGACGCGCAACAGCGCCAGATCCGCTTTCCGGTCTTCGCGCAACACTCTCGCCTCAACCATCCGCTGACGGGGTTCGCCGGGATTGACGATCAAGCGTATCGCGCCCTTTCCGATAGATTTGGAAACGTGGGCGTTCGTCACGAAATACCCTGCGGGATCGATGCAGAACGCCGTGGCGGAACCTCCCGCGGTCAATTCGAGATACGCGGTCGCCTCGCCCCCCGACTTGAAGATCTCGGCAGTCGGGACCGGCGCCAGCATGCCCTGCGGCGCGGGGGCCGCCGACGCGATTACCACCGACATCAGCGTGCTGCGAATCCAGCCTGCCTGTATTCGCATGGTTTCCTCGAATTGTCTTTAGATTTGGAAGGCCTGCCCTTTCGGTGGTGGTCGCGCGTGCTGCAGAGGCGGTCCATGGAGCCGGGCAGAGCGCTTCAAGTCTGCGATGCTGCAACTGGCGCTCCGCGGATCCGGGCGGTTCGACGTTAATGGTCGGGAAATTGGAATGGGCTGCGAAATGTGCGAAAACGTAACAGCCGGTCTCCCGGTGAAATGAAGAGCGGTCTCCCAGGCGGCGACAGTGAATGCCCCCCTGCCGCTTCGGACACTCGATGCTCCCCCTGCGAAGGGCATCAATATTACCTGACTCAGGACGGGCCTTGGGACCCCGTCTGCTTGTAGGGGCGGTCTATGACCGCCCAGTGGTTAAACCAAGGGTTCCACTCCGGAACGTCGGGCGGTCATAGACCGCCCCTACAAGCAGGCAGGACCGCGGGGCTACGCGCTCCGCGGCCCCTGGAATTGATCACGCGGCGCGCCGGATATGACCGCCACCGGAACTGCCGCGGCCGATAAGCCAGCGATAGACCGCCAGGATTGCGATGGCTCCGAACAATGAGGCAAAGAATCCCGCTCCCTGATTCGCCGCGTACCAGCCGAGCGCCCGGCCAATCAATCCGGCAACTACAGAGCCTCCGATGCCAAGCAGAATGGTCACGATGATCCCGCCCGGATCGCGGCCCGGCATGACCAGCTTGGCCAGAGCGCCAACCACCAGACCAACTAAAATCATCCAAAGCACGCTCATGCTCAACCTCCTTCACGCTTCAAGCAAACCGACCAGCCCTGCAGCCATAAAGCCCAGTTGAACTGCCGACCCGCAGGGAATCATCCCACTCGCGCCCGCGGCCGCCTGCGCGCTATTGAATGCCGCGGGCGCCGGATCACTCGCCTGCTTTCTCCCACCGTCGAACGGCGGATTTCCGCGCTTACGACGGCGTCGCGTCACTCCTTCGGAATAACGAGCCTGTCGCCGACCGCAAGCGCGTTGGGGTTGCTCAGCCGATCCTTGTTCGCGTCGAAAATCCGGTGGTAGTCGCGGCTGTTTCCGTAGAAGTGTTTGCTGATCGAGCTGAGGGTGTCGCCGCGGACAACCGTGTACTCTTCGGATTCCACCGTGGCGCCGGGCTTTTCACGCGTCATCTCGGATTCGCCGGGCATGGAGGCCACCTTGTCGGGAACCGTTTCCGTTGACGGCGTCGTCGGCATCAGCGCATGCGAAGACTCCACCGACAGATCCGCGACGATCTCGTCCTGTTGCGGATTCACGCGCCGGATCTCATCCCGAACCCGATCCACGGCATCCATCGTCGGCGCGGTGCCCTTGAGAACCAGCTTGCCGTTTTCCTGCTGAATGCTGGAGAACTCCACTCCCTGCGACTCGGCTTCCTGGATGACTGTCCGGTACTTGTCCTTGAGGTCCGCCGCAGGCACCGGCGCTGGCTCCGTCACGTTGCTGGCTTCGCGCATAACCGGTCTTGTGGCTCGCGACGCCAGGTACCAGATGAGTCCGATGGCCGCCAGCAACCCGAGCAGTGGCAGGACCCAGCTGTTTGAACGCTCGGTCTCCGTTTCGGTTTCGACATGGCGGACACGCGAGGTCGTCCGCGGAGAGGAATATTCCTCTGAAACCATGTGACTCATTCCGGCCGGCAGGGCCGAGTTGATGTGGGTTCGCTCACTCGAAAGGAAACTCGCAATATCGGCAGGCCGCAAACCCCTTGTCAGCAACGCGCGCTTGATGCCGCCAAGAATCATGGGTCCCAGCACCGCGAGGATCGTTGTCACGCTCTTTCCGGAAAGCCCCGAAATGCGTCCCAGGCTCCCCGCAAAACTGGAAAGGCCGCCGGCGCCCATGATGGAGCGCAGAATCCCCATCTGTGCGTCCGCCGGGTAATCGCTTCTGAACGCCTGCGAGAAATTGTCCAGAACCGTATCATCCGAATCATCAATCGCGCTGGCCAGACGGCGCGCTCCGTCCGGCGAGGATGCCGCGCTGTCGAATTCGGAAAGAAACCCGGGAACTGAAGCGTGAATCGCCGACTGGACCTTGTCTCGCGCGTCCCCCAGATGCATGGCCAGCCGGCTGATAAACGTATCCGACAACTGACTCCTTATAAAATCAACAAGATCAAAAGAGTTACCTACCATGATTATTCCTCCCGACCAACGATGGAGAATTTCGATGAATACATGGTTGGACCGCAGCGGCAGGCTTCAGCGAGCAGGCGGAAAACGCAGGGGAAATGCGTACGCGAAGACCAATTAAGGAACATTAGCAGCAATAACGGCGCCGCTCGATTCGGGTTGTGGGGGGTTATGACCGTCCAAGCGTTTCGGGGGGACTGGCGGGCGGCCGTAGAAGCTGTGAATGAATCGGAACGAGGCGGGGACGCCCCGTCCCCAGTTGTCCGCTGTGCGCTGGCTGTTGTCCGATGTCCAATGAACCTGGTGCTCTGACCCACTGACCCACTGGTTCATTGTCCAATTGACCAGTAAGCCAGTGGGTCATTGGGCAATTTAGCCAGGTTCATTACACATC
>DASUFH010000020.1:0-14865 GCA_036274645.1 Terriglobia bacterium
GAGCAAATACGCCAAGATTGCCACCTACCAGATGGTCAAGCTGGCCGAGTTTGTCGAAAAGCTCAAGACCACGCCGGATGGCGATGGCACACTTCTCGATCACTCGCTCATCTACTTCGGCAGCGGCATGAGCAACGGAAATCTTCACGACCGCAGCACCCCTCCGGCGTTGTTGATCGGCGGAGCGCACGGCCAGCTGAAAGGCGACCGCCACATCGTTGCGAAGAAAGAGCCGACCGCCAACCTGTTGCTGTCGATCGCTCACCTGTACGGCGCGCAGGTCGACAAGTTCGGCGCGAGTACGGGACGGCTGGAGATCTAGCAGTCATCGCATTTGCAGTTACTCCCTGCGGGCGAGGTTGACATACGTATGTCTGCGCCAATATGCTCGGACATATGCGAACAACCATTCGGCTGGAAGAAGGTCTGCTTCGCGCGGCCAAGGCTGAAGCCGCGCGGAGGGGTGAGACTGTAACCGCCCTGATTGAGAGAGGACTCCGGCTGGTGCTGGCCGGAAACCGGTCCCGGCGAAGTCTTGAACGTGTCCGCCTGCCCGTATCACACGCTAAAGGGGGCGTTCGTCCAGGTGTGGATCTCAACCACACGAGTTCCCTCATCGACATGATGGAAGAGCGCCGGTGATTCTGATCGACGTCAATGTCCTGCTCTACGCGTTCCGAGTGGATTCGCCGCGCCACGCCGATTACCGGCAATGGCTCGAAGACGTTGTCAATGACCATGCGGCATACGGTATGGCGCCTCAGGCGCTGGCCTCGCTGATTCGCATCAGCACTCACAAGTCGATCTATGTCCGGCCAAGTTCCCTTCCCGAATCACTGGCGTTCTGTGAGGCGTTGCTCGAACCTCCGAATTGCGCTGTCATCCAGCCAGGCCCGCGCCACTGGGAGATTTTCACAGGCCTCTGTGAGAAGGCTCGCGCGACCGGCAATCTTGCGCAGGACGCATGGTTTGCAGCCCTCGCAATCGAGTCGGGCTGCGAGTGGATCACAACTGATCGTGACTATGCCCGTTTTTCCGGCCTGAAATGGCGCGAGCCCTTCTAACCTAATTCACCCGGCAGGCATTCGGTATTTGTCCCCATTTCTTTGCAGCCCCAAAGGAAAAGGGGCGGTCCACAGACCGCCCCTTCGGTAACTGCCGGACGAACAGTTTTGTCTGGTCTAGTTTCCGCCCGGCGGAACTGCGGCGCCTCCACCACGACCACCGCGGGCGCCACCGGGGCCGCCAGGGGCCGCGCCGCCTCCGCCGCGGCCGCCACGTGCGCCACCGGCAGGAGCGGCCGGGCGCGGGTTGGCTCGTTCGAAGCGGTTGGTTTCGATGTAATTGCGGATTGCGGTATTGCCTTCGTGGCAGGCGTATTCGTACATGTCGTACGCCGGATCGAGCTGCCAGGGAAATTCCACGGACCACGGGCGGGTGAGCACAACCGGGTCCTCGACCGTCATCTTGTATTCCACGGTTTCGGGGCCGGTTCGCGTGAACCACTCGGTGATGTGGAGGCTTTCCGACGCCGGTGTCAGCGCGGGAGAGCCCGGCACGCCCAGGTTCGTCATCGCGGGTTTGCCGTTGAAGTTTTTCGTTTCCACAACGAGCGTGTTGCCTTCCCAGTGCCCGCGCGATTCGCCGAGGTACGTCTTGATGACGGGATCGAGGAATGGACGTCCGTCGGTCGGAATGATGCGGGCCTCGTGCGCCATTTCCAGGAGGATGATGACGTAGCCGGGCGACTGCATCACACGGATGCCGACGTTGTAGTTACGGGTCAGCATCGAGACCGGCATGCCGCGCGTGATGCAGCGGTCCCATGTGTCGAAATCATCAGGAGAGTCGAAGATGTCCGCGCCATTCACTTTCCGCGGCTTGTAGCTGCCGTACATCTTGTCGCTCATTTCTTTTCCCGTTGCGGTCAATTCGGGAAAACGTCCATTCGGCGGATCGCTCATCAGAGACGTCAGGTGTGAGGCGCCGCCACCATCGGCCGCCGGAACGGCGCCGGACTGATAGCGCTCGGCCCGCGCCTGAGCGCTGGCCTCGGCGGTGGCGAATTCCTGATCGGTCAGGAATCGCCGGTCGCCGTATCGCGTGTCGCGCTGGAAATTCGTGCTGATCAGATGAGTCAGGGGCCACATGCCCTGAAGGTCCGGTTCACCCCACGCGGTCTTTGGCGGTGTGTAGGGCGTTTTGGCAGGGGCTGGGGCGGCCGCCGGCGCCGCCGGAGTCGTGGCCGGCGTTGCGCCCCGGGCGCCACGCGCCGGCGCGGGAACGGCGCCGCCCCGCTGTTGCGCTGCGGCGTGCGGTGTGACGCCGACCATCGCTCCGAGGCCCATGGCCAGCGCGCTGAGAGTCAGAATGCGTTTGGTCATTACAGCTCCTACTTAGGCTTGTCCGCTTTGGGCTTGTCGTCGTCGGGATTGGAACTGCCCAGAGACAACTTTCTGCCGTCCGGAAACTCGATATTTCGGGAATTGAGCCGTTTGGCGCCATCTTTCGCAGGTGAGCCGACGACTTTGATCTTTGTGCCGGCGGGCAGCGAGTCTCGCGTCCAGCCCAGGCGCAGCAATA
The DNA here is from genome assembly GCA_036274645.1 of Terriglobia bacterium. Lineage (GTDB taxonomy): Bacteria > Acidobacteriota > Terriglobia > 20CM-2-55-15 > 20CM-2-55-15 > DASUFH01. Next base: position 2,584 of record DASUFH010000020.1, read on the forward strand.
CGTTCGGTGACCCGCCTTCGACCTTCCACTGTTCGATCTTGCCATCCGCGGTCGGCACATCGAGGTACAGCCAGGAGTGGGGGTTCACCCATTCCATCTTCACGACCTTCCCTTCGAGCGTGACGCTCTTGCTGCCGTCAAACTCGGCGGAAAAGGAATGGTGCGCTGCCAACGGCAACGTGACCGCCATTGTCAGCGCGAAGATCGCTACAACAGTTATGAAGTTGTTTCGCATTGATTCGCTCCTTTTAATACCTGGCCGCCTTCCGATCGGGCTTATTTCGCCTCCGCTTTATGGTTTCGGGTTGAGGAGATCCTGATAGAGCAGATTGTCGGCGAAAGGCTGACACTTGTGTTCCATTAATTGCGCGTTTTCTTCAATCACGCGATAGAGCGGCATTTCGATGGTCCACGGCCTGGAGTACGTCAGCGGATCCTCCAGCGTGGCTTCATATCGAATGTGGCTCTGGTCGATCAGCGTGAAGCGCTCGGTCACTTTCAGCTGATTGCTGTGATGGTTGCCGGCGCGGTCCAGCCACGTATCGCCGTTCTGGTACTTCGTGGTCACGACCAGAACGTCGCCTTCCCAGGCGCCCATCGACTTTCCCATCCACGAATCGACCGGCAGTTCCCGATGGTCCTTCATCCAGATGACCCGGTTCGTGGCTGCAAACGGATACACCATGACGAGATCGGCGTCGGCGCCGCCCTGAAAAATCTGGAAAGGCATGTTGTGGTACGTGACGCGGGGAACGCCGAGCATGTAGCACTTGGCTTCCGGATCCGAGGCCGGCCAGTTGGCCCGGTTTTCATTGCGCTTTTTGAGGGCTTCCGGAAGATAGGGAATGGGGCCTCCGCCGCGAATGACGCTGCGTCCCGCCGGAATCGATCCAATCGCGCCGAGTTTCCAGAATTCCGGGAGCGGTTCGGCGCTGTGCGCCTCGAGGTTCCAGTAGGCCGTGTTCAACGCCTGCCAGATGCCATTGAAGTTGGGATGGCCCCCAATTCGCGCCGCCTGGGCCGCAGCCTGAGTGGCCGTTTGACCGCGCTGGGCCGCCTGCTGTCCCCGCTGGGCTGTTTCCTGCGCCGGAGACGCGGGCTGTGCGCCGGCTGCGGGAGTGGCCGGTTGAGGCGCGGGTTGGGCCGCCTGCTGTTGGGCGCTGATCATCCACATCAACGCTGCGGTGATGACGATCGCGCCGATGAATCGCTTACCTGTGTTCAATTTTCAATCCCCCGTAACGACTGCGAGTATACCGAAATCTCTCGCGTCCGGCGGAATGGATATGTTCCCTCCCAACACCGTAAAGCCGCCTATAATGCGGGCGGTTTTATCCGCGGCTGCAGAAGCTTGAAGACGTTTTAAGGAGGCCTTTTCATGAAGATCGCGCTTGGGGCGCTGCTCGCGACTTCGATGCTGGCTGCCCAGACTACTCCCGATACTCCCGAGGCTCATGTCGCTTCGGCCAGAGCTGCGGCCGGCGACGACTATCAGAGTCTTTTCGATTTCGTGTGCGGCGCTCAAATGCAGGGCGGCGGGGCCGCTCCGAGAGGCGCGGCCCCGCGCGGCGCAGGCGCCGGCCAGGCGGGACGCGGAACGGGAGCCGGAGCCCCAGGCGCTGGACGAGGAGCGGGAGCCGGAGCCCCCCGCGCCGGCCGTGGAGCGCCGGCCGCCGGCGCGCAGGGCGGTGGCCGGGGAACGCCGGATCGCTCGACGTGGTATGCGGAGCCCGTGAAGGTCTTCGACAATCTCTACTTCTTTGGACAGTCCGAATATTCCGTCTGGGCGCTCACTTCCTCGGAAGGCGTCATCCTGCTGGACGCGATTTTCGACTATTCCGTCGAGGAGGAAGTCGATGGCGGCATGAAGAAACTCGGTCTGGATCCGGCAACGATCAAATACGCGATTCTCAGTCACGCCCATCCCGACCACTTCGGCGGCGGGAAGTTTCTGCAGGACAAGTACGGAACGCGCGCCATCATGTCCGCCGCAGACTGGGATGCCGTGGAACGCTCGAACGGAACCAAACCGAAACGCGACATGGTGGCGACCGACGGCCAGAAAATCACCCTTGGCGATATCAGCGTGACGATGTACCTGACGCCCGGTCACACACCCGGGACGATCTCTTCCATCTTTCAGGTGAAGGACAACGGCAAGACGCACACGGTTGCGCTCTGGGGCGGCATGGGACTTAACGCCGACAGGGAATCCCTCACGAACTACATCGCGTCGGCCAAACGCTTTCAGGAAATCGCGAAACAGGCCGGAGCGGACATCATTCTTTCCAATCACACCGACTGGGATCGGTCGAAGGTCAATCTGCCGATTCTGGCCCGGCGCGAGCCCGGCGCGCCGAATCCCTACGTGACCAGCAACGCCAGCGTGCTGCGCTATCTGAAGGTCGCTGAAGAATGCGCCACTGCCCGCATCATGCGTTTGAACTGACGCGCCTGTTGACCTCACCCGCGCGCAGCGCGGGAGAGGAGGGAGCGAGCAAAGCGAGGGGCTTTGCACATGACGTCATCGTGCTGCATTTTTCTTGACACTCGCCTTCTTCGTCCGGCGGAACGGACTCGTTTCAGAATGCAACACAGGCAACTCTGGCGGAACGAACCGTCAAAGGCCTGCTTGCGAAGGTGGGAACGGTCGTTGGTCCACTAACGCTGCCGACCACAGTGGATTTGCGACCCTGGTTTTCGCCCGTGGAGAATCAGTTGAACCTCGGTTCGTGCACCGCGAACGCCGCCATCGGAGTCCTGGAATACTCCGAGCGACGCGCGTTCGGCCGCCATATCGATGCCTCGCGGCTGTTCCTGTATAAAGCGACCCGCAACTTCATGCGCATGACTGGCGATACGGGCGCCTACCTGCGAACCACTATGGGCGCGCTGGTGCTGTTTGGCGCCCCTCCGGAAGAGTTCTGGCCGTACAACGTGCCTGGTTTCGACCTGGAGCCGACGTCATTCTGCTACTCCTTTGCAAATAACTACAAAGCCCTGCAGTATTTCCGCCTGGATCCCGCAGGAACCACTCCCCAGGACGCGCTGAACCGGATCAAGACGCAGCTTGCGGCAGGTCTCCCGTCGATGTTCGGTTTTACGGTGTATGACTCCATTAGCCAGGCCAACGCGTCAGGGAGGATCCCTTTCCCCGCTCCTGGCAATCGTGTCATCGGCGGGCATGCAATCGTGGCCGTAGGGTATGACGATGCCCTCAAGATCAAAAACCTGCCCGGCGGTCCCGAGACAACAGGCGCCTTACGCATTCGCAATTCCTGGGGAACGTCGTGGGGAGAGGCCGGTTACGGTTGGATCCCCTGCGACTACGTCTTGCGGGGCGTCGCTCAGGATTTCTGGTGCCTCATCCAGGCCAGTTGGGTCAATACGGGCAACTTCAGCATCTAACGGGAGCGCGCCGGAATCAGACGTTGCATCTCGCTGCAATGTTGATCCGTGCCCGCCCAGATCGAGCCGGGATCTCCGGGGAGAAGGAGGCTAAAGGATTGGCTCATGCGATGGGTTCGTGATTGCTTCGGTTTCATCCGATCCGGTGCATGAGTCTTTCCCGATGCGGCGCTTGATCTTAGACCCGTGGATCGGGACTACGGAATTCTAAACTTCAGTCTCCCGCGCGCAAGCGCGGGAGAGGAGGGAGCGAGCAAAGCGAGCGAACAAAACGAGCGACTGGTGGGGGAGACCATCACGAGAAACGAATTGGGGACACACACACCCAAATTCGACGAAGAAACCGGATTTACTTCTGCTCTACGCCCACTTCTTGATGACTTCGTCCAAATTGGCCTTGGCCATTTCCTCAGGTGAAATGGCGACGCTGTATTCAATCTTTGCGTCGAAGGTCATGAACCAGGGTTCACCCAGTGACGGAACCTGCGAACCATCGGAAACTTCATAGACGGCTATTGCGCCCCTGCCGGACTCGTTCCCGGTGAAATAGATGCTTTCCGGCTTCGTGGCCTCCAGGATGGCTTTTATCTTGTTCCCAACCATACCCTTCCGAGCAAGAGCGTTAAACGGCTCTGCCGGGAGCGTGATCTTGAATATCAACTTCATCGCTGCGACTCCTTTGTTTGAATTTCGCTGATTTGTCATTCCAGTCGTGATCCTAACAGCCCTATAGGAACTCTTATACTCATTCGCGCGACCCTTTCAAGGCTTGAGGATTGTTCGATTCCGGCATCGCCATTCACATTCCGTCAGCGGAGGCGCAACCAACCGTGGTCCACCTGGCCATGCCAAACAGCGCCGAAGCCGAGAAATAGGAGCTTGCTTCCATCGATAAAGAAGCAGTAAAAATAGCCTCAAATCCGCAGACTCGAGATCGTTACGAAAGGACCATTCATGCGCGCGGCGCTCAAAACGTTCCTGATCAGCGCCTGCCTGCCGGTTCTGTCGATGGCGCAGTCGGGGCCACCTATCCCCAAACCTTTTCTTGAAGGCGGTCTGCGGTTGACGCCGGCCCGAAACCCGCCGGACCCGCTTCCCGCAGCGATTTCCGGAGTTATTCGCGACCGGGATACGCGGGCGCCGGTCGCGGGCGCCACCGTCACGCTCACCCGGGCAAACGGGATAATGACAATCGTCGCACTCCTCGAGGAGCGAACGCCTCCAGGGCCGATTCCGCCGGTGACAACCGATGAGTTCGGGAGGTTTTCATTCGAGGGGATCTATCCGGATTCTTACCGGCTGAAAGCCAGTCGAGCGGGATACGTGCCGACCGAATGGGAACGAGAACGTGACCGGCCTGAAGCCATCGTTGCGCTGCGCGCCGGGGAATTCCGTCAGGACCTGGAACTGACGATGGCGCGAACCGCTGGCATCAGGGGATACGTCCGTGACAACGATGGCCGGCCACTGGTGGGAATCTCCGTACAGGCATTCGGCGATGGAATACGCGTGCACGGGCCGGGAGTCCCCGATCTGACGGAGCCCGGTTCAGGGTCGCTGCGCCTCATCGGCGAAGCCACCAGTGACGAGCGTGGCGAATACCACATCAATGAACTTCCGGCTGGTCCGTATGTCTTTGCGGCCGGCTCGGCGCTTGGGGCGCCGGAGTCGCGGTCTGCCCGGACTTCGGATTTTGCCTTCAGCGCCTATCCGGAGTCCGACTGGAACAACGGGGCCCGCGCCACGGTCCGGCCGGGCGATGATCTCAACCTCGATTTTTCGCTCAAACCCGAGCGGCGGCGCCAGATACGCGGAATGGTTGTGGATCAGACGGGACTTGGCAGTATCGCTGAACTCGGAATCTCGCTGGAGTTCCGCTCCCCCATAGGACGTTTCCTACGCGCGACTGGCGCGAGCGCCAGTTATGAACCAGAACATGAGACATTCACCGTTTCCGACGCTCTTCCCGGAACCTACGTCATTTCCGTTATCGCGATATTCCGCGAGGGAACGATCCCCGCAAGAGGGACCCTCCGGTTCGTAGCGGGCAGCGCCACAGTCGTTGTCGGTGATGCCGATGTCGACAATGTCATCGTCACCTTAAGCGCCACCAAGCCTGGGCCCGCCGATCTGAAGTAGCTGAACTCTATTGAGGCTTGTCTCTGCCCAGCGACCGCTCGAACAGCATGATGAGGGCATTCAACCGCTCGTCCGTCTCCTTGCCCGCGTCTCGAAGTTCTCTCAGGCGCGCGTCGGTTTCTTTGCCGGATTCGATCAGGCCCGCGATCTGATTGTCGTGGCTCTGGACGACATTGACGAGACTCAGTGTTGCGTCTATAAGAGATTTCCATTCCGAAACGTCGGGCGGTCATAGACCGCCCCTGCAAGCAGACCGGGGATCAAAACGCTTCTGCTGTGCGACGACGAATTCGAGCCGCTGCCTTGCAATTGCGCAAGCCTTTCAATAGATTAGGTCAGCGACCGAAGACCATAAGGAGAGCGCGCAGGCATGAAGTGGGCGGCGATGGCGGCCACGGCCGTGGCATGGATGGCAATTCTGACTTCCGCCGGCAGTTCCCAGTCCGCCATCGCCCAGCATCGCGCCCTGATCGACAAGTATTGTGTCTCCTGCCACAGCGAGAGCGCCCAGAAAAAAGGTCTCGTGCCGGTTGCCCTGAACACGCTGGATTTCAACAACGTTTCCCGCGACGCCGAACTCTGGGAGAAGGTCGTCCGCAAGGTGGAAGGCAATCTCATGCCGCCTCCGAGTTCTCCTCATCCGGAGCCCGAGGCGCGCCGCCAGTTGCTTTCCTGGGCCACTGGGGAACTCGACCGCGCGGCGGGGACGAATCCGAATCCGGGACGCGCGCCCCTCGTGCACCGGCTGAACCGCACCGAATACGCCAACGCGATTCGCGACCTGCTGGATCTGCAGATCGACGCGCCGGCGCTGCTGCCCGCGGACGACTCCGCCTACGGATTCGACAACAATGCCGACGCTCTCGGCCTGTCCCCCGCCCTGCAGGAACGCTACGTATCGGCGGCGCTGAAAATTGCGGCGCTGGCGGTCGGTGACTCCCGCGTCGGCGCGGAGGGCTCGACGTATCGCATCCCCCAGGACGTCTCGCAGGACCAGCACATCGAAGGACTCCCTCTGGGAACCATCGGCGGAATTCGCGTCGTGCACAACTTCCCGCTCGATGGCGAGTACGAATTTCAGGCGAAGCTCTACCGGACGAACCTCAACATCATGCGCGGTCTCGAGTCGCCGCACGAAATCGAGTTTGCGGTGGATGGCGAGCGGATCCTGCTGGCGAAACTGGGCGGCGCCGAAGAGCTGGCGGCGATGTTTCGCGCCCCGACCGACACCGGAGACGCCGTCGACGCGCGACTGCGCGCGCGTGTCCCCATCAAGGCCGGGCCTCACGTGGTGACCGCGGCGTTCATTCAGGAGCCGCAGGCGGCCGGCGCGGGACGCCTGGAGCGCTATCAACGTTCAACGGTCGACAATTTCGACTGGTCGGGCCAGCCGCATATCCAGACGCTGACCGTGAATGGGCCGTTCTCCGCCACCAGCGCGGGCGATACGCCGAGCCGGCGGCGCATCTTCATTTGTCGTCCATCGGGAAGCAGCGACGATGCGGCGTGCGCCCGCAAGATCGTTTCAACGCTGGCCCGCCGCGCCTACCGCCAGCCCCCGAGTGACGCCGAAGTGGCTCGCATCATGACGTTCTTTGACGCGGGCTTTGACGCGGGCCGGAAGAGCGACGGATTCGAGTCGGGTGTCCAGGCCGCCCTGGAGCGAATTCTCGCCAGTCCGCAGTTCATCTTCCGCATCGAACGGGATCCGTCTCCCGGTGTTCATCGGGTGAGCGATATTGAACTGGCGTCGCGTCTCTCGTTCTTCCTGTGGAGCAGCATTCCCGACGATCATCTGCTCGATGTCGCCGCCTCCGGCCGCCTCAGGGATCCCGCCGTTTTCGAGGCGGAGACCCGGCGCATGCTGGCCGATCCACGGTCCGCAGCCCTGGTTGAAAACTTTGCCGGGCAGTGGCTCCGCCTGCGGAACCTGAAGAACGTCTCGCCGAACTCGAACCTTTATCCGGACTTCGACGACAACCTGCGCCAGGCGTTCCGCCGCGAGACGGAAATGCTCTTCGACAGCGTCGTGCGCGAAGACCGCAGCGTGCTCGATCTGATGACGGCCGACTACACGTTCGTCAACGAGCGGCTCGCGCGGCACTACGGCATTCCCGATATCTATGGCAGCCAGTTCCGCCGCGTTCCGGTGTCGGATCCGGAGCGCCGCGGCCTGCTGGGACAGGGAAGTTTTCTGGCGGTCACGTCGCACGCGGAGCGGACATCGCCGGTGCTGCGCGGCAAATGGATCCTGGAAAACATTCTCGGCATGCCCGTCCCGCCGCCCCCGCCGAATGTTCCTCCATTAAAGGAACGGCAGGAAGGAGAGAAGCCCCGCACCATGCGCGAACAGATGGCGGAGCACCGCGCCAATCCGGCCTGCGCCAATTGTCATAAAGTGATGGACAACATCGGATTCGCGCTGGAAAACTTTGACGCCATCGGATCCTGGCGCGCCAACGACGCGGGGGCGCCGGTGGATGCTTCCGGCGAGCTGGCCGATGGATCGCAGGTGAACGGCGTGGTGGAACTGCGCGCGGCGCTCGTGAGAGATCCCCGGATGTTTGTCGGAACGATGACGGAGAAGATGCTGACCTACGCGCTGGGCCGCGGTGTGGATTATCGCGACATGCCCACCGTCCGCGCCATCACGCGCGCGGCGGCGAAGGACGGCTACAAGTTCTCCAGCATCATCCGTGGCGTGGTTGAGAGCGCGCCGTTCCAGATGAGAATGACACCCGAGGAGGAGGTGGCCGATGTTCGTCGCTAAAAGGTCCATATCCCGCCGGACCCTGCTTAAAGGAATGGGCGCGGCAGTCGGGTTGCCCTTTCTCGAGTCGATGATTCCGGCGTTCACTCCGCTGGCGCGAGCGGCGGCCACGGCATCGCCGCGGCGTTTAGGCGTGATCTATTTTCCCAACGGCGCCATCATGCGCCAGTTCACTCCGGCCGGCGAGGGCAAGGGGTTTGAATTCACGCCGATTCTGAAGCCGCTCGAAGCGTTCAAGGATCAGACCATCGTTGTGACCAACCTGACCCGTTCGCATCCGGGCAGTCAGGTGGGCGACCATGCCGTCAGCGCGGCAGGCTTTCTGACGGGCGTCTGGCCCAAGCGAACCGAGGCGGAAGACGTTCTGGCCAATACGTCCATCGATCAGGTGGTGGCCAGACACATCGGACAGGAGACGCCGCTCCCGTCGGTCGAACTGGCGACGGAGGACTTCACGGGATATGTCGGCGGATGTTCGCCGGGCTTCAGCTGCGCGTACATGAACACCATCTGCTGGCGCACGCCAACCACCCCGCTGCCGATGGAGACGAATCCTCGCGCGGCTTTCGACCGGATCTTCGGAGAGGCCGGTTCTCCGGAAGAACGGGTGGCGCGGCTCCAGCGGCAGCGCAGCCTGCTCGATTCGATCTCGGAGGAAGCGTCCGCTCTGCGGCGAGATCTGGGGCCGCGCGATCGCGCGCGCCTCGGCGACTATCTGGACAACGTGCGGGAAATCGAGCGGCGCATCCAGCAGATCGAGCGCCGGGCCGGGGCCGACACGGCCACGCCGGATCAGCCGTTGGGCGTGCCCGATTCATTCGACGACCATGTGAATCTGATGTTCGACCTGGCCGCGGCGGCCTGGCAATCGGACGCCACACGCGTCTTCACGTTCATGATGTCGCGCGAACTCAGCCAGCGGACCTATCCGCAGATCGGTGTGACCGAACAGCATCACAGCGTGTCCCATCATCAGAACAATGCGGCCAAGATGGCGACCATGGTCACCGTCAATACGTACTACATCAGTTTCTTCGCCCGGTTCCTGGAAAAGGTCCGCGCGATCGACGAAGGCGGCGCTTCCATGCTCGATCGTTCGCTGCTGGTCTATGGCGCGGGCATGGGCGATTCGAATCTCCACGCGTCCGATCCGCTGCCGGTCGTGATGGTCGGCGGGGGGGTGGGTGAAGGCCACCGCCATGTGGTTGTTCCCAACCGGACACCGGTGGGTTGCCTGTGGTCCACCGTAGCGGATCGTTTTGGCGCGCCGCCGATTCCGAAGTATGGCGATGGCGAAGGGACGATCGATGGCGTTTTTTAGGATCATCTCGATTGTCCTGGCGGTGTTTCTCGCCTCGGCCATCGTCGCGCAGGCCCCGGCGCCGGCGCGGCCCGAGGGAGGGGATGGCACCACCCCACTCCACTGGGCGGTTCGATCGAACGATCTGACCGGGGTCCAGAAGCTGCTGGCTTCCGGCGCCGATCCCAACGCAGCCAATCGTTACGGAATTACCCCGCTGTCCCTGGCGGCCGACAATGCCAATCCCAAAATGATTACCGCGCTGGTGGCCGCGGGCGCGAATGCGAAAGCGGTTCTTCCCGGCGGTCAGACGCTGTTGATGTCGGCGGCCCGAACCGGCAACGCCGAAGCCGTCAAGTTGTTCATCGATCGCGGAGTCGACGTGAACGCGCGCGAGGAATCCAATGAGGAAACCGCGCTGATGTGGGCGGCCGCGGAGAATCATCCCGAAGCCGTGCGCGCGCTGATCGCCGCCGGCGCGGATGTCAATGCCAGGTCTCACGCGTATACCTACCAGACGGATCGCTTCGGCCTGGAGGGGGTGGTGACGATTCTCCCCAAAGGCGACTGGACCGCGTTGATGTATGCGGCCCGCGAGGGCGCTCCGGACGCCGCCCGCGCGCTGGCCGAAGGGGGCGCCGACCTGAACCTGACGGAGCCCGATGGGATGTCCGCGCTGGTGATCGCCATTACCAACGGCCACTACGACACGGCCGCGGTTCTGGTGGAGAAGGGCGCCGATGTGAATCTGCCCGATTCGGCGGGGATGGGTCCGCTTTATGCGACCGTGGATATGAACACGCTGTCGGAAATCTACGGACGTCCGACGCACAAGACGTCCGACAGGACGAGCGCGATCGAGTTGATGAAGATGCTGATCGCCCACGGCGCGGATGTGAACGCCCGGCTAAAGGCCGCAACACAACAGCGCGCGCACACGCCGGGAGACCGGAATCTCGGGGCGGACGCGACGCCACTGATGCGGGCGGCGCGGAACGGGGATGGCGAAGGGATGCGATTGCTGCTGGCGCATGGCGCCGATCCGGCGCTCGAGCAACGCAACAAGGTGACGGCGCTCATCCTGGCTGCTGGCCTCGGCCGCGGCCTGGGCGTTTTTGCCGATGAGTACGCGACCGAATCGCAGATGCTCGAGGCGGTGAAGATCCTCCTGGAGCGTGACGACGTCGACGTCAACGCCGCTAACGATCAGGGCCAGACGCCGCTGCACTTTGCCGCGCTCTCCATGGACTCCGTTGTGGAGTTGCTGGTGATGCACGGCGCAAAGATGGACGCCGTGGACCGACAGGGAAGAACACCAATGGATATGGCCTCGGGGAAGGGGGGGCCGGGTCGAGCCGGCGCAGCGGCGCAGCCCCGCCCGACCACGATCGCCTTATTGAAGAAACTGGGCGCGACCCACTGAAACGCATCTCTGGCACGCCGGAGGCGGGCCAGGAATCCTTGCGCCCCTTGCGGGGCGCAACTGTCCGATGGGAGGCGCTCCCCCGGGTGTCGCTTTCGCTCCACCCGGGGCTATCCTTCGGGCACGCCTCCGGCGTGGAAGAGAGGAATTTCGCCCTCACAAACAAGGAGCCTTAATGAGATTTGCAATCGTGCTTGGTCTGTTGGCGCCATTCGCTGTCGTGGCGCAAGTTCCGCGCGGTCAGCCGGCGCCTCCGTGTGTTGCCGGCCAGCCTTTCGTATGTGGCCAGTCGGCGCCGGAGGATCTGGTGCTCGTGCCCGGAGGCCAATGGGTGGTTGCGACCGCCTACACCGCGCAGAACGGCGGCCTTCGCGTCATCAACGTCAAGGATCGGACCAGTACGACGCCATACCCGGCGGCGACCGCAAAAGAGAACCTGGACAAGAAAACCTATGACACCTGTCCCGGGCCGCCCGACGCGGCGCAGAAGGCCAGTTTTCAGACTCACGGCATCGCTCTTCGTCCGGGCCGGAACGATGTCCATACGCTGTATGTCGTTCATCACGGCCAGCGCGAGTCCGTTGAGGTCTTCGAGATCGACGCGAAAGCGAAACCGCCGGCGTTGACGTGGGTGGGCTGCGTCGTGGCGCCCGATCCGATCGGCCTGAACGAAGTTGTTCCGCTTCCCGACGGCGGATTCATCGGGACGGACTTCCTGGCCCGAGGCGATTCCGGCGCCCGCGCGCGGATGACCGCGGGGGAAGTGAACGGCGCGTTGTGGGAATGGCATAGCGGCAAGGGCTGGCAGAAGATTCCCGGCAGTGAAACCTCCGGCGCCAATGGCCTGGAAGTTTCCAAAGACGGGAAGTGGGTTTATGTTGCCGCGTGGGGCAATCAATCGTTCTTCCGGTTGTCCCTCGGCCAGACGCCGGTCAAGCGCGACGACGTCAAGCTGGATTTCCGGGCCGACAACATCCGGTGGGCGCCCGACGGCACGCTTTACGTGACGGGGCAGGGTGGCTCGGGACAGACGCAGACGACGAACATCGTGAAGATCGACCCGAATTCGCTCAAGGTGACGGAAGTCCGCAAGGAGACCAACTCCGCGGCGTTCGGCTCAGGCACCGTGACCCTCGAGATCGGTAAGGAACTCTGGGTCGGATCGTATCGCGGCGACCGGATCGCGATATTCCCGGTCCGGTAAGAAGCGACCTTGCCCGTCTGCTTGTAGGGGCGGTCTAT
>DASUFH010000021.1:0-7961 GCA_036274645.1 Terriglobia bacterium
GGGAATTAGGGACAGAGAGGAATTTCGGGGACAGCCCCCTAATAATTCGCGGCGGGGGATTTTGAAATCCTGAAGTATTCACTTCCGCGAACTATTAGGGGGCTGTCCCCGAAATTCCTCTCTGTCCCTAATTCCCCGTCCCCAGGCCACTGACAAAAACAAAAGGGACAGAATCCCGGAGGATTCTGTCCCTTCTTGCCCTTTTTCTTTCTAAAACGGCCTACTCGAACGCGAACATCCCGGTATCGCCGGAAGTCAGCATGCGATCCAGGGCCCGGAGCGTGTCATCGAGGACGAGGTCGCGCGGCCGGTACGACGCGATCGTTTCGGGCCTGGAATCCCGATTGACGATGACGCCAAACCACGGAACCATCATTTCCTGACCCGTCAGATCACCCCAGACAACAGCTTCCGACGGATTCGGATTGGCCTTGTTGTTCGCGGAGTTGTCATGGTGCGCGGTCACGACCATTTTCGTGCCCTTGGGGATCTTGATGGGTTTCTCAACTTCATAACCGAGCTGCCAGTTGAAGTTGAACCTGGCGCTCAGGACCGTTTCCATACGCCCATCGGGATAGATCAGCTGGAACGTCATGTCTTTGCCGCGGAGGTGCATATGCGGCATGAACCATGCGAGTTCGGCGTCTTCACTGAAGGTGATTTCGCCGGTGGTCTCCCAGTTGGTATCGCCCGCAGGAATCGGCTTACGGGGATCAACCATATGTTCCGGCGCCATCAGCACGAAACTCCGCTTCACCGGTTCTTTTGCCAGAGTGAAGCCGATCTTGGTCTGGTCCAGGGTCTCTTTGCCGTTCGGCGTGTAGTGCACTTCAATCCGGAGCTGCCCGCCACCGTGGATCAGCTTGGCCGAGTCCGAATAACGGAAATCGATCGGCGTGGTTCCCGGAGCGTATACGGCTTCCATGGTCATGAAGGATCCCTGACCGGTCTTCAGTTCCTGAAGCTTCGAGAGGACGCCCGAAATACCGGAATAGGCGCTCGCGCCATCGCCAAACCCATTGGTCACCACACCGCCGTTCGTGCGGATGACTGAAAGGGCCGCTGCGCTGCCCAGGGATGAACGCAGCTGCGCGTCACGAGTCTGGTCGGCAACCTGAAGGATCACGTGATGGACGACCGAGGTGTTGCCGGGCCGAATCTCAATCGACCGGACCCAGGTGTCTTCCTTGAATGGATTCGGAATGAAGAACTCCCGGATTTCTCCGGCGCCCTGCGCAGGAACCCGGAACGCCTGGGGCATGGAGACCACGACGTCCGGCTTGGTGCGCCAGCCTTCCGCCTCCCATTTCCGGGTGGGGATCCTGTCCAGCGGGTTGCCTTCGGCAGCGCCGGTGTCGGCCCACGCCACCAGGGTCTTGATCTCGTCGTTGGTCAGCTTGGGCGAATTGCGGAACTCGCCATATTCGGCATCCGCAAACCACGGCGGCATCTGTTTGCTCAGCACGGCGGACTTGATCGCTTTCGCGAAAGGCCGGGTGCTTTCATATGACAGGAATGACATCGGCGCGATCTCACCGGGCCGATGGCATGTCTGGCAGTTCTTTTCAAGGACGGGAAGCACATCCTTATTAAAGGTGACAGGATGCGACTGGTCCGTCAGTTCGGAAGGAAAGGACATTGGGGCAGCGACCACGACCAGGGCCATTGCCGCCACCAGCGCCAACACGCGAAATCGAGCCATACCGCGCCTCCGGGAAGGTGAGTTGTTTGCAGCTACCGAGGTCAGACTGGGCGAGCATAGTCCGAGAACGGAATCGCCGTCAACGGGAAATGCTAAAAGTTTTCCAGCCACCCCGAGTGACGCCCGTCCCCGGGCTTCAGGATCTGGCGCGGGCACTAGCGAATCATCGACAATCACGGGCGATCGCGTTCTTCCCGGATGAGTATCGCCGCAGACGTCTTCAGCCGGACCGGCCTTCGAGTATGGATCCTCGTCAGCATCTCCTCGCGGGTGGGTCTGGCGAGCATGCGTTCAATTTCAGCCAGCAGATAATCGGACAGCGATTGACCGGCGCCTGCGGCGCGCGCTTTCAGCTTGCGATGGATCGAGTCGGGCACGTTCCGAATTTGAACCATTTTGGGCATGTTGGCAGGATGTGCGCAGGTGACGCGCATGTCAAGCGCGCGGGCTCCCCGGTTCTACTGGGGCTGCTGTTGGTTGGATTGCAGGAATTCATCAGGGCGCATTCCCTTTGCTGTAGCCGCGATCTCTCACGAGAGGACTGCCGCTCCCGCGTTGACACTGCCGGCTGCGGGAACTATTCTCGCCCGCGTCATCCAGCGCTTTCGGGAGGATCGGTTATGAGACAGGGTATGTGGCTTGTTGCGGGAGTGAGCCTTGTGGCGGTGGCGTTCGGTCCGGCCGGGACGGCCGAGAATGCCGCCACGAAGATGGTCATCGAGTGCGCGACGCTTAAGGGCCTGGCGATTCCCGCATCCACGATTGGCCTTCCGACATCCGGCGCGGTGGTCGAGACTGCCGTAGCCGTGACGGCTTCCGAACCGCAGAACGCAAACGGCGATTTCTGCAAGGTGACCGGCGTGGTGAAGCCGAAGAACGCGTCGTCGCCGGCTCTGGAATTCGAAGTCAACCTGCCGGCTGCCTGGAACGGGCGCGCGCTGCAAATGGGCGGTGGCGGGTACGACGGTTCTCTCGTCACCGGGCTGGGCGCGTTCACATTGCAACCAGGCAATACCGAGACGCCGCTCAAGAAAGGATTCGTCACGCTCGGCAGCGACGGAGGCCACAAAGGCGCCGCCGGCTTTGACGGAACTTTCGCGCTCGACGACGAAGCGCTCGTCAATTACGGCAAACAGTCCGTCAAGAAGACGCACGACGCGGCGATGGCCGTCATTCGCAAAGCCTATGGACGGGCTCCACAGCGGTTCTATTTCATTGGCGGATCGCAGGGCGGTCACGAAGCGCTGGACGCAGCCGCGCGTTATCCCGACGACTATGACGGCGTGGTGGCGCACTATCCGGCCTACAACGTGACCATGCTGCATCTGGGCTCGTGGAACGCCGGAATGGCGCTCTACGCGAATGGCGGCGCGGGCTGGATCGACGAAGATCACACGAAGCTCATCACCGACGCCGTCTACGCGCGATGCGACGCGCTCGACGGCGCCAAAGACGGCCTGATCAGCAATGTCGCCGGATGCAATGCGGCGTTCGACGTGAAGACGCTACGGTGTCCCAATGGGATCGCTGGCGAAAAGTGCCTTTCCGACGCGCAACTCAAAGCCGTCGCCACGATCACCTCGGACTACCGGCCCGGCTTCAAGGTCGGCGGAATCGACGCATTCCCCAGATGGGCGCTGCTCGACGGCGCGCAGTTCCAGGGCCGGTCGAATTTCGGACAGGCGCCGCAACCGGGAAACCCTCTTTCCGGCAAGGAACCGCTCCTTTACAGCGTCGGCGATCAGACCATCAAGTTCATCATCACCCGTGACCCCAGGTTTGATCCGTTGCGATTCGATCCGAAGCAGTTCCGCGCGCGCATCGAAGCGGTCGCCTCGATCCTGGACGTGACCGACGTCAGCCTCGAAAAGTTCCGCGCGAAGGGCGGCAAGATCATCATGACTCACGGAACCGCTGACGATTTCATTACGCCGCACAACTCGATCGCGTACTACCAGCGTCAGGTGGCGCAGTTTGGCCAGGCGCGTCTCGCGAGTTTTCTGAGGTTTTATGTGATTCCGGGACTGGGCCATGGCTTCGGCCTGTTCAACGCGAAGTTCGATAGCCTGACGGCCCTGCAGCAATGGGTGGAGGAAGGAAAGGCCCCGGTCGGGCTTACCGCCGTTGACGGCAATACGGGCTCCACGGCCGGCCGTACTCGCCCGTTATGCGAATTTCCGAAATGGCCGAAGTTCACTGGACCGGCAGGCACGGAGAACCTCGCAACAAGCTTCACGTGCGTTGAAGGCGCAAAATAACGGGGAAGCGCGAGCCCGAAAATCACGCCGACCGCGCCCGCTGCCCGAGTTCAATCCCCTGATCCGCCGCCAGCGCGCGGAACGCCGGCGAGACTTCAGCCAGAGCCTCGAAGCTGTCGGCAACTGCCTGGATTGAACCGCCGCGACCCTCGACGCGATCCAGAAGGATGAACCGGTTGCAGATGCGCCGAACCGTATTCAACCGGTGCGTGACGATGAGCGCGCCACAGCGGTCGAGCACCTTTTCCAGGCCGTCCTGCACGAGCTTCTCCGTGGTCGCGTCCAGAGAACTGGTGGCCTCATCGATGATCATGAATCGCGGCTCCTTGAGCGCAGCCGCGCCAATCATCAGCCGCTGGTTCTGGCCGCCCGACAGTTTGATCCCGTTAAACCCGATCCGCGTATCCAGCCCGTCGACGAGGCGGTCTCCGAAGTCGATCTGGAGCATGCGCATCGTCTTCCAGATCTCTTCATCGGTGATGGCGCGTTTACGTTCCTCGCCGAGACCGTAGGTCAGGTTGTACCGGATAGTCCCGTCGAACACTTCGAACTGCTGCGCGACATAGCCGATCTGCGTGAGCCATGTCCCCAGATCGAGATCACGCAAATCGACACCGTCGATCAGGATGCGCCCTTCAGTCGGATCCATGTAGCGGAGCAACAGCTTCATGATCGTGCTCTTGCCGGCCCCGCTTGGACCGATCAGCGCCACCTTTTCTCCGGGTTCGATCGTGAACGACACCGCTTCCAGCGTGGCGATCGACTCCGGCGTCTCCTGCTGGTGATCGTAGTGGTAGCCCACGCCCTGGAATTCCACGCGGAACGACTGCGCCGCCGTCACCGCCGATGGTTTTTCATGGACGCCGATTCCCCTGGGCATCGTCAGCGCTTCCTTCATGCCCATGATCGATGGCGTGAAGAAGTTGAACTGATGCTCGATATGACCGATGTGCCAGAGCGTGGTCGAAAACTGGCTGCCCCAGGCCACGAGAAACCACAGCGAGCCGAGCGCCATGTTCCCGGTCCACACCGAATAGACACAGTACAGGATCAGCGAGAACAGAAGCGCGTCCGCGAGCCCTCGAACAGCAGCATGCCTTCGAGCCCGAGCACACGGTCGTACCCCTTCTTGACGTTCGCTTCATTGAGGTGGTTGTTTTCGCTGATGTGCGTGCCGAGCGATTTCTCCAGAAACAGCTCGGTCGTCCGGACATCCAGCTGCCGCATGTTCGCGCCAGGCCAGATACTCGCGCGTCATGCCCTGCCGGTAACGCACCCACTGGCGCAGCAGCATGAGCGCGCCATAGGCGCCCAGCATCATCAGGAGCGCGCGAAGCCTGGCCAGCCGGGGATCGAGCAGATCCGTGATCCGGCCAAACATCAGCGGAAGCACGACGGTCAACATGCAGGAAAGCGCCATCCAGCCAATCATGCGGCGCATGAACGCCTTGCCTTCACGGCTCACGAGTTCATTCCAGACCCAGAACACCATGTCCCTCATCTGAAGGAACTCGGTCTTGTATTCACGCCAGTTCGTGGCCGCAGTACGGTCTAATTCGAGATCGCTCATCGTTTTGAATGTGAATGAAATTGGAAGACGGGTCTTCCGTCGCAAATGCGCAGAAAACGCGTCCGCCTGTTATCTGGTTTTCGGGATTGCCGCGAAACGCCGGTGAGCCGGCGGGTAACCTAACGCTTGCGGGATCGCTCGAACGCCGAGGCGGCCCATTCGTGCGCGACGCGTCCGCCAAAATTCGCGGCAAGAGACGTGTTGGAAATGCGCATCGGATCCTCCTCGTGATCGATCAACGGTTAGGGTTGAATAACGGCGAAGAGTTTAGCGGAAACTCTCGCTATCGTCCACAGGGAATCCTTCCAGAGAACTTGCCCGCCGCGCGTCACTCCGATCACAATCGCCTCTGGAGGCCAGACATGGAGGTTCGAGATTTCCGGAAATGGACACGGCCCGGAAAAGCTTTGACGGTCTTTCTGCTGTTCACCCTGGCGCTGTCTTCGGCCTATGGATTGAGCGCCGCGCAGGAGCCTCAACGCAGCGTCCTTGGTCAAACTGCGGCGACAGCCGTTACGGAATACGGGAGCATTTCGGGCATTGTCACGGACCGGCTCTCCGAAAAACCCATATCCGGCGCGACCGTCAAGTTGTCGTGGCCCGCGCCTGCCGCAGCCGTCACGGGGGATGACGGAACCTTTACGTTTCGAAGCCTGTGGCCGGGGAGTTATGGACTGACGGTCACTGTGGCTCATTACCTGCCCATGCGGTACGGGCAACGCGTTGTGGACGGACTGGGCAGGCCAGTCACCATTCAATCCGGGGAACGATTCTCCACTGCTCTGCGATTGACGAAGACGAGCGCGATTGAAGGAACAATTGTGGACGGGAACGGCGCGCCCCTGGCCCACGCTGAAATCCAGGCGCTCACGCCAGAGCATTTTTTGACTGGTGGTGGCCGGTTGTTTAGGGCCGGAACAGCGACCAGAACTGACGGTCAGGGCCGATACCGCCTGGAGGACCTTGGGCCGGGCGATTACTACGTGTCTGCCACCGAAATTCCTGACGAACTCCGCCGACCTCAGGGAATCACTCTTCCGTTGTTTTATCCGGGCGCAAGCGATCCTGATGCCGCAACCCCGGTACACGTTGTTGCCGGCGACGAGGTCCACGGAATTGACTTTGCGATCCGGCCTGCTCAACCTGGACGAGTCCTGGGCGCCATTCTTCCAGTGAACGATGGAGTGAACGGAACTGGACAATCACAAGGCGCCGGTGGCGCGGATACGGCTCAATCCACCAGGGTGACTGTCGCGCTCGTGTACACCGGTCTTCGCACGGATCAGCAGCAGCCTGTTTCGCGCTCGGCGGTAACGGATGGAACGTTCCAGTTCAACGAGGTCTTTCCAGGAACCTATAAGGTTGTTGCGGTGAACAACGCGGCTGGCCGCCGCGAGACCGCAATACGGGATGTCACCGTCAAGTCCGGCGCCGTCGGTGCGGTGACACTCCAGCTCCGGCCGGCAATCGACGTGCGCGGCCGGATCTCGGCCGATGGTCCGATTCCGTCGGGTGTCCAGATCCCGCAAATGCTGGCGTCATTGAGATGTCTCGATGAGCTTCCATCTGCTCTGTTTCCGAATCGGCAGGCAACGGGAACCGTTTCCGCCAATATCAACGCGGACGGGTCGTTTGTGTTGCGCGATGTGATTCCGGATCTGCGCTATTCCATCGGCTTCGCGCCAGGCGACCACACCGGTGGGTATCTGGAGGGAGCGCGTTACGGTAATACCGAAACGCTCGGGACGCCGGTCACCGTCCGTGATGAGGGGCCAGCGATCCAGTTGCGGATTGGATTTGACCTCGCGCGCGTTGAAATAGTGGTGAGGGATCCGACTCACGACAATCCACAACCCCACATTCCCACACTGCTCGTTCCCCGGTCTCGTGGCCACTCGGACATCTGGGGTATTTACCCCATTGCCCTGTCCGATACCGACGGCAGGGTGTTCTTTTCCGACGTCACGCCGGGAGATTATGAAGCGCTCGCCCTGGAAGATGTCCCCGCTCGTGGCGCCTTCTATGGCAGCGGCTCGGGTATCTGGCCGGATTCCCAGTACCTGGAACAGTTCAAAGGACAGGGACAGCTCTTCCATGTTGAGGCCGGTCAAACGATCCGGAAGGTCATTCCTGTCATCGGGGCGGATGCAACGCTGAACGGGCTCCGCTAAGTTCGCCCGCAGTCCGGTTCACGAAAATGCCTCATCCCGGACACTTCGGTGGACCGGACTCCAGCCCAATTCCCTCCGGGCCCGCCCGTTGGAAAGAGGAATGCGCGTGAACGCGGCTTCAGACACAACCGGCGCGATCAATCGAATCAGCCAGCGCGGCGCTTCCCGCGGCGGGCGGGCGCCAACAGCGGAGGCCAGAAACGAGAGGAACTCGGCCAGTCGCATCGGTTCGTCATCCACGATGTTATAGACCGGCCCCG
>DASUFH010000022.1:0-2345 GCA_036274645.1 Terriglobia bacterium
GAAAAGCAGGAGCATGGCGACGTTGGCAAGAATAAAGGCGGTCCACATCTCCGGCTCCATCCCCGCCCCTTCACCGCCCCCGACAATCGGCGCCGGATGCTGCCCTTCCCACAGACGAATCGAAAGGTAGTTAAACGGAACATCCAGCATACCCAGCAGTCCGAAGATGGACGCCAGGCGGGCCCGCCGGTTGCGATCGGGCAGGTACGCCCGGAGCATGAAATAGGCGACGAAGATCAGCCAGAGCAGCAGTTGCAGCGTCAGGCGCGCGTCCCATCGCCACCAGACTCCCCAGATGGGTTTCGCCCAGATCATCCCTGTCACCAGCGACAGACCGGCAAACAGCACCCCCAGTTCCGCCGCCGAATACGCCAGCCGATCCCAGCGCAGATCACGGCTGACGAGAAAACGCACCGCCGCGTAGAAAACGACCGCGGCGGCCAGATACGACAGGATCCCGCAGGGCACGTGAAAGTAAAAGATGCGCTGGGCAATGCCCTGTTCGCGTTCGGTGGGAGCATAGACGAAGGCGCCGTAGAGAGCCGGGATCATCGCCGCCATCGTCAGGACTCCGAGGATTTTCGTCCGCATCTATTCCTCCACGACGTATTCAAAGATGAGATACGAGGCCGTCAGGTACACGATAGTAAAACCTACCAGAACGCTCAGCAACGAGGGAATCTTCTCCGGGGTTTCCTCCAGCACCGCCTTTGTGGCCTGATAACCCACGATCACGATCGGAATCGTCAGGGGAATCTGGAGGATCGGCAGCATCACCTCACGCATGCGCGTGTTGGCGGAGATCGTCGAAAGGATCGTTCCCACCCCCGCCAGGCCAACGGCGCCGATCGCCGCCAGGCCGAAGATCTTGATGAACTCCCAGCCGAAGTTGATGTTGTTGAATATGAAGAAGAACGGCATCACCACAAAATCCGCGATCAGCATGAACACCAGGTTGCTCGCCACTTTGGCCGCATAAAGCGCGTTGCGGCTGAGCGGGGCAAGCATCAAGCCCTGGAGACAGTCGTTGTCGAGTTCCATCGCCAGCGAACGGTTCAATCCGATCACCGAGGCAAACGTAAACGCAATCCACAACACGCCCGCCCGGCCGGAGCCCGGCTCGAGAGCAAAACTGAACACGACCACCACCAGCAGTCCGAACAGCATCATGGAGCTGATCGACTCCTTGTTGCGCATCTCGATGAGAATGTCTTTGGAGACGATTGCCAGAAACGGACTCAAGCGGCGCCTCCGGCGACAAACTCCACATAGGCTGCGCGAGCGGTGTCATCGGGACGCCCGTCGAAGACGAGGCGGCCCCGGTCGACGATGGCGGCGCGGCTGGCGGGACGCAGTCCGCGTTCGACGTCGTGACTGGTAAGAATCACGGTCTTTCTCCGCTCAACCGCGTCCGCCAGAATCCCGTCCAGCGTTTCGGCGGCGCTGACATCGAGACCGGTGTAGGGCTCGTCGAGCAGAATCAGCGACGGGTCATGCAGGATCGCGCGAGCCAGCCCGACGCGCTGCTGCTGGCCGCGTGAAAAGGCGCGTACCGGATCATTCGCGCGCCGGCTGAGCCCGACGCGATCCAGGAGTTCACGGATGCGGGGCAAAGGGTCCGGCACGCTGTAGAGCCGCGCGAAGAAGCGGAGGTTTTCGAGTGGAGAAAGATCGCGATAGATGTACGTGTTATGCGAAAGAAATCCGATGTGGCGCCGCGCCTGTTCCGGCTCCTCCCGGATATCGACGCCCTCCACGAACAACTGGCCCGAGGTCGGCGCCATCAGAGACGCCGCGATCTTGAGAAGAGTGGTCTTGCCGGCGCCGTTGGCGCCGAACAACGTCAGAAAGTCGCCTCTCGCCACGCGCAGCGTGACGCCGGCCAGCGCCGTAAAACTGCCGAACGATTTGCGGATATCCCGAGACTCCAGCGCCCAGGGTTCAGACATGGCCGATCCCGGCGCTCTCTTGTCCTGGCTGGGAAATCATGAAGCCTCCGGCCGGTTTTTCGCGCCCAGTTGTTCAAGGATTTTCGAGAGCCGCTGGCGCAGGTCGCGATGCTGTTTGCGGTAGCGGGGCTCCGGCACGGCGCCCGATTCGCGATTCTTCTCCAGCGCGGCCAGGCGGCCCAGCAACTCCTCCTTGACCTCCAGCAACCCCTGACGGTCCTTCTTCCGGTCCAGCGACTCCTTCTGCAGCTCCAGCGTATAGCTGATCGCCCACGCCAGAAACGCGCCAACCGCCAGGATGATGAACCAGGTATGCGGCCCCATCGCGTTCGGCGCTTCGGCCGACACGGGTCCTTCCTGCTGGGCCGAGACCGCCAGAGGGACGAAAACGAGACC
>DASUFH010000023.1:0-4283 GCA_036274645.1 Terriglobia bacterium
GGACCAACTTCGATTAATGAAAATCGTGCGAGGCGATGGAAGCGGCGCTGACGGCGAGCGGTTCGATGCGCGAGGCTTTCACCGAGATGGCGCCGTCGAGGCGTTGCAGCCGTCCTTCGACGAAGAGGAAGGGCTCCTGGATAATCGTCAGGCGGTGTTGCTGGAACACATCGGGCGTGATGATGATGTTCGAAATGCCGGTTTCGTCTTCGAGGCTCAGAAAGACAAACCCCTTCGCCGCGCCCGGCCGCTGGCGCGCGATCACGGCTCCGGCGACGCGGACCCGCGCGCCGTTCGCGGTTCTTTCCAGATCGACCGCGCGCGTCACGCGTCGCGCGATCATTTCATCCCGGTAGTAAGCCATCGGATGCGGTCCGGTGGTCAGGCCGGACGTTTCAAAATCCGCGACCACCCGTTCCTCCGGCGACATCCGCTCGAGCGGCGCCGTTTCATGGACCTCTTCACGCGCCACCCGGGTCGTCTCCAACAACGGGCCGGCGCGCCGGCAGGCGCGCTCCACCTGCCAGAGCGCGTCCCGGCGATGCGTCTGCCGCTCCGGGTCGAGGAAGTTGAGCGCGCCGGCCTGGGCCAGTTGAACCATTTCGCGTTTCTGCAGTTCCGGCACGCGAAGCGCAAGATCGTCCACGGAAACGAACGCCCCGCGGGCGCGTTCGCGAACGAGCGCCAGCGCCACCGATTCACGCATGCCCCGGATGTAGCGCAGGCCGATGCGCACCGCGCCGTCTTCCAGCGTGCAGGGCCAGTCCGAACGCGTGACGTCGATCGGCTTCACTTTCAGCCCGTGCCGTTGCGCGTCTTTCACCAGCGTGGCGGGACTGTAAAACCCCATCGGCTGGTTGTTGAGGATGGCCGCGGTGAACGCGTCCAGGTAGTGGCACTTCAGATACGCGCTGGCGTATGCGATCAACGCAAAGCTGGCCGCATGCGATTCGGGAAACCCGTATTGCGCGAACGACGTGATCGACAGAATGATCTCGTCCTGCGCCGAGCCGGTGATCCCGTTCTTGTCCATGCCGCGCCGCAATTTGACTTCGATTTCCCGCATCTTGCGCTCGGATCGCTTGGAGCCGAACGCGCGGCGCAACTCCTCGGCCTCTCCTCCGCTGAATCCCGCGGCCACCATCGCGATTCGCAGCAACTGTTCCTGGAAGAGCGGCACGCCCAGCGTGCGTTTGAGCGCCGGTTCAAGTGATGGATGCGGATAGCGCACCGGTTCGCGTCCCCGCCGCCGTTTGAGATAGGGATGGACCATGTTGCCCACGATCGGTCCGGGACGGATGATCGCCACCTGCACGACGATGTCGTAGAACCGCTCCGGCCGGAGGCGCGGCAGGCACGACATCTGCGCGCGGCTCTCGATCTGGAACATGCCGACGGTGTCGGCTTTCTGCAGCGCACTGTAGACGGCGGGATCGTTGGCCGGGAGATGGCCGAGATCGACCTCTTCGTTGTGGTGGGCGCGGATCAACTCGATCGAGTCTTTGAGCGCGGCCATCATGCCGAGTCCGAGCAGGTCGACTTTGATGATGCCCATATCGGCGCAGTCGTCCTTGTCCCATTGCGTGACGACGCGGCCGGGCATCGTGGCCGGTTCGAGCGGCACGACCGCGTCGAGCCGGCCCTGGCAGACGATCATCCCGCCGGAGTGCTGGCCGAGATGCCGCGGCAGATCCTGCAGCCGGGAACAGAGTTCGAGAAATTTGCGGATGCGCGGATGATCGAGATCAAGTCCCGCTTCGGTGAACTGCGCGCGCATCGTGTCGTCGGGATCCTTGTATTCCCAGTGGCTCATGAGCCGCGCGACCCGATCGAGCGTGACGGGATCGATCCCGAGCGCCTTGCCCGCTTCCCGCGCCGCCGAGCGCCCACGATACGTGATGACGTTGGCGGTCATGGCCGCGCCGCGTTCGCCGTAGCGCCGGTAGACGTATTGAATGACGCGCTCGCGCTCATCGCCGCTCGGCAAATCGAGATCGATGTCGGGCCACTCGCCGCGCTCTTCGGAAAGAAATCGTTCGAAGAGCAGCTCCATCTTCACCGGATCGACCGCCGTGATCCCCAGCGCGTAACAGACCGCGCTGTTGGCCGCCGATCCCCGGCCCTGCGCCAGGATGTTTTCCCGGCGGCAGAATTCGACGATGTCCCAGACGATCAGGAAGTAGCCTTCCAGCCCCAGCTTTTCGATCAGCGCCAGCTCGCGCGCAATCTGGCGGCGCGAGCGCTCGTCATACGGCTTGAAGCGCTGGAGCGCGCCTTCCTCCGTGCGCGCGCGCAGGAACGCCGCCGTGCTGCCGCCATCGGGCAGGGGATAGCGCGGGAATTCGTATCCGAGATCGTTCAGCGTGAATTCGAGGCGCGAGGAGAGTTCAACGGTGTTGCCGATCGCTTCCGGAAGATCGCGAAAGAGGCGCGCCATTTCCGATGCGGATTTGAGATGGCGTTCCGAATTGACGGCCAGCAGGCGGCCGGCCGTTTCCAGGTTCCGGTGATTCCGGATGCAGGTGAACACATCGAGGATTTCCCGGTCCGGTTTTTCCGCGTAGCGCACGCCATTGGTGGCGATGAGTGGGAGACCGCATGCGCGGGCCAGTTCCACCGCGCGGCGGTTGATGGCTTCTTCATCGCGATTGAAGTGCCGCTGCAACTCGACGTAGACGCGGTCCTGTCCGTAGACGCCGGCGAGACGTTCCAGGGTGGACCGTCCCGCGCCGCGGGGGATCGACCGGGTGAGCGGTCCTTCTTCGCCGCCGGTCAGACAGAAGAGACCTCCGGAAAATTCCTCGAGCGCCGCTGCGCTGACCGAGCCCTTGCCTTTCGGCGCGGCCAGCTTCATGCGCGTGATCAGGCGGCAGAGATTGCGATAGCCCTCGCGCGTGGCGGCCAGCAGTCCGACGCGTCCCAGTTCCGACGACACCTCCGCGCCGATGTGCGCTCTGAGGCCGGTTTTCCTGGCCGTCTGATGAAAGCGCGGCGCGCCATAGACGCCGTCGCGGTCCATGATGGCCGCGGCGGGAAAGCCGAGATTGGCGGCCGCGCTCATCAGGGTTTCCGGCAGGGAAGCGCCGTCCAGAAAACTGAACGCCGACGCCGCCCGTAGTTCGATGTAATTCATATCCGGTCGGGGTTCGTTCTCTTCCCCTCGGTTGTTCATTGTTCATTGCCTTGTTATCGATTGTGACTTGAGCCTCTTTCATTGTTCGTTCCTCAACCGCCCAACGAACAATCCAAGAAGTTCAAGTCACAATCGATAACAGGGCAATGGACAATGAACAACCGGGGGGCGAGAACCCTCCCCCCCCGGTTATTCTGACCCGAATGGGATTACTTATGTAATTCTTTTTGGCTGTGCATAATTTCGTGGACCATGCGCGTTGAACGAAGCCCATGAGCATGTTCCCTCACTCCCCGAAATCATCGTCTTCGGTTTCCGGTTTGATCTCCTGTTCGACCAGGCTCCGCCACAAGTCCTGCGCTTTGGCGTCACCGCCAGCCGCTTCTTTAAAAGGGACAGGCGAGGACACGACGAAGGACGAATGCGCAGACGTCGTCCGCGCGCGAGGCGATGTGGGGTCTTCCGTCGCAGGTTCTGGCATATCCTGCGAGTTCAGACTGAATCTTGCACCGCCGCCGGAAAAGCGTCCAGTGGAGCAGTGAAGTTTCCGTGCAACCGGTCGAGCGTCGAGCGCAACCGGTGGAGCGTTCAGGGAAACGGCTGCAGACGCCAGGGCGAGCCGTGGAGTTCCCGTGCAACACGTGGAGACGCGGCGGCGAGCAGTGGAGACACGGCGTCACGCGCTGAAGTCCTGCGGGCGCCGCGCGGAGCCGCCATGTACGGGGGGGCGGTCCGCGGGGGCCCCCTCGAACCCTGGCCAAATCCGGAAGGCTCGATATTGGATCCGTGTGTCGTTACCACGGACGCTCCACGCGTTTCCGCTGTCACTCCACACGATTTCCAGAACGCTTCACACGTTTCCCTGAACGCTCGACGCGATTCTCTGGCGCCTCCACCCGTTTCCGCCATCGCTCCACACGTTCCCCTGAACGCTCGACATGGTTCCGTGTGAACTCCACTCGGCGCACGGCCGCTGCGCTTCAAACTCTCGATGCTGGACTGTTTTCATGGGCTGAACGGGTGAAACGGTCAAGCAGTGTCCACAATCATGGCCGGGTGGAATCTTCGGTCCTGCGTGTATTGGCGGCCGTGGAACCCGGTTCTTGATGAAGAAAGTTCCGGAAAGCCGGGACAAGCGCGATTGAGAAGA
>DASUFH010000024.1:0-2390 GCA_036274645.1 Terriglobia bacterium
ACAGGCCAGGCTCGCCCTGGAGTCGGCGGGCCGCGTGTTTGGCAGGACCTTTGAAATCGTTGAAGGCGACATCGGCGGCGTGGCCATCGCAAAGCACGACACGCCGCTTCCGCAACAGACGATTGATCTGGCGAAAAGCGCCGGCGCGGTGCTGCTGGGCGCAGTTGGTGACCGTCGCTACGACTCCATGCCGCGGGCCAGGAAACCCGAGCGCGGTCTGTTGCAGATCCGTGAGATTCTCGGCAACTATGCCAATCTGCGGCCGGTTTATGTGTATGAGCCTCTGGCGGGCAGTTCAACCATTCGTCCGGAAGTGGCCCGCGGCGTCGACCTGATCTTCGTTCGCGAGCTGCTGGGCGGGATCTATTTCGGAACCCCGCGTTTCCGCGAGGGGAACCGCGCCGTCGACACCGAAGTCTACACGGTGGAAGAAGTCCAGCGGGTGGCGCGTTCGGCCTTCAATCTCGCTCGCAGCCGCCGGAAGCGTGTGACTTCGGTCGACAAAGCCAACGTGCTGGAGACTTCGATCCTGTGGCGGGAGGTCACCGGGGAAATTGCGAAAGAGTTTCCCGATGTCGAGTTCGAGAACCTCTACGTGGACAACTGCGCCATGCAGATCATCCTCAAGCCGAAACATTTCGATGTCGTTCTGACGAACAACCTTTTCGGGGACATCCTGAGTGATGAGGCGGCCGTGCTGGCCGGGAGTCTGGGTATGCTGCCCTCCGCCAGCGTCGGCGCCGCCGTCGGACTCTATGAACCGGTGCACGGTTCCGCGCCGGACATTGCCGGAACAGGCAAAGCCAATCCGATCGGCGCCATCGCTTCGGTCGGCATGATGCTCGAACACTCCTTCGGAATGCCGGAAGCGGCAGCCCGGGTTCAGGCGGCGATCACGCGGACGCTCAACGAGGGATACCGTACGGCGGATATCTATGCGGGAGACGCCGCGGGTTGTAAGCTGGTCAATACGACAGAAATGGGAAGGAAGATTTGCAGCCTGATTGAAGGCTAGGGAAATTCGGGGGAATTAGGGACAGAGAGGAATTTCGCGAAGGCGAAATTCCTCTCTGTCCCTAATTCCCCCGAATCAGATACAAACAAAATGAAATCGAAGACTCTATACGACAAGATCTGGGACGAACACATTGTCGTCCCTGAAACCGACGCGCCGGCGATCATCTTCATCGACCTGCACCTCATTCACGAGGTCACGTCCGCGCAGGCGTTCGATGAGTTACGGGAGCGGAAGCTTCCGGTGCGGCGGAAGGATCTGACGGTGGCCACCGCGGATCATGCCATTCCCACGACGACGCGCGACCTGACGGCTGCGGACCCGATGGCGTTCAAGCAGGTCACCCAGCTGGAAAAAAACTGCAAAGAGTTTGGTGTGGACCTGTACGGCATGGACAGCCCGCACCAGGGTATTGTCCATGTCATCGGTCCGGAACTGGGTGTGACGCAGCCCGGCAAGACGATCGTTTGCGGCGACAGTCATACGTCCACGCATGGCGCGTTTGGCGCGCTGGCGTTCGGCATCGGGACGACCGAAGTAGGGCATGTCCTTGCGAGCCAGTGCCTGATGCAGCGGAAGGCGAAGAACCTCGAGATCCGCGTGGATGGCCAGTTGAAAGATGGCGTAACGGCCAAGGACGTCATCCTTCGGGTCATTGCTCAGATTGGTGTGGGCGGCGGAACGGGTCACGTCATCGAATACACCGGCAGCGCGGTGCGCGCCATGTCCATGGATGCGCGGATGACGCTGTGCAATATGTCGATCGAGGGCGGCGCCCGCGCCGGCATGGTGGCGCCCGACGACACGACGTTCCAGTATTTATCGGGGCGGCCTTTTGTTCCCCGGGGCGCCGCGTGGGATAGCGCCGTTGGTCGATGGCGGAAACTGCAGAGTGACACCGACGCCCGTTATGACCGCGTGGTGGCCCTCGACGCCGCTTCGATCGATCCGATGATCAGTTTTGGAACGAACCCGGGAATGAGCATTTCCGTGACCGGGGTGGTCCCGCAGCCGGACACGGACGATCTGCGGCGCGCGCTGGAGTACATGAAACTGGAGCCCGGCAAGCCGCTGTTGAATCATCCGATCGACGTGGTTTTCATCGGCAGTTGCACCAATTCACGACTGTCCGATCTGCGCGCTGCGGCCAGCGTGATGCGCGGGCGCAAGGTGGCGAAGGGAATTCGCGCGATTGTCGTTCCGGGCTCGCAGGAAGTCAAACGCATGGCCGAAGCCGAGGGACTCGATCGAGTGTTTAAGGAAGCGGGCGCCGAGTGGCGGGAGTCGGGCTGCAGCATGTGCATTGCGATGAATGCGGACAAGCTCGAGCCCGGACAGATTTCGGTCAGCACGAGCAATCGGAACTTCGAAGGCC
>DASUFH010000025.1:0-6893 GCA_036274645.1 Terriglobia bacterium
CCAGAACGACAGCGGGTTGAACTTCGGCGGAACCACCACGGCGCCGCCGGAAGCCAGCGTGGACAGGGTCGAAGCCACGAGCCCGTGCACGTGAAACAACGGCATCGCGATCATCGCGACATCGGTAGGGCCGAGGCTGTAGGTCCGGATGATGTTCTCCGCAGATACGGCCAGATTGCGATGCTTCAATGGCACCCGCTTCGGACGGCCCGTGCTGCCGCTCGTGTGCAACACCAGCGCGACCGCGTCCGGATCCGGCGGCCCGGCGGTCTTGCCTGAAGGAGTCGGCGAAAGCTGGACCTCGCCGGCAGTCGTCACGGTCGCTTCCACGATCGGGACATGCTTGTCGGCCGCGGCGCGACGCGCGTCATCCGCCCCCTGCGGCGGAACAACGAGCAGTTTCGCGTTCGTGTCTTCGAGATAGAACACAAACTCATCGTGCCGGTATCCCGGATTGAGGGGCGCCGCCGTGCCGGCAATCGAAGCGGCCAGAAAACACACGATCGTGTCGAGTCCGTTCGGCAGCGACATCGCCACGCGGTCTCCCGGTCCGATGCCCGCCGACCGGAAGGCGTCCGCCACCGCCGCCACCTGCCTTCTCAGACTGTCATAAGTAACCCGGACTCCTGTTTCCGGCAGAATGACCGCCGTCGCGCTTCCGGGCGCTCGTTGAATGACTTCCAGTAGTGTGTTCATTGCCTTTTGCCCCGGGGAAGATAACACATCCTCCGCGCGCTCTCCCAGCGCAGGCGAGGAAGGTTATTCCCGCCACTTCCCCCAGCCGAAGGCCTGCGGAATTAGGGACAGAGAGGAATTTATGCCCCGCTGCCGCGAAGCGGCGGGGGAGCATAAATTCCTCTCTGTCCCTAATTCCGCAAAGCCACGTTTGTTATAAATGATTCCGGCTGAACGAGGATTTTTCGGAGGCATTCAATGAAACGAGTCGTTTTTCTTGCCGCGACCGCGGCGCTTTTCGGCGCAATGACCTTCGCGTCATTGGGACAGGCCCGTCTCTGGCAGTCGCCTCTCGATTGCGACCGCGCGTGTCTGGTCGGTTTTGTCGACTCCTATCTGGCCGGTATGGTCGCGCACGACGCCAAACGGGTTGCGTTCGCGCCGAACGCGAAGTTCACGGAAAACACTCAGGCGATGTCCTTCACCGAAGGACTGTGGAAGAACGCGACTTCCGGTCCGTTCACCAATTACAAGATTTACGTTCCGGATCCGGTTTCCGGTCAGGTCGGCTTCATGGGCGTTGTCCGTGAACTGACCTCGGCCGCTCCCCCGGCGCGCGGCGCCACTCCCGGCGCCGGCGGCGCGCGCGCAACAGCGCCTGCCGGCGCGACCGGAACTCGCGGGGCCGCCGCCCCCGCGCCCGCGCGTGGCGCAACCCCGGCTCGCGGCGCGACTTCCGCCCCCCCGCGTGGTGGCGCTCGCGGCTTTGCGGCGGCGGGCGCTCAGGACGCGGCGGTGGATCGTCCGGTTCAACTGGGGTTGCGCCTGAAGATTGAGAATCGCAGGATCACCGAAGCCGAACACATCATCGCCCGCCTCAGCGACAACGACATGGCCAACTTCCAGACGCCGCCGTCGCGCCTGCTCGAAACCGTGGCCGAGGCCCAGCGTCTTCCGCGCGAAACCATGCTGATGATCGGCAATTCCTACTATGACTCGATCGTGCAGAGCGACGGCGATGCCGCGCCCTATTCCGCAGAATGCAGCCGCCGTGAAAACGGCCGTGGAACCGCCGGCGCCGCGGCGGAGGAAGGGCGCGGCGCTCGCGATTGCCGCGAACAGATGTTCGGCCGCGGGCTGGCCTACATTCAGAGCATCGATCTTCGCCGCGTCTGGATCGCCGACGTCGAGAAAGGGCTCGTCTTCGGCATGACGATGTTCCGCCAGCCGTACGCTCACGTGAACTATGAAAACGGCGAGTTTACGGTCGAACAGGACGGGCCCGGCAATCCCTTCGATCTTCCCGCTGTCCATGTCTTCAAGATCATCGGCGGCCGGATCTATGACATCGAAGCGATGGGCTTCATCATGCCGCTGAACTCAAAGAACGGCTGGAGTGAATACATCCGATAGCGCCGCGAGTATACTCCTCGATTCCGGGCGGGCCCTGCGGCGCTCGCTTTATCGGAACAGGATCCCTGAACGAAGACAAAGGAGAACCCGTAATGAAACTGCAACTCTTTGGCGCGGCGTTAACCGTGACGCTGTCTTTCGCCGCTTTCAGCGTCGGGCAACAGAATCCGGCGCCGGCGTCCAACATGAGTTTCTTTGTGACCAGCGCAAACCCCAAAGGCGGCAATCTGGGCGGCCTGACCGGAGCGGATCAGGTGTGTACGACGCTCGCGAAGGCCGTCGGCAGCAACAAGACCTGGCGCGCGTACCTGAGCACGAGCTCCGTCGACGCCAAGACACGGATCGGTAAGGGACCCTGGTTTAACTTTAAAGGAGTACAGATTGCCAGGGACGTCGCGGACCTGCACAGCGCAAACAACAAGATCTCCGCGGATACCGCGCTGACCGAGAAGGGGAGCAAGCCGAACTACCTTGCCGGCGATCCGCCGCAGCCGGTCGCGCAGCCGTTGCAGCACGACATCATGACGGGCTCCAAGGAGGACGGAACCAAAGACGCCGACACCTGCAAGGACTGGACCGCCGGCGACGCGTCGGCCAAGACGATGCTCGGTCATGCGGACCGCCTCGGCCGCAATCCCGGTGTGAATTCGTGGAACGCGATCCACGCGTCTCAGGGTTGCGGAATGGAACAGCTTCAGCCGACCGGTGGCGCCGGGCTGTTCTACTGCTTCGCCACCAACTGATCAAATATGTAGGGGCGGTCTATGACCGCCCCTGCAATGCAGCCGGGGACCCAAAATGTCTCGCCGTATTCAGGGCGGTGGTCGTCACAGGCGACCACTCTACCGAACGCGTTCCCGGGCGATACGGAATCCGACCAGATCAAGGTGAATGCCGACATCGCTCATGTTTCGAGCGGACAGGCGGATGTTCCGGTAAGCCACATACCACGCGCCGCCGCGCAAAACCTTGCGCGCGCCCGATTCGGGTCCTGACGGATCGCTTAGATCGGCGCTCGAATATGGTCCGTACCAGTCTTCGACCCATTCGTACACGTTTCCCTGCATGTCGAACAGCCCCCAGGCGTTTCCCTTCTTCTGCCCCACCGGGTGGGTTTTTCGTTCCGCGTTGTCTTCGTACCACGCCACGTCATTCACCAGCGGCCCCGCGACGGGCCCCGTTGCGCCGGCCCTCGCGGCGTATTCCCACTCGGCTTCGGTGGGCAAACGGTACCGGTACCCATCGGCTCGTTCATTCATCTTCTGGATGAATGCCTGCGCTTCGTGCCAGCTGACGCGCTCGACGGGCCGGTCGTCTCCGCTGAAAGAACTCGGATTGGCGCCCATCGCCGCCTGCCACTGTTGCTGTGTGACCTCATACTTCCCCAGTTCAAACCCTTTCGTGATCCGCACGGTGTGCGCCGGTTCTTCGGCCTCGAAGCAGTCATGGTCCTCCATGGAACAGCCCATTCGAAACGTGCCCGGCCCGATCATCACGAACTCGATGCGCGGCTCGGTGGTTTGCTGACTCAGACCGGTATCGGTCGTTCCCGCAAGCGCAATTGCTATTGCGAGCAGAACAGGGAAGGATCGGATTCTGGACATGACAGGCCTCTCCGTTCTTGTAGGGGCGGTCTATGACCGCCCGAAATTTCGTTCCCGTGACGAACCGCTCTGCAAGGCTTATAGCACAGCCATCCCCCCGATGGAGTATTGCGCTTGCCGCGGAGGCGCGGTCATACTCGGCCATCTTTTCAGCCAAAGGGGAATCCGCAATGCGCTTCATTCTGCGAAGGCCTTCCATGCGGGTCTGGACTGGTCTGGTTCTGGCGCTGGCAGGCACGATGTTACTGGCGTTTCCGGAGACTCGCGCTTTTCAGGTATCGGGCCAGTTCGACTGGAAATGCGTCCGGGGAAGTGGCGAGCCGTGCGAACAAACGGATCTGGTTGATCCCCGGTTTCGACAGATCCTGATTCTTTCAACAGCGTATCGCGATGGTTCCGCAAATACGTTCTGGCGCGACTTTGGCCGTTTCGTGGCGCGTCTGGGAAGTCGGCAGATGATGAACGCGTGGAGCGCGCAAAAGCGCGATCGCATTCTTTATGTCGGCGTCTTCACCGGAGGTGGCCCCCTGGATTCCGGCAACGCTTCATTCGGCGCGCACGTTCGCGAGGACATTACGGGAACGCGCGTCCTTGCGGCGCGATCCGAATCCGTTCATCAGTTCGTGGACCAACTTCAGGCGCGGGCGCCCTGGCTGGATCCGCTGGGAGTCGCGCTCCTGTTCCAGTCCGGCAACGCCATGGCGAACTCCACGCCGCCGTCTTTTTCTTCCCGGTCCTACGGAATTACGCGCATCGGATCGGACGACCTCCGAAACGGATACATCGGCGCGCATGAACTGGGTCACGGCGCGCTCAATTTTCTCGACGAGTATGTCGAATCGGGACTCGAGAATCTCAACATCCGCAACTTTGATGTTCTTACTCCTCTGTTGATTTTCACACCCCCGGGCTCAACCCCGCCTCCGGACGGATATGACTATCGCCTTTCGGAGATTCTCGCGGGCAACGGTCCCGTCAACCTGGCGCCTCGGCCTGACGTAACGACAGTCCGGACGCCTGGCGCTGCGCCTCAGCGGTTCGAATACGAAGGGGGCCTTTTCTTCGGCCGTGGAACGTTTCATGACGCCGGATCCAACCTCATGAATTCGGATTTTGTTCAGCGTGGACCCGGAGACGGATTCGCGTTTGATCACAGCCCGGCGCAACAGGAGTACATCGATTCGGTATTCGGAGACGCTCCGAGCCGCGCCAACGACCGCTTACGCAACGTGGGGCCGGTGGATGGCTGGCCAGGTGAATTCGGGGCGAGCACAACGGTCATGCTTTACGACGCCGATAAAAACAATCCCCGGCATCCTACGAAGGAGTACGTGGTGCAGGTCGGCTGGTGGGAACATCAGCAGGGCGCCGATCCGCGCTGGCGCGTGGATTCCTATACTGTCCCGGCGACAAAGCAGACCGTCGATCTTCCCTTGTCCGCGGGACCCCGGGAAAAGCTACTGCTGGCAGTCGCCTGCCGCGCCGGAATGACGGAACTCAGCGATGAACTCAATGGGCGTGATGTATGCGATCGCGAGAACTCCAACAGGGCCGTTTCGTTACGCTTCTATACGCCCTATGAATCCACCACCGTGCCCGCAAGCCAGTGGTTTACAACATACTGGTGGCGCTTTCGAACGTTTAACGGAAGTCAGTACTCCGGCTGGACGGGCTGGTCGAGCTTCTACCGGAGTTTTTGAGCCAGTCTGGACGTCAGGCGCGCCTGCTTGTAGGGGCGGTCTATGACCGCCCAGCGTTTCGGAGTGGAAATCTCTGATTTAACAGGCAGTTCACCATCAAACGCCGGGCGGTTACACGAAGTGGGAGTACCGCTATTGAAGCGCGGATGCCCGCCTTCATCCAAGGCGGGAATACACCAGAAAATGTCCAAACTCCAGGAGCGGTCATAGACCGCCGCCCTACAAAGGCGCGGTCTCCCCGAGCCATTCGACTAACTACGGAACTTCTGAACCTTCTCCAGTAATTCCATATCGCCGGCCACGTCTCCGAGGCAGGTCGGAATGATTCCGGTGACAACCCCTTCCAGATCGGCGACAAACTTTTCCGCCGTCTCCATCGTGGCGCTGGCGGGCCATCCGATTCTTTCCAGAGTCTTCTGGTTTTTCGGCGTGCCGACGACAAAGTAGGGATAGATCGGTTTGCCGAGCCGCTTGCACTCTTCGGCGATCTGTTTCAGCTTCGGCAGCGTGGCTTCTTCGAGTCTCAGAAAGAAGGCGAAATCCCATTCATTCTGGATGCGCTGGATGGCGGCCTCCGCGGGCACGCGCGCAGTCAGCAGGCAACCCAGCTTCACCTTGCTGATCTTTACTTTGGTTCGAAGGTAATTCCGGACTTCTTCGGCCGGTCCGGTCGACCGGCGGTACGCCAGGATCTCGTCCGGATCCGATATGGTCTGACAGGCGCCATCTTCCCGCGTCCGGATCAGGCTTCCGTACTTCGGGGGATCGCCCGGGTCCGGAAGCATGCCATCCACACCCATGGCTTCGGCGGCGAGGGCGGCCGCGCCGACTTCCACCGGTCCCTTGTAATTGGTGATCAACATCGGAATGGCAATCTTGTCCGGATAGATCTGTTTCAGCACGCAGGCGACCGCCGCGCCGCCCGGCGCAGGAGCGCCCCCGGCGCTATCGGTGATATTCCATCCGTCGACGTAATCTTTGACCCTGGCGGCAGCGTTGACAAAGTCCAGTCTGGGGATGAATTCATACAGCAACTTCATTTCGTCATTCCTCTTATTAAGCTCTTGATGGAAACATCGACGCAAACGCGGGAAGGAATCGGCTTACAGGAAATTCAGCGAACGCCGGGGGCTTCACCGGGTCGTGTGGAAGAGATTGCGCCGTTCGACACAATCCTCGTTAGCTGTGTTTCGCCCTTCCCATTTTTTGTTCGCGCCACCCTGCCGGGACATACCGCCGCCGACAACCGAACGAAGATAAACGAAACCCACCCGCCGGACAAGGCAGGATTGTGGTGGTGTCGGTAGCAAATGATCTGTCCGGCGCCTGTAGCAAATGAAATGTCCGGTCTGAAGGGGCGGGGCGGAGGGTACGGTCGTATCCACAGAGGTTAGGAGTGGATGGAGTTGTATCCAGCCCGAGCTTTGGAGCGGGCGATGAAGATTCGGGAAGTGATTGCGCGGGCGATGAGCGGAAAGATCACGTGGATGGAGGCGGCGGA
>DASUFH010000026.1:0-13233 GCA_036274645.1 Terriglobia bacterium
GCCAGCGCAAAATCAGGTCCTCTCCATAAAACCGTGACGTCTTTCTCGGCTCTCAACAGACGCGCGGCGAAGCATATCGCCTCACGATACTCCCTGGCTATCACCTTTTCACTGTATATATCCGCCGGGTGTGTCTCGATCGAGGAGAGCGCCGGCGTGAGCGCGGTTGAATTCGAGACAACCGAACGAGTCGATCCCAGGCGAACGGGCTTCCACTACCGGCGGAACATCACAATCGAAAACAAAAAAGCTCCGGCGCTGACCTGCGTCAGCGCCGGAGCTTACCGAGTGAACTTGCCTGTTATCGACTACGCGCGAAGCGCCAGTCTCTGGCGGCCCCACATCGCCAGTCCGAGAGCGACCAGACCGAACCCGACGAACACGATCGGCGTCGGTTCCGGAACGGTCGTACCCGGACAAACGACATCGCCATTGCTTCCAACGCGCAAAGGCGCCGTCGAACCGTTGGCGCCGATAACGCCGGTGCACGTGTTCTGCGCGCCGAAAGGCAGCGTGGTGACGGATACGGCAAAGTAGGACGGGTTGCTGCCGCTCGAAAGCTCATTGAAGCTGGCTTCCGTCAGACCGGTGGCGATCACACGGAACGACAGACTCGTCAAGCTGGTCGTTGTCCCATTGCCGTCGACACCAAACTCGAAATCACCCGCGCCATCCTCGTGAATGGAACCCGCAGTCAGACTGACCGGGGAAAAGGAATTGGGAGTGATATTCGTCACGCTGGTGAGCGTAGAAATGCCCGCCAGGTTGAACACAATCGAAACAAAGCCGTTCGTATCATGGAATCCGACCGGCGAGAGCGACACGCTGACGTCCACCGTATTCATGCCGGCCTGTGTCACCGTAACCGTGCCGCCCGTCCCACCGTTCAAACAACCGTTGAGTCCGGTGCAGTAGTCGACGTTCAGCGTGTAGACGGTCGCCGCATCAGCCTGAGACACGCCTGGGCCTGCAATTAATGCCAGGACAACCAAAACGATGCTGGCCGCAAGCACTCCCGTTGTTTTCTTCTTCAATCCTTCAATAAGCCTCATAACCACCTCTCTCGAATTCCTCCCAGCGCAGCCGATTACGCACGAGGCGTGCCATTCGTCGCATTACGGGCTAACTGTCTGATCTGCCATAGAGAAGCGTTAGTCCCGGAGCCGATTGGCGATAGGATTTCGCCCGGCGCCGGCAGTTTTCGTCAGGAATCCCGACGGTTTCTCCTGATCAAAACGTAGGACTTCAATCCCAACCCGATCGGTCAAACTTCAATCGTTCCAACACTCCCCTCACCCTGTCGGGCGCCTCGACCAGTTCCGGTCCGCCCGACCTGGAAAACCGTCAGGAACCCTTACAGAAACGGCTTCCGGGCGTGTCCCATTGGGTTGATAACCGAATGGAACCAAGGTCGTACGGCTCGCATGGACGAAGGTTGGCGACACAGCGGAACAAAGGTTCTACCGTTCGTCTTCTGGTAAAATGCGCCGCCATATAGAAAAGGAGAGGTGGAGTTCGATGCGCAAAATCATCACATATGTCGGAGTGGGCCTTGTGCTCGCTGGAGGAGTCGCTATATCGGCAGCGGGACGGCAGGGCAACAAGGGCAGGTCGGGGCCGTGCGATCGCGCGTGCCTCGAAGGATTCGTGGACCAATATCTGGACGCCGTGATCGCGCACGATCCCAAACGTGTGCCGATGTCGGCCAACGCCAAATTCACCGAAAACGGTCAACGGCTGAAAGTCGGCGACGGATTCTGGCGGTCGACTCTCTCCCGAGGAAACTACCGGCTGTTCGTCACCGACGTTGAGGCCGGACAGGTGGCGTTCATCGGAACCATTACCGAAGGCGCAACCCCGGCGCCGGGCGGCGCGGCGCCTCGCGGCGCGGCGCCTGCGGGCGCCCGCGGATTTGCCGAGGCTCAGGGTCCCCGCGCCGGAGGCGGGGCCGGCGCGGGAATCGGAGGCGCTCCGCGCGGCGGCGCGCCAGGCGCTCCCGGCGCCGGAGGCGCGCAACGCGGCGCCCCGCGCGGTGGTGGAGGCAGCAACACCAACGGTGGACCGGCGGCCATCGCGCTTCGATTGAAAGTGGTCAACCGGCAGATTACCGAGATGGAAAACCTCATCGTCCGCAATTCCGGCACAGCCCAGAACATCGAAAACGCCGAGAAACCCCATCCTCTATATACAGAGGCCGTGCCGGCCTCCGAACGCATGTCGCGCGCGGACCTGGTCCGCTACTCCAACATGTACTTTTCCGGCATGCAGAAGAACGACGGCAAGGGCGTGCCGGATCCCGACGACGCGCATCGTGTTCCCTATCCCTTCGCCGAAGACTGCGATCGGTTTGAAAACGGCGGCCGGACCACCAACAATGGACAACCCAAACCCGACCCTGCAACCGCCACCGGCTACAACGCCGCGTGGAGCTGCATGGAACAGTTTCAGTCCGGGCTGATCCACTTCGTCACGCGCATCCGCGACCGGCGCTTTGTCGCCATCGATCCCGAGCGCGGGCTCACCTTCAGCTTCACGTTCTTCGATCATTCGGCCGGAGACACGAGACACTTCCAGACGCCCGATGGACGCAACGTTTCCGCGGGACCGACCCGGCCCTTCACCTGGGAGATCGCGGAGATGTTCAAGGTGGAAAAGAACAAGATCCGCCGCATCGAAGCGATCCTGCAGGAATCGCCTTACGGAATGACTTCCGGCTGGAGCAGTTGGGAAGACGGCATGTCGGACAAGGGGCGCGACGTCTCCAAACAGTAGCGGCAACGGGATCGTTTTGAGTCCCGTCTGGCTTGTCTATGACTGCCCAGTGTTTCCACTCCGGAACGTTGGGCGGTCAGAGACCGCCCCTACAAGCGGACGGGGGACACTCAGATCTTCCGTTGTCATAGACTGCCCCTGCGTATGAACGCTGCGATTTCCGAAGAAATCAACGAACATCGCGATCGATTCTGGAAACGGGAAGCCGGAGGATCGCTGGAAACCGTCGAGCAGGCTGAACGCTTCATCGACCAGGTGGGGTTCGTTTCGTGCCTGACCGATTCCAGACGGCCCGGCCCATCCTTATATATAGCGGTCTGCGGCCGGCGCGACGCCGTGATGCCACACAATGTGCAGAAGGATCCGGAGAGTTCGCATACCTGGCTGTTAAAGGACCAGATCCTGCGTCGCGGCCGTATGTACTACGGTAAGCTTGCGCGCGGCCGAGCCATGTTTCTCGCGCCGCGACTGATTCCCAGTTTCAATGCCCTCTGGGGCGTTCGGCGCCGCGATGAAAAGAATCGCCTGAGCGCTGCCGCGCGCGCCGTCCTTCGGGCGCTAAGAAAAGAATGGGAACTGTCGACCGCCGAACTGCGCGCCGCCTCCGGTCTCGCCGATCGCGCCGCGCTGATGCGCGCCATCGACGAGCTGCAGGCCGCCATGATTGTCGTCCCGACCGACGTGGTTTATGCGCCGAAGTTCACCTACCTCTGGGGCCTCGCTGAAGAGCGCTTCGCTGAAGCCATGACGACAAAGCTCGAGCGTCACGCGGCGTTGCGCGAAATTGCCCGGTCGTTTCTCGACGGCGCCGGGCTGACCGTTCCTGGCGAGCTGGCCCGAATGACCGGCCTGTCGCGCCCCGACGCGGGTATCAGCAATCGAGGACTCGTAACGGAAGGCTATGCGGTAATGCCCGCCCGAGGAACGTACCGTCTCGCCCGTTTTTGAGATCGGTACGTTTCGCGCCTCCTTGTGGGGGCGGTCTGGAAAGAAACAAAAACGCATCTAAAGGACTTAGCGTGGATTGTTTCATCCTTGCGGGTGTTGCCCGGAACATGGCCAACTATGAC
Organism: Terriglobia bacterium; assembly: GCA_036274645.1. GTDB lineage: Bacteria > Acidobacteriota > Terriglobia > 20CM-2-55-15 > 20CM-2-55-15 > DASUFH01. The sequence goes on from DASUFH010000026.1 coordinate 3,843, forward strand.
CGCCCAATACCTTCGAATATCGCGACGCGCGCCGATTTCTCATGAGCCAGGGTTTCTCCCGCGAGGAGAAGAAACGCAAAAGGAGCTCTACCCCGATCTGGCAGAGCCCCTTTTACGCGGGGGGAGGGGACAATCCGAACCGGATCTAATTGATCATCCGTATCCCGAACTGGATCTGCCGTCCGCAGGCGGTGTTGCCCGCAAAACAGCCGGTAGCCAGAGCCGATGTCCCAGCATTCGAGGTATTGAACTTGTCGATGATCGCATCCGGCGAATCGGTGCTCGGTCCGAGACTCAGGTACAGATCCGAAGGCGTCGGATGGTTCAACACGTTCGTCGCATCCACCCGGATCTGGATTCCACGCCGCTCTGAGAACATGAACGTCTTCACGAGATTGGCGTCCAGGTAGAACCGGCCCGGCTGTTTCATCGTTCCGCCGCCCAGACTGCCTTGATGTCCGGGCATCGGATTCTGCAGCATGATCAGCACGGGAGTCGGGTCGGTATCGCTCAGCGCAAACGCGCCAGGCGTTCCCGCCGGCACCTTCATGACCAGGGCTTTGAGATAGCACTGGCCGGTGAGCGCAGCGCCGCTCGGCCGATCGGGATTCAGTCCCACTGTGCCGCTGGTGCACTGTGGATCCGGAATCACCGCAAACGGGCTCGGATTACCGAAATACGTCAGGTCCCCGTTTTCCCCGTTCTTTTCGAAGTGTCCCTGAGGATTCGTCCACATCGTCGACACCACGTCCGGGAAAACCAGCGAAGATGCGCAATTCGAGCCGCTGATGCCGAACGTGCCCGAATAGGAGTCGCAGCCGGATGCGACCGCGGCCGATGATCCGAACATGGTCTCACCGGCGTAGATGCTCATCGGCTGGCCGGACTGGACGTTGTAGATGACTCCCATCTGCCATCCGCCCACAATCCTCGTCAGCCATCCGGGCGCCGAACTCAACAGGGGCTGCCCCGGACCGAACGGCAATGGGAACACGCCGTTGACCCGAACGGCGTGCTTCAGGCTGTCGCTCGACTCGCCGTAATCCCGCTTCCGGGTTTCTTCGTTCTTGGGATCGGTGAAACCCGTCACCGAACCGAAAGCCGTCCCACCCAGAGCGTTGTTGTTGAACGTGTTCGTCCGATAGAAGTCGCGCGGCAGCGCCAGTGTCTTCGACGTCAGATACGTCGCCTGGAAACTGACCCCGGAATTCAGCCGGAGAGTGTACTGGGCCTGGAACTGATGGTAGTTGGTGTAGCCCCACGTATCCTTATAGACCACACCCTGACCACCCGTATTGCTGCCGCCCGTGCTGATGCCGAACACCTGACTGTTTCCCGTCGTCAGAGTGGGATTGATAATCAGATAGTCTTCAGGGAAACACCGCACGAACGCCGTATTCCCTTGAGTGGGGCTGCCGCTGACCAGATCGAAGCGCGCCGTGGTGGTTGCCTGCGCCGCGCGATCGCATCCGTTGCGCAACAGGTTGCCGCCCAGCGTCGCGCCAAAGGCGAGACTGCGGTTGCCGGTCGCCGTGTTATTGGCCGGCGTCGTGGTGTTTCCACCGGAGGTTGGCGAATTCGCGGCCAGCGTATTGGCGACAGCGTAGAAGTTGCCATTGGCCAGCAGCTGGGCGACCTGGCCATAGGTCCCGACCTGGGCGTTCCTCAGGTGCGCGGAGCCGCTCTGGTAGATCGTGTTGGCCGGACAATTGATGTTGTAATCGTTACCGAAGGCGTCGACGCCCGACTCGCTGTAGGCGGGGGCTCCTCCGGGATAATCCGGGTTACCGGCCGTCGAGACGCACGAGCCTACCGGTCCCCATCCGGCCGACGCCGCCATTCCGGTCATGTTCCATCCCGCGAACATCTTGTCGAACAACGGAGCGTACCCTCCGGCTCGCGTCACATTGAGCGCGTCCACGAGTTCCGGGTTGTAGTACACGTTCGGCATGTTGAGATTGATGGAGGTGGGCCGGTTCCTTCCGAGCGTCCCGACATAGCTCAATGACAGCGAACTCGTGCGGCTCAGATTCGTCGAAACCGAAAACGTATAGTTCTCCGTTCGCGGATCCTGATAACCCCGCGCAAACGCCGTTGCCGAAAGCGTTCTCTGCACACCAAAAAACTGAACACCCGTCTGGTCGCCAGTCGTGATGCCAGTGGAGGAATTGCTACCGAAGAATCCGCCGGCCGACGTGCCGCTGGCCGATACGGCCGGACGGTAGTAATTCGGATCGTTGTACAACTGGGTCTGCAGCGGAATCAGGTTGGGCAGATCCGCGATGGTCATCGCATAATCCGCGTCGGCCAGACTGACGCCCGGATACCGGTTCGGATCCAGGCACTGGGACGCGGCGGTACACGTGCGCGTAATCTGATCCAGCGAGTTGCCACCGCCGTTGACCGCGGAAAGCTGTCCGGCGCTTCCCGTGCCGACGCTGCGATCGCGGCCGGCGGAACCGAACGTGAACTGGAATCCACCGCGAATGAGCAGCGTCCTGCTGCCTAATGGAACACGGTACGAGAACCCGATGGCCGGTCCGATGTTGTTGTTGTCGCGATAGTACGGGTCCAGCTCCGGGTGGTTTGAGCCCGGCCCCACGAAACTTCGCGTCGTCAGCGTCGACGGATCGCAGTTCGAAACGGGCAGAAGGTTATTCAACGACGGCTGCTGGACTCCCCACACGCAGGCCACTACCGTCGTGAAGTTACAGATCGACGCCTGGTTCGCGACGTTGTTGCAGTTCGTTCCAACCACGCCCGGTATCGTCTGGGAGCTGGGCACGAATTGGATGCCCGGACCCCCGGGATTGATACAGGGTGAAAGCGACCCGCTGTTCCCGTTGCCGTCATTGGCGCTCGTGGCCGCTCCCGGCGTCGCCGTAGCCAGGAGACAGTTGCCGGGAATGTAGTTGGGCTGACCGTTCGGCAGGAACGTCCCGGTGACGTCAATGGACGGCGGAGTTTTGCCGTATCCCGTGTAGTAGTGGTTGCCGGGCGCCAGCCAGTAGTCGAACGGATTTTGATTCGGATCGTGGCCGCTGCGCGCCGGCCCGAACAGTCCGTATCCGCCATCCAGAATTCCGGTGTTGAAACCGTTCAGATACAGGTTCCCGTAGTTTTCGTAGCGGACACCCAGATTCAGTGTCAGACGTTTCGTGATCTTCCAGTCGTCCTTCACGAAGAAGGCGTATTCGTTCTGGAACGTCCTGCGCGCCCGGACACCTTCGCCGGTACTCCACGTGTCCCACGTTCCATCCGTGTAGTTCTGAATGCTGTTCACCCAGAACGTCTGATTGACACTCGCCACCGAACCCGACAGGAAATACAACAGGTCCGCCGAGGCGTTTTGCACCACATTCTGCCGGCCCAGATGGTCGACCGTTGAAAAACCAGGCAACTCCGGCACGACACCGCCCTGGGCCAGATCGGAAGTGGTCGTCGAGGAAACGCCACCCCTGGCCTGCGGAATGATCTGCCCGGAAAGTTCTCTGGCGCGGGTCAGACGCAGTTCGATACCGGAGCGAATCGCATGCGCTCCGTGATTCCAGCTGATCGTGTCGGCGAAATTGTACAGCGCGCTTCCTGCCTCACAATTGACCGACGAATAGAGACTGCCGTTCAGGAACGACGCGCCGTTTCCGGCGGACGTGCAGCCGCTGGACACCGGATTGCCCTGCACGCCGTTGTTCGTGGTTCCGACATTCGCCTGCAGGCCGTTATTCGCGCCCGAGATTCCATACGGGAGCACGTTGTCCTGGAAGTTGTAGTAGGCCGTCTGCGACCCCGGCAGGAAGTACACCGGGGAAACCTCCCCGTTGTTCGGATCGAGCCACCCGTCCTGCAGCCATGAGCGCGCATAGTCCGCCCGCGCCTGATCCGGATTCTCCCAGGGCGCCAGCTGCGTGGAACGGTTGTAGTTCACGCCGAAGCGCGCTTCGTTCACCAGGTTCGGCGTAATCGTCGAAATCCCGTTGACCGTCAAGATGCGCGGCGTCCGTCCCGCATACCCGTCGGCGCCTTCCGGCCACCGCGACTGAAAATAGAGCCGGCTGTTCTGGTCGTTCTGGAAGCTGGTGCTGACACTCACACGGCTGTGATTGCCGATATTGTGGTCGATCTTCAGGTTGATGATCTTGTGATTCACCAGCGACTGATCAAGACTGGTTCCGATACCGAACGTTCCTCCACGGAATGTATTCTGATTGTCCTGACCGCTCGTGGAGCGCACCCAGCTGGACGCCGCCCGGTTCAGACCATCCGAACCGGTAGTGCCACTGACGAAGAACCCCTGCACCTGACCGCCCAGGTTGAAGCTGCTGGTGTAGTTGTTGACCCGCGGCATTTTCGCCAGCAGACGCTGGATGTATCCCGTCCGGTCCGGCGGACGGTCGATCAGGCGGCCCGCCTGATCCCAGCTCACGCGGACTCCTCCGGGAGCGGAAGGATCCACGATGGTCACATGATTCGATGGATCCGGCGCGACGCCGACGCCGTACACCGGGTTGTTGTAATCCGGCAACCATGACGCGACGCCGTTACCCAACCCATCGTCGACGCGGGGAATGTACTGGCCGCAATCCGTTGCGGGATCAAACGGGGTACCGTCGAACTTGATGTTGCCGAACACGCTGTAACACCGGAGCGTGCCGGTATACGGAAGCGTGATGTCGTCGGAGAAATACTGCGGCGCGACCGGAATATCCTGGCCGTTCGGAAGAGTGAATATGTCCACCGGCCACTGTCCGGTTCCGTTCGTATTATTCGCCGTGGGACGGCCATAATCGGACGGCAGGCTGCTCCAGCCGTCAAAGTACCGGAATATGCCGTTCCGGGCCGGATCCGTCAGCGCAGGAACCGAGAGATATCCGCCATAGCCGCTGAAACCGGCCCCGGCAAATATCGGCGTGGCGCCCGACCGCTGCCAGCGCATCTGATGATCCCAGTTGACGAAGTAGAAGGTGTGATTCTTCCAGATCGGTCCGCCGACGCTCACGATGTACTGGAACGTGGCGCCGAACGGCTGCTTGAATCGCGTTGTGCTGGGGCCGAGCGCGTTCAGCGCGTTCTGCCGCAGGTTGTAGTTGATGTTCCACTGGAACCGGTTGGTCCCCGACTTCGTCGTGATCTGCACCTGGCCATTGCCACGGCCCGATTCCGCGTCCACCGGCGAAAGAATCAGCCGGATCTCGCTGATCATGTCGGGGTTCAGAATCGTGGTCGACCCCACGCCATTCGGACTGAACCCATCCGTCACGCTCAGGCCATCGCGCGTCGTGTTCATCATGTACATCGGCAGGCCGCCGACCGTGTCGTACTGGTGGCCGAGCGGGCTGGCCCGGTAGCCGGGCAGCGTTGTGATCAACGCCAGCGGATCGTTGCCGACCAGCGGCAGATTTGCGATCTCCGTTTCGTCCAGCGTCACACCGATCGTCGGCTGTTTCAACAGCGGGTCGGTCTGGCTCGCATCCACGACAACAGTGTTCACGACATCGCCCACCTCCAGGACGATGTCCACCCGCGCCTCATCCGCCATGCGCAGCGTGATCTTGTTGATCGTTACCTTCTTGAAATTCGGAAACTCCGCCGTAACCGTGTAATTGCTGCCCGGCGCAAGAATGAAACTGTAGCGCCCGCCGTCGTTCGTCAGCGTGGACTGACCGATTCCCGTGTCCGCGTTGAGCACCTTCACACTCACACCCGGCAGGGCCGCTTTGGTGTTATCGGTAACCACTCCGTTGAGTCTGCCCACGGTGGATTGCGCGAACGCGCCCGTAGACACACTAAGACTGATCAGAGCTACGGCTGTAATAGCCAGCACCCGCATGGTTTCCCCCTTCCATTGATGAACCAACGTCAATGCCTATGCCGACGAACGACCGTCGGCGCGCGACAAGGCTTCTCCGGTGTCGGGACTTGAACTGCTTCTGCTATGAAACTCTTGTTGTTGGGGCGGACTATATTGAAAGGAATTCCGGATTGTCAACAAAATGTAAAGGCGCTTACCGACCCGATCGCAGACCACCGCGCGGACGATAGCTTTCCTGAAGTAGCCCGATTGAGCCGCGCGCGCATCGCTTTTCGACGCGGTAAATCAACCCGCAGGGACCGCCGCAGTGCTACTTTTACATCTCTCCACACACAGAAAACCCAGCACGATGAGACCCCCTGTTTATGGCCGCTCACTCGCCGGCCGACACACGCTACCGCTATTTTTTTATCCAGTCATAGCATGCGGCTCTATTAGCGACTACGCGTGGAGACCACGTAACGATTCCGCGCGTCGTGCGAGCGATGAAGGCGCCTGATTGCGAGGGGGGCAAAAAGACTAAAAAAAGTTTTTCTTTTTTGGGAAAACGAGGTCGATCGGCGGAAAGAACGCGGTTCAGCGACAGCCCTCGGGCGCCTGGCGCCCGCCGAAAGACGCCTTTTGACCTCTACCCGTCAAAAAGCGTTGGCCTGCGGGACCAACCGACCAAGGCGCGCTTCGTGTACGACGACCAAATGTCCAAACCGCAAACTGGGAGGCCTGAAACGCAAAAGGGGCCCCGCCTTGCCGGCGGAGCCCCTCTTGCGCGGGGGTTGTCGATCAGGATGATCGAACTCGGACTAGTTGATCATGCGAATGCTGAACTGGACCTGACGTCCGCAGAACGCGTTAACACCGACGCATCCGCTGGCGTACGCCGAACGAACGGAGTCCGACGTGTTGAAGGCGTCGGCGATCGAGTCCGAACTGTCGGAGGCTGGCCCGAGGTTCAGGTACAGGTCCGACGGCGTCGGATGATTCAGCACGTTCGTCGCATCCAGGCGAATCTGGATTCCGCGCCGTTCGGTGAACATGAACGTCTTGGCCAGATTCGCATCGAGATAGAAACGGCCGGGCTGACGCATCGTGGAGCCACCCAGGCTGCCCTGCTTGCCGGGCGCCGGGTTCTGCAACATGATCAGCACCGGGGTCGAATCCGTGGCGCTCAGCGGAAACGCTCCGGGCGTCCCGGGCGCCACCTTCATGACCAGCGCCTTCAGGTTGCAGGAGTTTGCCAGAGGCTGCGTGTTCGCGGCGTCCGCGACCAGCGACACTGTCCCGCTCGTGCACTGCGGATCCGGAATGACCGCAAACGGATTGGGATTGCCGAAGTAGGTCGTGATGCCGTTTTCCGTCCTGTAGCTGCCACTCGGATTGTTCCAAAGCGGCGACACGACATCCGGGAAGCTCAGACCGCTACCGCAACCCGTGCCGTTCTGGAAGAGCGTGCCCGAATAGGCGTCGCAGCTGTTGGATGATCCGCTCGACGAACCGTACAGCATGTCGCCGGCGACGATGCTGAACGGCTGTCCGGACTGGCCGTTGTAGATGATTCCCATCTGCCAGCCGCCGAGAATCTTCGTCACCCATCCCGGCGCGTGGGAAAGCAGCGGCTGTCCGGGACCGAACGGCAGCTGGAATACGCCGTTCAGACGAACCGCGTGTTTGAGACTGTCGCTCGATTCACCGTAATCCCGCGCCCGCGTCTCCTCGTTCTTGGGATCGGCAAAGCCGGTTACGGAGCCCAGCGCCGTGCCACCCAGCGCATTGGAGTTGAACGTATTGGTCTTGTAGAAATCCCGTGGCAGAGCCAGCGTCTTCGAAGTCAGGTACGTCGCCTGCAGGCTGAGCCCGGAGGGCAGCCGCAGCGTGTACTGGGCCTGGAACTGATGGTAGTTGGTGTAGCCCCAGGTGTCCTTATAGACAAGGCCCTGACCGCTGGAACTGCTGGCGCCCAGGGTCGCGCCGAAGCCACTCGCGTTTCCGACGGAAAGCGCCGGATTGATGACCAGCCAGTCCTCCGGGAAGCAGCGCACGGGGCCGCTGTTGCCGGTCGCGGCGCCGCCATTGATCTGTTCCAGATGGCTTGTCGCGGTGGCGGAGCCCAACCGGTCGCAACCATTGCGCAACAGGTTGCCCGCCGTCGCGGTGCCCCAGTTGATGTTCCGGTACCCGCCGCCGCCATTGGCGCCGCCGGTCGACGGACTGATCGTCGCCAGAACGTTGGCCACCGCAAGATAATTGCCGTTGGCCAGGTTCGCCGAGAGCTGTCCGTAGGTCGTGGTGGAGGCGTTACGCAGATGGGCCGAGCCGGACTGATAGACCGTATCGGCCGGACAGCTGATGTTATTGGCCGGATCATTGAAGGCCGGCGCCCCGGTCATCGGAGCGCACGTGCCGACGGCGCCCCAGCCGGGGATCGTCGCGGCGAACCCGGAGAGGTTCCAGCCCGCAAACATCTGATCGAACAGCGGAACGTTTTCCCCGGCGCGCGTGCGGTTCAGAGCGTCGAGCAGTTCCGGGTTGTAGTACACGTTCGGGAGGTTGAGGTTGATACCTGTGGGACGGTTTCTTCCGAGCGTACCAACGTAGCTCAATGAAATGGAACTCGTCCGGTTCAGATTGGTCGACACGGAGAACGTGAAGTTTTCCGTTCGCGGATCCTGATAGCCCGGCGCGTAAGCTGTAGCCGACAGGGCGCGCTGTACGCCGAAGTTCTGAACCAGCAGAATCCGGTCGCCGACGGCGCCCGTTCCACCGCCACCCGCGCCGATCGCCGGCCGCAGGTATTGGGGATCGTTATACAGCTGGATCTGCAGCGGCACGATGTTGGGAAGGTCGGACAGGGTCAGAGCGTATTCCGCATCGTTGTAGCTCGAGCCCAGGCAGGTCGACGCCGAACTGCACGTGCGCGTCGCCTGATCGAGAGACACCGTGACGCCGCCGCCGCCCTGCTGCGACAACTGACCGGCGCTGCCCGTGCCGATGCTGCGGTCGCGGCCCGCGGAACCGAAGGTGAACTGGAAGCCGCCGCGCAGAAGCACCGTGCGGCTGCCCAACGGGAGTCGATAGGAGAAGCCAATCGCCGGGCCAACGTTGTTGCGATCCCGGTACAGCGGGGGCTGCTCGGGATGGTCCGAACCCGGACCGACGAACACGCGCGACGTCAGCAGCGACGGATCGCAGTTTGAAACGGGGAGCAGAGGATTCTGCTGGACTCCCCAGACGCAGTTGACAATCGGCGTAAACAGGTGCGTGCGGGCCGTCTGCCCCGGCGCCACATAGCTTGCGGGAACGAACTGCACTCCCGGACCTCCGACGTTGATACACACGGAGTTCACACCGTTAGGGCCGAAGCCCAGCGTGCCGGGCGTGATCGTGTCGATCGGACAGTTTCCAGGAACGTAATTGGGCATTCCATTCGGCAGGAAGGTGCCCGTGATATTGATGTCCGGAATCTGGGTCTGGCCCGCCGGACAGGCGCCCGCGAAGTTCTGCGTACACCCGCGTCCGTAGCCGGTGTAGTACTGGTTCCCCGGCTCCAGCCAGTAGCTGAACGGATCCACGCCTTCCCTGCCGGTG
>DASUFH010000027.1:0-8736 GCA_036274645.1 Terriglobia bacterium
GCCGTTGGGAAACTTTACCGCGCTCAGCATGAACGGATTGGCAACGAACAGGTACATCGCCGTGAAGAACAGCGATGTTCCCATCAGGGTGGCCGTCACGTACGGCATCATCGCCATGTGCTTACGACGGTTCTGGATCACGACCAGGGCGGCATAGACCGTCAGCAGCCAGCCCCAGAACAACAGCGAGCCTTCCTGACCGCCCCAGATGGCGCTGATCTTGAAATAGGTCGGCAGATCCCGGTTCGAATGGCCGGCGACGTAGGCGACAGAGAAGTCATCGGTCACGAACAGGTAACCCAGCGTGACGATCGCTGCAGTAGTGGCAATGAACGCGCCCACCGCAGCGTTGCGCCCGCTTGCGATCAACCGGTCGTTTTTCGCATATATGCCGACGAGGGAGGCCACCACAGAGTAGGCCGCTACAACGAAGGCCAGCGCCAGGGAGAATTGGCCAAACTGCGCCATGTTAGTTTTCCTTCAAAATCGGACTTTCGATGACGCGGCCGTTCTCGTCGATCACGAGACCGGCGGCGGACTCCTTCTCGTATTTCGAGGCGCACTTGGCGGCCACGGTGTCACCAACAAACAGACCCTCCCGGTCGAGCCGCCCGTCCACGTTCACGTCGGCGCGATCGCGAAACAGATCCGGCAAAGGATCCTTGCCCCGGTATTCCACGGGAAACAGCTGGCTCTCGTCGTTCTTGTCGTGAATCGTGAACCGGACCACGCGCCCTTCCCTGACGATGGATCCGGGAACCACCGTTCCCGCTACCGTGAGACGCTGCTTGTAAAGGCCTTCGGTGGGATTCTTGAGGTCCGCAACCGTCTTGGAATAGAGCTTGTTGCCTTCGGAGTTGGCGATCGCCAGGTACAGAAGCGTGATCACAATCGCCGCCGACCCAACGGCAAACTTAAGCTTATTTCGTTTCATGGGTTTAACCTCGATGGAACAAACTCCGTCATTATAACGCACATCGGCGGCACGATTGAGAATTCTCGGAATTCGCGCGGGTGTGTTTTGTGAATCCCCGCCCCCGGCGTCCCGCTCAGTCCGGAGAAGGTGTTCGCTGAAGGATGTCCGGAATCGGACGGAGACGCGAAAACATCGAAATCGCAAATATGGTCGTTACGAGCCCGGCGGACGCCAGGCAGTATTCGCAAAACGCCTTCAGGACAAACGCCTGAATTCCGACCAGCCCGACCGAGACCAGGAAACCCGCCAGGGCCGGCCAGAACAGCCAGCGCAACGCCCGCCCGGCGCCGGTCAGATCGAGGACGGCCAGGCTGAACGCGAACAGGTAGAACGCCAGGCCGAACCAGGGGAGCGGCACGCCGCCCACGGACGAGTAGGCGCTGTGCAACACGTCGTTGCAGCCTCCCGTCAAACGGCAGGGCACCGGACCATGCGATGATGCAAGGAACATCGCATCGACCATGCCCAGGAACGCAACCACGGCAGTTGCCGCCGCGCGGAGGTTCATTTGGAAGCGACACCCTCCTCGACGATCTGTTTGAACGCCTGGACGGATTGAGGCAGCGGATGAACCGGACGACCGTTGATGAAGAAACTGGGAGTCCCTTCAACCTGCGCGGCCCGGCCCCGTTCCACGTCTTTGAGAACGCGAGCCCGCGTCTCGTCGGACTTCATCGACTGCTTGAACTTTTCCGAATCGAGACCCAGCCGCTGAGCCATCACGACAAAGTCTTCCTCGGCGCTGGGCTTGGCGGACCATGCCGTCTGAGACTGGAACAGCAGGTCATGCATCTCCCAGAACTTCCCCTGTTCTGCCGCGGCCTCGGCTGCCAGCGCCGCCGGCAGCGCGTTGGGATGAACCTGAATCAACGGGAAATGATGGAACTCCAGTTTGACCAGATCCGGCGCTCCTTCCAGCAGACTTTCCACGATCGGAAAGTAGTACCCGCAACTCGGACACTGGAAGTCACCGTACTCGACGAGGGTGACCCGGGCGTCGGGCGCTCCCCGTAAATGGCCGCCCGCGCCGGTATCGACGACGCGGTCTTCGATCTTCGGCGGGGTATCCGCGTCGCTCCGGCGCAACAGAAAAGCGGCGCCGGCGGCCAACACCACACCCGCGACAATGATGACAATTGGAAGGCTCTTTTTTCCTTGCATATGGTTCAAAATCATAATCGAAATCGGGGGAAAAAACCCCTTGCAATACACCTGGCCTGACTCGAAAATCACCCCCGTCTCGCGAGAGACTGGTATTCCTAGGAGCAACAAGGTAACTCCGCCAGGGACGGTAGTCGGATGAAGCCGGAGATCAGGGATGGCCGCGGGGGCATGGATAGCCCAAGTGAAACGGACGTCACCAGCGGGTCTCGGGCAGTGGCCGATGAAGGAGACTAGGAACAGAGGCCTTCGGGCGCATGATGCCCCCGAAGGCCTTTTTATTTGGCTATAATCTCCCGTCGTGAGCGATTACACCGAAGAACACGCCCGGTCCGGAATCTCCACGGATTTTCCTCCCATTGAATGCTGGCCCAACCAGTTCAGCGGCTATGAAATCAGCATCACGATGCCGGAATATACTGCCATCTGCCCAAAGACCGGCCTGCCCGATTTTGGAACAATCACAATCCGGTACCAGCCCGACAAGCTCTGCCTCGAATTGAAGTCGTTGAAGATGTACTTTCAGGCGTATCGCAACGTGGGGATTTTCTACGAGAATGCGGTCAACTGCATGTTGCGCGATATCGTGGCCGCCTGCCAGCCCATCGCGGCAAAGCTCACCGGAGAGTTCAGTTCGCGGGGAGGAATGCGGTCGGTGATCGAAGCGGAGTACCGCCGGTCAGGCGCCCCGCTTTGACGTCTTCCAGGCCTTTTTGAGATCCGTTTCCCGGTCGTTGAGCAGGTAGTCCCAGAAGAAGGCGTCGAAGTCGGCCAAGGTCCGGCCGGAATCCCGGACGAGCTTTTCGATATCGGCGCGGGACGAACCAAACGTCTGGGCCACGGCCTCGGCGCGCAGTGACAACTCCTCGACCTCCAGTTCCGCCTTGACGATCTCATCGCCCAGAATGGGATAGAGGCGCGCCTGCAGACGCGCCCGCATCCGCTTGACCACGGCGGCCCGCAGCGCCGCGTCGAAGCGGCCCGCGTCGATCCACTCCGCCGCCGGCGCGTTGCCGCGCCGGTGCTGGATCAATGGCCACAAGCGATCCACGTCCAGTTCCAGAAAACCCACCGGATGCCCGTCGACTTCGACCACCACGCGAAAATCCGATGAGAGTTCGGGACCCTTCGTTGGCCTGGTCATTTCTTTTCCTCAAGAAGGCGCCGGGCCGCCTCCACAATGTGGCGCGCCGAAATGCCGTATTTGTCCAGCAGCGCTTCGGGAGGGCCGGACCGTGGAATCTCTCGCACAGCCACCTTGACCACCCGCGCCTGGTTGCCGACAGCGTTCAGGACCGCGTCGCCGAGACCACCCTCAAAATAGTGATCCTCCACAACGAGCATCCGCCCGCCGGTCTGGGCGGCGCAAGAAAGCAGAGTTGCGGCGTCGATGGGTTTTACCGAGTAAGCGTCAACGATCCGCACAGCAATCCCCTGCTCTTTCAGCGTAGCGGCCGCTTTCAGGCTTTCGTGCACGGTGATCCCCGCGCCCACGATCGTCAACCGGTCGTCCGCAGACTGCCGGAGGATCTTCGATCCGCCGATCGGAAACTTCTCGTCGTTTGCATACAACACCGGCGTCTTCGGCCGGGTCGTGCGGACATAACACATACCGGAGTAGGCTGCGGCCTCGGCGGTCAGCCATTCGGCGGACACGGCATCGGAGGGATACAGAACGGCGCAGTTCGGAATCGGCCGGAACATGGCCAGGTCTTCCAGTCCCATCTGCGAAGGACCATCCTCTCCGATCGAAACACCGCAGTGCGAACCACAGAACTTGATATTGAGCCGTGAGACGCCGGCCATGCGGATCTGGTCGTAGGCGCGGGTCAGGAACGCTGCAAACGTGGAAACGAAGGGCGTCTTGCCCCTTGCGGCCAGCCCCATGGCCACGCCGACCATGTTCTGCTCGGCAATGAACATTTCAAAGAAGTGATCCCCTTTGGCCGGGATCACCTTCTCCGCAAAAGTCGAATTCTTCGTGTCGCCATCGAGCGCCACCACGCGCGGATCCGCAATCGCCAGCTTGGCCAGCGCGTCACCGTACGCCTCACGCGTTGCCGCCAGTTCATCCGGTTTGCGGGTGACCTGAAAACGCGCGCCGGACCCGGGCGCCGGCTTCTGCGGACGCGGCCGGGGATGGGGATGATAGCCATTGGAAGCAAATGGCGTGGAAAGCCCTGCCAGCGCCTTTTCCAGATCCGCCCTGGGCACGGCCTTACCGTGCCATCCTTCGCGATCCTCCATCATGGGCACACCCTTGCCCTTGATGGTCCGCGCCACGATCGCGCGCGGGCGGGCGCCGCCTTCACGTTCGCAGCGATCAAAGGCGTCGATGATGGCCTCATAGCTGTGACCGTCCACCGCAAGCGCGTACCAGCCGAATGCGCGAAACCGGTCGACGAAACGATCGACGTCGAAAACGTCCATCGTGCGCTGGCTTTGTCCGAGCCCGTTGACGTCGACAATCGCGTACAGGTTGGAGGCCTTGTAGTAGCTGGCCAGAGCGGCCGCCTCCCAGACGGATCCCTCCGCGCACTCTCCGTCGCCCAACAGCGTGTAGGTGTTGAAATCCACGCCGTCCAGGCGGGATGACAGCGCCTCTCCCAGCGCAGCGGAAAGCCCCTGCCCAAGAGATCCCGTCGCCACATCCACCCACGGCATGCGCGGAGTCGGATGTCCCTCCAGGTCGCTGTCGATTCGCCGCAACGTCGGCAGCCGGTCCGCATCAATCGCCCCGGCCTCCGCCAGCGCGCCCCAGAGCAACGGAGCGGCATGGCCTTTGGAGAGAACGAACCGGTCGTTGGCGGGATTACCGGCGTCCGCGGGATCAAATCGCATCTGTCTGAAGAATACGACCGCCGCCAGATCCGCCGCCGACAGGCAGGACGATGGATGTCCCGACCCTGCCGCTGTTGTGGCTGTCAGCGCGTGTACGCGCAGACGCCTGCCTTTTTCCTTCAATTCGTCAATTGAGATAGTCATCAGTCTGTCCAGAGAAATGAAACGGAGAGGGTGGGATTCGAACCCACGGTGGAGTTACCCCCACTCCGGTTTTCGAGACCGGCCTGTTCAACCGCTCCAGCACCTCTCCGAATTAAAACACCGCCGCGGTCGAGACCGCCCATTGTACGTTTTTTGAACCGTCTTGTGGAGCGCGCATTCAAGAGAAAGTTCTTCCCTCCCCATGTAAGGGCGGTCTATGACGTCTATGACCGCCCACGATCTTGAGTCCGAAACATTGTGGACGGTCCTGGGGACACTTCTTGAAGGGCCCTGAACCAACGTGCGAACCATTCCGAAACATGGTGGGCGGTCATAGACCCGCCCCTGCATCGGGGCAAAATCGCGTGCGCAGGACGGTCGGAGAGTGTAGTCTATGAGGCGCCCGAAATCAGCTGGAGCGCACTAAAGATGACACGTCGAGAGCTTCTCTTTTCGATTCCCGCGCTGGCGGCCGCGCCGCGCGTTTTCGGCCAGGCGGCCAAGCCGCCCCTTGCCGTAAAGACGATCAATCATTTTGGCCTGATGGTTTCCGATGTGAAGAAGAGCGTGGATTTCTATCAGAGCCTTTTCGGAATGCCGATTCAGGCGCGGCAGGGATCCACGGTGATCATGCGCATCGGCGGGGGGCCGCAGTTCCTCGCGCTGTCCCCGGCGAGCGGCGCGCCTGGTATCGTGGCCAACCTCGGACTGGGCGTGGACAACTTCAACCCGGATCGAGCCATCGAAACGCTGATGCAACATGGCCTCAGCAAAGCGGCCGAATCCGACCCCGGCCTGAGCGGGGGCGCCATGAAAATGCGGGTCGGACGGCGCGGCGCGGACAAGGGCGGCGCGAAGGATGGAACACCCGAACTCTTTGTGGGCGATCCGGACGGCTTCATTGTGCAGCTGCAGGACACGAAATACTGCGGCGGCGCCGGCGCGCTGGGGGAAATCTGTTCGACCGTGGAGGCGGCGCCGAAGAAGGGCTTGCTCGCCGTGAAGGATCTCAGTCACTTCACGATCGCCACGGCCGACGCCAATCGCTCCAATACGTTTTATCAAACCGTCTTCGGCCTGCCGATCCGATCGCGCCAGGGCCCCATCGGAACCACACAGGGCGCGCCGGGTCTCGGCATCGGCCCTGGAGTCGGCTTCATCATGTTCATGGGCGGCGCCGGCGGGCGCGGACGTGGAGGCGCTGCCCCGGCAGCCAATGTCAACCATGTCTGCATGAACATGGAAAACTTCAACCCCGACGAAATCATGAAGACGCTGGCCGGCTTCGGCATTACCGAACGCGCCGGACAGGGCGCCACGCCACCGATGCGTTCCTATATCAGCATGCGGATGCCGAATCGCGGCGGCGCGCCCGAAGGAACACCCGAGTTGTATTTCACGGATCCCGACGGCCTCCTGCTCCAGTTGCAGGACGTGAAGTATTGCGGTGGCGCAGGGTTCCTCGGCAACGAGTGCCTCGGCTGAGCGGAAATCTATCCACCGACAATGGGAAAGCCCCGCAAGCCGGGGCTTCCATCCCTTCGGTTACGGTCTGAGCGGTCAGGGTTTCGGAATCCGGATCGTTTTACTGATCATCAGGCAGCCCGAGATCAGGAACAGAACGCTGACCAGGTGCAGGCCTGTCCCGGCGACCGGAAAGAGGTTGCCGTGGTGAAACGCCGCCATCGTCAGAGCCAGCGCGACGATGCTGGTCGTAATGGGTGTTCCCTCGAAGTACTTCACTTTCCCCGTCTCGGCAGACAGCGCGTCCGCGGTGACGTTGTAGCGCGCCAGACGGCTCACGCCACAAACCACGAAGAACGCCAGGATCAGCTGATCCGCAAACGAATTCAGTCCGACCGCGAAGGCAATTGCAGCCGGCGCGACGCCAAAGGAGATCACGTCGGCGAGCGAATCCAGTTCGCGTCCCATCGATGACGCGCGATGGCGCCAGCGCGCCACCCGGCCATCGAGCACGTCGCAAACCAGGGCCACCGGAATCAGGAGAGCGGCCGCCCACGCGTGTTCCGCGCCCTGCCCAACCAGAAATCGCATCGACTCAAAGACAGCGCTGACTCCGCAAAAACCATTGGAGAGCGTGAACACGTCCGCGAGATGGAATCCGCGGATCATCGAGAAATGCCTGGGGGACGGTTTTCCGGCGCTCATGACGAACTCCCTAAAACAGATGGAACAGATCGGTTTCGTAATCCTACAAGGACTGGATCAGGCGCTCGAGCGCCGCGCGCGGATCGGCATCGTCCGTGACCGCGCGGCCCACCACCAGGTAATCGGCGCCACGGGCCACCGCCTCGCGCGGAGTAGCGGCGCGCTCCTGATCATGCAGGGGCTGGCCGCACATGCGGATTCCCGGAGTCACGATCTTGAAGCCCGGACCGGCGGCGCCGCGAATCATGGCGATTTCTTTGGGCGAACACACGACGCCGTCAATACCGGAGTCTCTGGCCAGCAACGCCAGTTCCCGCACCTGTTCATCCATTGATCGCGACACGCCGCATTCGCGCAGAGCGGCGTCACTCAGACTCGTCAACGCCGTAACCGCGACGACAATGGGGCGGTCTTCGCCAAACCCTTCGCGCAGACCGGCGGCCACCGAAGACATCATCGCGCGGCCACCCGACGCGTGGATGGTCATCATCGATACGCCCAGTCTCGCCGCTTCCACGGCCGCCTTCGTCACGGTATTGGGAATGTCGTGAAACTTGAGGTCGAGAAACACGCGGCATCCCCGCGCCACAATCTCGCGCACAATCGCGGGCCCCTCCGCCACAAAGAGCTGCGAGCCGATCTTGAACATCCCCGCCGCGCCGGTCAGCGTATCGACCAGCCTGAGCGCCTCCCCCCCTGAACTGACGTCCAGAGCGATGACAATTCGATCACTCATTGCCTCTCCACTCCTCCGAAGGTTCGTTAGCATAGCAGACGCGGGCGCGGCCAGTTCGGCTGTCCGACGCCCGATGTTGCGATGTCGAATACAACGCTTGACCCGGGCGGTATAAGATAGATGTCCTGTGACATCCACTGACACGTCGTTTCCACGCCGCGCGTTGCTGGCGGTCCTGCTCGTCGGATTCCTCGGATCCGGGGCGGAGTTGATCCTGCTGGAGCACTATCAGGACCTGCCTCAGCTGATCCCGCTCGCGCTGATCCTGCTGGGACTCGGCACGGTCATCTGGAACCTGCTGAGTCCAGGACGTCCCGCGCTGCGATGGCTTCGGATCGTGATGGTTCTCTGCGCCGTCAGCGGCCTCGCCGGAGTGGCGCTCCACTACCGTGGCAACATGGAATTCCAGCTTGAAGCCGACCCGTCGGCGGGAGGCATGGAACTGTTCATGAAAATCATGCGGGCCAAAGCGCCACCCGCTCTGGCCCCTGGCGCGATGCTGCAACTTGGACTGGTGGGACTGGTGTTCACCTGGAAACATCCGGCGCTGGCATCGCCGGAGAAGCCCGAAATCTAGCTGTTCGATATTGTAAGGAGGACTGAACATGCGTTCGAAAACACTGGCCATCCTGGGCGCCGCGCTGGCGCTGGCTCTGGCTGTTGGTGGACCGATCCTCGGTCAGGTCGGAAAATCGCAGGGGATCATCGA
>DASUFH010000028.1:0-17625 GCA_036274645.1 Terriglobia bacterium
GCAGGAGCAACTGTTCGAACGGCGCCTTGTCCTCCGCGGCCCGCGCCGCCAGCAGGCCGACTTCCTCCAGCAGTCGCTGAATGTGCTCTCGATCCTGCAGTTGCTGCTCGGCTCGCTTGCGATCGGTGATGTCCCGGATAAACGCATGGAAGAACATCTGCTCGCCGGTGATGGAAGAAGTGACCGAGAGTTCGACCGGGATCTCGCTTCCATCCCGGCGCCGGGCGAGAACTTCGATGCGCCTGCCGGGGACCGGGCTCGCGCCGGACTTGCCATACCGTTCCAGTCCCGCTTCGAGTTCCCTGCGATGGCGCGCCGGAATGATGGTTTCCGACAGCGATCGCCCGACGACCTCGGTCTCTTTCCATCCGAAAATCTGCTCGGCCTGGGGGTTCCAGTCGGTGATCGCCCCCTGGACATTGACGCTGACAACCGCGTCCATCGCGGTCTCGACGATGCGGCGGGTCCGCTCCTCACTCTGGCGGCGGGCCTTTTCGGCGCGGTAACGGTCCGTCACATCGTCAACCGACGCCACCCAGCCGACCACCGCGCCGCGCTCGTCAGTGTCCGGCACATAGACCACGCGCACGGTCCGCACACCGGCGCGGGCATAGGGGACCTCGGTTTCGTAGCCGACGGTCTGCCCCGACAAAACCCGGTCGATATACGGACGAATCGTCGCCAGCGCCCCCGTCCCGATGATTTCCGCAATGGGTTTGCCGATCATCTCCTGGGGGGTCAAACCGAACATCCTGGCGCCGGCGCGGTTCACATACAGGTAGCGCAGGTCGCGGCTGCAGCGCGTGAGCATCAACGGCGTGCGTTCGGTAATCAACCGCAGTTGGGCTTCCGCAGTGCGAAGGGACATCTGCGCTTCTTCGCGGGCCGCCATCTCCGCTTCGACCATCCCCTGCCGGTTGACGGCCAGCCGGGCGCTGGACCTGGCGTGGCGTTCGGACCGCCGCATGGCGCTTCCAGCGGCAATGATCGCCAGGCAACCGCCGAGGTAAACCCCGAAAGCGGTCACTTCCTTTGCCCCAAAGCTCCACAACTCGGGCTCCACAATGGAACGCCAGTTTGCGCCGGCGTAACCCAGCACGCACGCGACCAGCCCGGGCCCCACCCCTCCGTACCACATGGCAATGGCGACGGCGCCCAACAGGGTCGGCAGCGCCAGTTCCCCTCCCAGCGTGTCGCCAAGCGCGCCACGCGCGAGCAGGAACGAGATGACGCAAACCAGAGGCACACCGTATCGCCAGATCGCCGGCCGGGTTTCATCGACGAACGGTTCTCGAGCCCACCGCCCGAGAGCCTCCTCGACCTGACGGCGCTCGTCGAGCCGCCGTTCCGCCTCGACCTGCGCGGCCTCGGCGCTCAGACGAGCTTCGCGCTCCCTCCGCAACAGCTCCGCATGGGCCGCTTCGGCCTGGGTCCGTACGATGAACTGGCCGAGTTGCATTCCCATGTATTCCAGGAGTTCGAGCAGATCGTCATCCGGCTCACGGGACTGCGCGCTGAAACACTCGACAACCCCCAGCACATCCTGGCCACGTTTGATGGGAAAACAGAAGGCGCTCTTCAGCCCCACCGGAATCAGCATGGTCGGGCGCTCATCCACCACCTCGGCGGCAACGCAGATTGGGGTCCGCGCGCTCCAGGTCCGGCCGGGCAGGCCGGCGCCCTCGGCGTAACGAAGTTGTCGAACCGAGGAATCGAAGCCCGGCGCGCGACCGGCGTCGGAACACCACACATCCACGCAATAGAGCTCGTGGGCAGCCCGGTCCACCAGCCATACCGCGCCCATGTCCCAGCCACAGTTCTCGCACAACGCCTGTACGATCCTGGGCGCCGCTTCTTCCATGGTGGCCGATTCGGCGAGAGTCCGGCTCACGGCGTCCCGCGTACGGAGCCGCGCCTCGGCGCGCTGCCGGCCGGCAATGACAGCGGACAGCAGCAAGGCGGTGATCGTCATGCCTCCGAGGAAGGTTTGCATGAGCAGCAGGCATTCATTGGGGTCGGCGGTTACAAACGGCCCCACGCCGTGCATGGCGCCCCACAGCGCAATTGACGCGACCAGAATCACGGAAGTCATCGCGCCACGCTGGCCAAAACGCAGCGATGCCCAGATCAGAGGCAGAATCGTCAGGTACTTGAGTTGGCTCCGCGGGCCGGGGGCCAGCGTTTCCACAAAAATGATCTGGCTCAGAAGAACGATGGCGACCAGCAACTCGATCGCCTCGATCACGCGCGAGCGGCTCAGGATCGGCAGGGGCCGGATCAGCCACGCGACCAGAAAGGGCGCCACGATCAACAGGCCAAAGAAGTCGCCCAGCCACCGCGTCGACCAAATCGCGGCAAGCTGATCCCAACCGGCCGATCCGTCGAGGCCCGGCCCCGCTAACCCAACCGTCGCGCCGGCGATCACGCCGGGAATGCACCAGAGAACGAACCGGGAAATCCCACGGGGAGTTTCAAAGGCCCGCACTCCCCGCGCGAACCGGCGGATCAGCCACGCTCCGAGGATGGCTTCCAGGGTATTTCCCGCGGCGATCGCCAGCGTTGCGGGAACGCTGCCGGCAACGTTGAGATTGACCAGAAACGACGCGGCAAATACGGCCGGCCAGAATCTCAATCCCCAGACCAGCAGCGCCGCAAGGGCAATTCCAGCCGGCGGCCAGAGCGCGGGCGCAGTGGGATGCAAGACAGCCAGCGAGAGCCCCAGTCGGGCCGTGCAGAAGTATGCCGCCACCATCCCCAGACCCAGCAACAATGAGCTGCGCTGTTTCATGTCCAGTCAACCGCAAATGGGGAGCGTCTTCTGCGAAATAAGCCCGACAGCGCCGTGCGGGATTGGGCGGGAGTGAAGAATGGACCGTCTACCGTCGGCGATTCGTCTGTAAGCCCAGTCGCCAGGCGCGGCGCGCAGATATCCGTTGTTCGGAAACTGGCGAAGAATGGAGCTTAGCCATGCCCCCGGGAAAGAAGCAAGGCCAAAGTGCGGATTAAACTGCACAAAACGCCGCACTGAAGGGCGCCGGCCCCAAGACCCGCCAGGGAGAACGGCCATCTTTCTACGGGCCACGCTTTTTCCGCGCGACGGCGCTTTCCCTAAAGTACTATTCATGCCCGATCGCCCCGGAAGGACCAATCAGGCCGGCGGCGTTGCCTCCGCGCATCTTACGCGGTTGAAACGACGGCTTGCCGGCATTCTTCAACCAGCAGAAACCGGAGCGGCTGCCGGCACTTTCAAGCAGGAGAAATGATGATGACTCGACACCGACCCATCCTCTGGACCGTAACGTTCCTGGCTGCGGGCGCGGCCGTATTGACGGCGGCCCAAACGGCCCAACTTCCCGCGGACATCAATTCGGCCTCGCTGGCCCGGCTGCCCTACATTCAGCGCGCCAGGCTGGACGACGCGGGACAGAAGATCTACGACGTTCTGCCCGGTCGCGGCGCGGACGGGTCGCTCGGCGGGCCGCTGGCTTTCGCCGCCTACAATCCGGCTGTCGCCAAGGCGCTGTTCGACCTGCACAACGCAGCCGTGGCCGGAACGCTGTCTCCCCGCGCGCGTGAACTCGCGATCATGGTGGCTTGCCGTGAAACCAACTATGCGCTGGAATGGAATGGACATGAGCCGGCCGCGCTGGGGGCTGGAATTGACGCCCGGACGCTCGACGTCGTGCGCCGCAACGCCGCGCTGACGGACGTCCCCGCAGCAGACGCCGCCATTATTCAGTTCGGCCGGCAGCTCTTTACCAACAAGAAGGTGGATTCCGCCACCTTCGCAAAAATCGTCGAACTCTACGGACAGCGGGGAGCCATGGACATGGTTGCGGTAATGAATACCTACGCCGTCAGCGGGTTCTATGCCATCGCGGTTGACGAACACCCACCAGCCGGCAAATCGGCGCTGCCTCCCGTCAAGTAACGCATCCTCTCGGGCCGGATCCCCCTCACTGCGGAGGATCCGGCGTTCGTCTTTTGAACAGGCGGTACGTTCAGCCACGCGGATCGCCCCGATTCCTCGGGTGGCCGGCCTTGCTTCTTCAGATCTTTAGCTCGTCCACAGACCTGGCGCCGCTATTGCTCCGTGACCAGTAGATAAGAACTCTCCCAGTCTCGCATGCCGCCCATCTGTCGTTTCTCACTCCATCACCTCCTGAATGGACGCCCGGCCTGGAAGGGTTTCCGTTCCATTTGAAGGAGGCATCATGCAAAGCCAGTCGGGCATAAACCGATATCTGCACGGCCTGTGGGTGTTTTTGTTCCTGTCTCTGTCCGCTACGGCAACGGCGGCTGCTCAAGGTGGAAGTATTGTTGAAGCGGGGGTCGCCATACCGATACGGACGACCGAACGCATCGAAGTCAGTCACAGTGACGGGCGCGTCTACAATGGCGTGGTCGACGCCGATGTTCAAGACCGGCGGGGAAATGTCGTGATTCCACGGGGATCGAACGTGGAATTGATCGTTCGGCTCGTCGGAGACGACGTGTATGCGCTGGACCTGGAATCAGTCATTGTCAACGGCCGGCGGCTGGGTATCGAAACCCAGGAAACCGTGGTGGCCAGCGGCAAGAAGGAGAGCCTCGGTAAAAACAAGCGAACAGGAAAATTTGTTGGAGGCGGCGCGATTATCGGCGGCGTGCTGGGCGCCATCGCCGGCGGCGGTAAGGGCGCGGCTATCGGAAGCGGCCTCGGCGCCGCCGCCGGGGCGGGCGCGCAGGCGCTGACCCGGGGCAAAGAGTTGTCCATCCCTGCGGAAACGGCTCTGACATTCCAGTTGGAGCAACCGTTGCAGGTTGGCATACCGGACCGGGGATTCAGCCGCAACGGTCTCCACTATCATGATGGATACGGAACGTCAGCCGCCAACAGCGCGCCTTATCAGGCGGGTCTGCAACAGGGGCGGCGGGACCGGAGATACGGACATCCATTCAACCCGGGCGCCCGAGACTGGCGCGGCAGGGATCTCCGAGCCTATCAGGCCGGGTACGAGCGGGGGTTCGAACAGAGCCCCGATCGCCCCCGGCGGCCGGAAGCGAACATCCGCATCGACACCGACCACAATGTGGTCTGGTCCGGACCTCCGAATGCCCGGGTCTATGTCCGAGTGGACAACAATCCGCCTCAACTGTTCGGCGCCGGGCCGGCCGGTAATCTGCCGGCGCCCTGGATCCGGCGGGGACACCACTACGTCTTTATTCTCGAAGACGGGCAGGGGCGGGAGCTCGACCGCGATGAAAACGACCTGCGAGGCCGCTACTCCTCCGACTGAGCGCGCGCCCTATGCAGGATCGCGGCGTCTAAAAGATGAAATTGGACGGGCGATGTCCGTGGATCCGGTAAACCCGGGTCTCCGGACATCGCCACGGGAGGGACCATGATTCTCCGCACGATGACCGCCCTGCTCGCGCTCCAGCTAACGGCGCCCCTCGCGCTCGAGTACGCGCCTCCCCCGTCGCCGCCCGAAAATTCGCTCGATTCCGAAGTGATCGTTCTCAATGTCGGCTTGAACGAAGACGGGTTTCCGAACCATGCGCAGGTCGAACTGGGGGCCGCTTCGTTTACCGCGCCCGTTGTGGCGGCCGTGCGGGAATGGAAATTCCGGAACGAAACGCGCAAGCCGCAGATGGTCAGCGTGACGGTTTTCTTTCGAGCCAGGACGATTTTTCCGGACCAGACGCGCTATCTGACGGGCTTCGCGGACCGGCGTGATCCGGGAGACGCGCCGCCTCTGCCCATTAACGTGACCGATCCGGGTTTCCCGCCGACGTCGGTCGCAGAAGGTATCGTTATCGTTCAGGTCGACGTTGACGCGCAGGGGGAGCCCGCCGAAATCCACGTCGTCAACGCGGTGGACTCTCTGACCCATGGGACCGTCCAGACGATCCGCCAGTGGCGGTTCCGCCCGGCGATTCGGGGTGGGCGCGCCGTTCCGGGTACCGCGATCGTCGCGATTTCGTACCTCAGACCGGTGGTTGTGGGATTGACCAACGGGCCGGTTACTTCACCACGACAATCTCGACCGGGCCGGTTCGTCGATCCACATTGACGCCGACGCTGTCGGGATGTCGATGCAGCGACAGATCGACCAGCGCGGATCCAACCCGCAGATTGCGGATGTGCAGATCCTTGATGAAGGCCGGCAGAACCGGATATTCGATCAGCAGGCGCTTGCCGATGGCGTCGACGCGCAATCCCAGACAGGCCTGCAGGGCCATGTACAGGGAGCCGGCCGCCCACGCCTGAGGAGAGCATGCGACCGGATACAGGGTGGGCCCATGGTCTTCTGTGCGAGGGAACCCGCAGATGAGTTCCGGAAGACGGTAAAGCAGGGAGTTGCGGCTGATCTCGCACAGCGCAGTCAGGATGCGCAGCGCTTCCTCCTTGAAACCATATGCGGAAAAACCCTGCGCAATAATCGCGTTGTCGTGCGGCCAGACCGATCCGTTGTGATAGGACATCGGGTTGTAGCGAACCTCCGACGCATCGAGCGTGCGGATGCCCCAGCCCGAAAACGAACCCTCCGCCATGAGTCCGCGAACCACCAGAGCCGCGTGGCTGGCAGAAGCGATTCCCGTAAACAGGCAGTGACCGGCATTGGATGAACGCACGTCACAACGTCTCTTCTTCCCGTCGAGGGCCAGCGCATACGTGCTTTTCGACTCACACCAGAAGGCGCGTTCGAACATTTCCTTCAGCGCCCGCGCCTTGCGTTCCAGTTCGGTCGCGCCTGTCTTGTCTCCCATGAAGGCCGACAGCCGCGCGGCGGCCAGCTTGGCCGCATAGGCGTAACCCTGCACTTCGCAGAGCGCGATGGCGCCTTCCGCCAGGGCGCCGTAGGCGTGGCTGATGGAATCCCGGGAGTCCTTCCACCCCTGGTGCGTCAGTCCTGCTTCGGACTGGCGGGAGTACTCCACAAAGCCGTCACTGTCTTCATCGCCATATCGATCGAGCCAGTTCAGCGCCGCTTCGATATTGGGCCACAACGTCTCGATGAAAGCGCGATCGCCCGTGCATTCGTAATAGGCCCCCGCAAGCATGATGAACAGCGGCGTGGCGTCCACGCTCCCGTAGTACATACGAAACGGGATCTCGCCAAGGTTGGCCATTTCTCCACGTCGCATCTCGTGAACAATCTTGCCCGGTGTGGCGTCGGCAGAGGGTAAAACGGTTTTAGCCTGCGCGGCCGCCAGAAACGACAACACACCGCGGGCGATGGCCGGATTCACCCACAGCAGTTGCATGGCGGTAATGATTCCATCGCGCCCGAAAGGCGCGCTGAACCACGGCACGCCGGCGTACGGATACAGCCCTTCCGGCGTATGCGTTACCAGCATGCAGAGATCGGCGCAACTACGGTTCAGCGAGTCGTTGAAAGCGCCACTGGAGCTTTCGATTGACAGAAAATCCGAGTGCAGGCTGCCCAGTTCGCTGACGAGGGCGCGCAACGCTTCGGAGTAGGGGACGCGGGTCGGCATGGCCCGGCCGATCTCACAATCGATGGAAATGTAGATCGTTGTCGATTCCCGCTGCCCCAGGGAAAGCGTAAACATGGCGCCGCCGTCGGAGAGGATTTCGGCAGCGGGACTCCACTCCATCACCGTTCGCCGGTACACATGGTCGAGACCTTCATACCCGTACGCCACACGCCGGTCTGTTCGTTGAGGCTCCTCGCGCAGGCCTCGCCGTTCCCGCCGCATCCCGCGCACCTCGAAGATGTCGACAAAATCCGCCGCGCTCCGGAGGACCAGCTGGAATTCGACCGGGTGAATCCCGAAATTGGTGAACTCCAGGGATTGATGACAGGTTCCGTTCCAAAGAAAAATGGAGCGGCAGATGTGAATGGTTCCGCGGGGAATCATGTCGCCGCAATGATTGTGAAAGTCGGGATTGGACAGGTCGATCACGAGCGTGTCGTTACGCATTTTCGCCGCTGAACTGAGGTAGAGCGGACGGCTCTTGCCGACCTTCAGGCTCAGGAGGGAAAGAAAGCGTGTTCCTTCGTTAAAGATGCCCTGTTCGCCAAATGGATGGACATCGCCATAGTGATCGAAGAGTCCGAACATGTGCCCGCTTTTCAGGGCAAGGAGACGGCCGCCCGCGAACGAAGACGTACCGTGAATATAGAACTGGCTCTCAAAATCCGATTCGGCCGCGAGGCCGTCCGCGACAAGCGTCTCGCTGATCAGCGCATCGCCATTCACAACGCGCCCCCCACTTCCAGCGGCATCGACAGTCTGGCGGGACGGCACACGCGATCGTAGATCGCCAGATAGTCCGCCGCCATGCGCCGGGCGGAAAACCGGTCCTCGAAGACAGCCCGGCATCGCCGGCGGTCAATTTCCCCGATCCGTTTGACGGCGCGAACCGCGCTGTCCATGCCGTCGACGACGAATCCCGTCACGCCATCTTCAATCAACTCCTCCACCGAGCCGCCACGAAACGCCACAACCGGTGTGCCGCACGACAGGGACTCGATCATGACCAGCCCGAACGGCTCCGGCCAGTCGATCGGAAACAGGAGCGCCCGCGCCTTTCCGAGGAACTCCGCCTTGGCGCACTCGCCGATTTCACCGATGAACTCCACATGGGGCTGCCGGATCAGCGGATCGATTTCATTATCGAAATAGGTTTGATCCACTGCGTCCACTTTGGCGGCGATCTTCAGCCTCATCCCGGCGCGGCGGGCAATCTCGATGGCGCGGTCCAAACGCTTTTCCGGACTGATTCGTCCGAGAAATGCCAGGTACCCTCCTTTGCCATCGTCCAGAGGCAGCAGATCCAGAGGCAGGCCATGATGGACAGTGCCCTGCCAGTTCGCCTCTGCCAGAGGCGCCCGTTGCGAACTCGAAACCGAAACCAGCGGAATCTCGCTGAACTCCCGGAACAGCGGCCCCAGCTCAGGAGTGTCCAGGCGGCCGTGCAGTGTCGTTACGTGCGGAGTCGCGCATCGGCGCGACAGCGAGAAATGCAGGTAGTCGACGTGATAATGAATGACGTCGAACAGCGGGGCCGCCCGCAACACCTTCTCCAGCATCAGGTAGTGAGCGGCCAGCCGGTCCACGCAGTGTGTGTCCAGGCGTAATGCCGACCGGCACGCCGGAACGAGCCGGCCGGTTGTGACCGAATCCCCGCTGGCAAACAAAGTCACGTCGTGCCCCTGACGGACCAGTTCCTCCGTGATGTAACACACCACACGTTCGGTACCGCCATAAAGGCGGGGTGGCACGCTCTCGTACAAGGGCGCAACCTGGGCGATATGCATATGCCGTCGAATCCTCTGTTAGCGTCATAGCACCCGGGATGCCAGCCTCCCACGCCCCGGAACCCGAGCGAGACCGCCCTTCAGGCCAAGCGCCTGGACCGCAAGCCATTCCCCGGCCAGCCCGCAAACCCGCTCCAGAGCCTCGTGGCGTTCGCGCCCGATGTCGGCGCTGCCCAACATTGAAACAATCGCCGAAAACTGCAACCGACGTCTCGCCGGCGCTTTGCGTGAGGCGGCAATGTCTATTGGTGTGGTGTCTCAATGGCGCGCGGGATTGTGGCACGCCAGTCCCCGTCTGCTCCGTCTGCTCCGTCTGTTCCGTCTGCTCCAGGGGCGGTCTATGACCACCCGGTATTTCGAAGTGAATTCTTTGTAAATCAGGGGGGACCACTCCGAAACGTCGGGCGGTCATAGACCGCCCTGTAAGCGGGCGCGACTAGAAGGCCTGACCGATGCCGAAGGTGACCCGGCGCGCGCTCTCTCCGGGCTCAGGAAAGGGATTGAACGCCAGATCGACGCGGAGCAGCAGAAACGGCGTGTCGACGCGCAAACCGAATCCCGGGGAATATCGCTGATCGAGGAGGTGCAGCACTCTGACGCTGTCGTAGTTGTTACCGACGTCCAGAAACCCCGCGACGCCGAAACGCCAGAACAGCGGGTGTCGCAGTTCCTGGTTCGTAACGGTCAGCGCGTTTCCGGGATTGAACGACAGACTATCGCGGCCGAATGCCCGCAAGGAATCGGCCGCGTTGAACTGGTCCGTCTCCGGAAGCGGCTCCGTGCTTCCCGCCAGTCCCAATCGATATGCGCTGGCCCAGATGAGATTAGGCAGCCAGATCTGCTTGAACTGAAGATACTGCCAGTAATTCCGGACATATCGTATGGTCGAGCCGATTCCCGGCGGCGCGAACTGCAGGCTGTTCGACAGGAATGAGCCGCGTGTCGCATTCAGAATGTCGTTGCGCGTGTCGCGCGACACGGTTGCGTTGAAACGCGCCAGGCGGACGACTCCGGTCACGATATCGGGGCTGACTTCCGTCACATCGGTTTTGAATGTGGAGATCCGGCGAAGACTGTAGTCATAAGACACCACATAAAAATCGCTGGGCCGCCAGAACTGCTGAATCGTAATACCCCAGGTGTTGGACACGGAATCCGCAAATGTTTCCCGGGTGCGAAAAATGGAACCGGTGGTGGCGACGTCCCGGTCCAGAAACACCGGAAATGAGGTGAACAGACGCGCATCGGCAAAGCTGGGATCGATGTTCAGGCTGAGTCCCGCGGTGATGCCCTTTCCAAACACGTTCCGGTGCGTGATGTCGCCGCTGACGCCAAGATCGAAATTGGCGACGTTCCGGTTTTCGGCAATCGTGAATCCATAGTGCAATGCCCACGGCGCCCGCTCGTTCAGATTGACGACGGCAACATAGCCGACAGGTTCCCTGGAGACCTCAATATCAACGCGTTTGAACAGTCCCGTGTCGTAGAGCTTCTTGCGGGTCAGATTGATTCGCGTGTAGTCGACGGGATCGTTCTGCTTGAACTGGAAGTAGCGTCGCAGATGGGAGAGCATGGTCCGGGTATCGCCGTGGATCTGAATGTCGGCGATTTTCTGGCGCTCTCCTTCGCGGATTTCGAAAGTCACCGCGATTTTTCCGCTGCCCGGTTTGTAATCCGTCGACGATACGATCTGGACTTCGTTGAAGCCCTGCTGCCAGTATTCCGTCAGGATCCGCCTCCGGGCGATGCCCAGCCATTCCTCCGAATATGGGAAGGCGACCAGTGGCGGAACGGGTCCGGGAGGCCCCGCCGCGCCGGCGGCATCCATGGTAGTGGGCTTGGTCGGACCGAAAAGCACCACATAGCTCAGCCAGGCGTCACTGAAAAATGCGTTCCCGGAATAATTCAGGGCGCTGACGCTGTAGAGTGGTCCTTTGTCGATCGTGACGACGAATCGAGGCCGGAGGCCGTTCCGGATGACCAGCTGCGGAACGGTTGCCGTCGCTTCGAGAAATCCCCGTCCTTTCAGATCAAACTCGATTTCCTCCCTGATCGCCTCCGGATCGTCCATGATCTCGCCCGCGCTCGTAGTGAGGTCGGGAATCTCGATTCCCTGAAAGAGCCACCGGGGCTCTTCGAATTTCAAGCCCAGGTCGATCTGAAACACGAACAGGCGCTGATCGGGACGGAGCGCCTCATCGCGGGCAGACACATCCGCCTGCAGGTAGCCTTCATCTCGAAAGTACCGCAGCAGCACGCGAAGGCTTTCCCTCAGCGACGAGGTCTCTGCAAAACCGGTTTCCCATACGCTGAGGACCTGCTTCTGAACCTTGTGCGGCACCTTTGCTCCGCGGTAGTCGAAACGCACCATGGGGCCCTGCGTAACATTGAAGACGACATCAACACTGTCTCCCGTAACGGTGCGCTTCGCCCGCACGCGGGCTTCGGGATATCCCGAGGATGAGAAGAACTCGCGCAGCGACCGCACATCGTCATTCATGCGATAGATGTTGTAGGGTTTCCCGATCTTCGTCACCTCGTCTTCCAGGTCTTCGCTGGAAAATGAGGAACCGTTAAAAGCCACGCTTTGCAGCTTGGGCTCTTCCCGCGGCGCAATACGCCGGGGAAGGGACGGGCCACCTCCAAATTCAAGGCCGTGGTGAAGTTCGAACCGAATCTGGTCCTGATCGGTACGGTTGACCCCGCGAAGGACAAAATCCTTGAACAAGGAATAGTTCACGATCCACGCCTGATCGCGCGCGCCGGAGAGGTTCTGCGAATAGACCAGGTTCAGGCCCTGGGTCAGGTCCTTTCCCACCGTCAGGCGGGCGCTGACGTCTGTCTCGGAGGCGATGGTCACGGGCTCGATCGTCACGGTGTCGAGGCCCAGCGCCGATCCCGCGCCCTGAATGAACCGGGTGGTCAGCTGGCCGGAGAGGTAATTGAGCACCTGATCGCGGGCGACGGAAAGATGCGCGCTCTGCAGATCGGCAAAGGACCGGCCGGTAAGCAACATCGCAATGATATCGGGCTCGGAGAGATAGGGATCGGATGTCAGTTCCGTCCGCAGGTCGGTAGGCGTGCCGGACACGCGCAGGCGGATGAGGTACCGTTCATTCTTGACCTTGAGTTCGTGCGTCGCCTCAAAGTCGATCGTCGGCTCGGTCTGGAGGGGATTCACGAAATCCAGCGTTCCGCGCTCCACGATGTACCGGTCGCGGCGTTCGCCCAGCGCTGTGGCTTCGCCCGAGACCGGGCCGAAAAACACTTCCCCGCCTTCAAGGACCGTGGCGCGCCCGAGGACCACCGGATCCGCCAGCGTTCCCCTCACCTGAAAGGCGCCGGTGAGATCGAGGCTGGCGACGTTGATGGCCACGGCAACAGGGCCGGTTGTCATCACCATCACGTTCAGATTGATATCGCGGCCGAAGGCGCTCTTCTGCGCGGCCGCCGCGCGGCTTCGTTGTTGCAGCGTGAGACGCCGCAACACCTCGCCCCGCAGATCCACGTTCTGCCGATACAGGGCGTCCAGCACTTCAACGTTTCCCGCAAGCGTCAGGTTGGGCATGCTGCCGCTGAGGGAAAGCCTGGCCGCAATCTCGCTCTGTAGTCCTTCGGGATATTCCAGCTGGGTTCCCATGAGCGACGCCTGAATCGCCACGTTGCTCAGTCCCACCCTGGAGATCTCGCCTCCACCGGTGAGGTCGAGCGCGCCGCCGTTCAGGTCACCCGAAGCGCGCTGAATCTGAAACCGGCTGCCGCTCAGGCGGACGTCGGCGTTCAGGTCGGAAACCAGCAGCGGCGGCTCGAAAAGCTGAAGTTGCGCGTCATTCAGCCGGACGAATCCGTTCATGTCAGGTTGCCGGTAGTCTCCGCGGATGGCGACCTGCGAGTCGATGTGGCCGGACGCGTTGGACCGCGGAATGAAGCCTTCGAGGATCCTCAAGTCGGTATCCGCCCGCAAGTCGAGACTAAGACTCCCGGTTCTGGTGTTGACGGAACCGTTCACGGACGCGGTTGTCTCCGGCCCGGACAGCGCAAATTTCCGCACGGTCAGTTCGCCGCGAGCCAGAGCGACTTCTCCCTGCTCGGTCTGATGGAACTGAACGCCGCCGGCGATGATATCCAGCTGGGTCACCGTTGCGCGTCCCTCAATCGAATCGAGGCGCGGCGCGCTGACGGAGATCTGGCCCTCCAGCCCCACAACACCGGACAGCGGCCGGCCGGGCAGCAACCGCTCCGGACGAATGTTTTCGGCGGTGAAGGTGAACTCCCCGGAGCCCTGCAGCGAACCGTTTCCCTCGACGACGATCTCGGCGTCGGCGTAGGTCGCGCGCATCTGCCGGATTTCGAAGCGATTTCGTGTGAAATCCACCGCCGCTTCCACGCGCGCCGCCTCGGGCATGCCCGTGACCTGGACGGTGGCGCCGGTGGTGCGCAACTGCCCGTCAACAACCGGGCTCGTGACCGGTCCGCGCACGATTGCGGAAATCTCCGCCTGCCCGGTCAAATTGATGTCGTTGAGGGGCAGCCTGGCGAGGTCTGCAACCGCGTCGGCCTGAATTCCGGTATCGAGCGCGCCGGAAGCCGTCAGATCAATGCCCTCCGCAGTAACCTTAAGCGCCTGCACCTCAAGCCGGTCGACCGAAACAGGCTCGAGAGTTCCACCGGCAACGACCCGCCCTGTCGCCGAGCCGTGGTATTGCTGATATTCGAACACGCCCTGATCGACTTTCAGATCGGCGGTAAACGCATACGGCGCTATCAACGCCACCGTCCCATCAACCGATGCGTGGTATTTCGGGCTCCGCGCTGTCGCGCGGAGTTTCTCCCCATCTACGGTTCCCGAAAACTCCGCGGCGCCGTGCTCCTGTCCCTGATAGGTCACGTCGGCAACCGAACCCTGAAAGTCCGCCAGCGGCTTTCGATACGTGCCGGCGATATCCGCCTTCAGATCCACGGTTCCGGAAAGGCCGCGTACCTGCGTGATTCGAAGGTTGGATACCGTCGCTTTTCCGGTGATCTGCTCTGTTGCCAGGTTCGCTTCGCCCGACACCCGCAATACACCGCGATCCTGGGTTGCTTCGAGTTCGATGACTTGCAGAAGATTGTCTTTGAGTTGAGCGTCGACAGCGACCTTGTCGATGTGGGTTCCACCGATTTCCAGCCCCATTGAAGAAGCCTTGAACGACGCGATCGGATGTTCGATGGTTCCGGAAACCTCCGCCATGGCTCCGATTTCCCCCATCGCATCGGGAATGAAGTCCTGCAGTTGGGCGGTGATCGACGGCGCGCCGCCTTCGATGGCTTCGGACTGGAGATCGATTCGCAGATGTCCGTTCAGGAGTTTCGAGTTGCGGTACCGCGCGTCCGCCATGGTCACCTGTACCGCCATGTCGCGGTAAGACGCCTGAGCGGTCGCCTCGATCGGCCCTATTCCTTGCAGGGTCACGTCACTGGCCGTGATGTTGGCCGTTGCAACGGGCGACAGGAGATCGCCCGCAAGCGTGCCCTCCGCCGACAACATGCCGTTTTCACGATGAGTCAGACTGAACGTCCCCGCAAGCCTCCGGTCCAGTCCGGTCACCGCATCGGCATGGATCACCGCTCCCATCGCGGTCGCATCGATCATGAGTCGAGCGCGCCCATCGGCAATGGTCACATCGCTGTCGGCGGTTCCGTATTTGTCTGCGAGAAGGCTGACTCGTCCGTTGCCGCGGGCGTCGCTCAAATCCGGAGCCTGCCACTCCAGCGTGAGTTGACCGTTCGTCACACCGTCCACACCGGTCGGATCGATCCGGACATTGCTCCAGCGCGCCGTAACGGAATTGCCGGAATCGGAAATCTTCAAAGCGCCGCTCACCACGCCGTCGCCACGGGTGGCAACGAATTCCGGCGCCGTCAGGACGCCCTTTTCGTACTCGACTTGCCCCCGCAAAACGATGCCGTCCCACGGCTTGATGGCAAAAGGGTCTGTGGCAAAGTTCGCGCTGCCCCGCACGACCGGGGCCCAGCGAAACTCGCCGGAAACCGTTCCGCTTCCGCTCTGATCTCCGCTGACCGTCCATGTCACCGGCCCGAACTTGAGCCCTTCCGGGGAAAGCCGTATGGGGATCTCCTCGATCCGCACCCTGGTATTGCCGTCAATGGCGACCGGCGCCTTGGGCACGATTTTCCCGGCGCCATCGACCACATTCATGGAAAGGGACGGAATCTCGATGCGCGTCGACGAACTCTCATAGACAAAGCTGCCGTCTTTCACATCGAGCCGGCCAATGCGAACGAGGGGAAACTTCATGGGTTCGTCAGAGGGCCCGCCTGCGGACGCGGCCGGCTCGCGGGCCACAAAACGCGCGTGCAATTCGTCCGCCGTCAACGAAGTGACGTTGATGCCATCCGGGCCCCACGCGTTCCACGGCAAAGCCACTTTGAGATTTCTGATGCGAATGGAAAGACCATTCTTGTCGTATTCAAACTTGGACAGGGAGAAGGACAGATCCAGGGGTTCCAGATCGAGTCCCTCGGCTTTGAAGGGAACACCGACACGGCCGCCAACGGACTCCACCCGACGAAGGAGGAATTCCCGGACCGGGCTTGTCAGAAGCAGGATGACCAGTCCCGCGACCAGAACGAGCAGGACGAGGAGGGTCCCCGCCAGAGCCTTCCACCACCTCAATCCATTTTTTCTTCTTCGTCTCCTGCTCACTCGCCCCCCGACACGCCTGCAAAGCGCAACCTGCTATCGCAAGCGACCTGTCTACAACACGATACCGAATTCGAACAGAATAACGCGCCAGCAGCTATTAGAACGTGTTGCAGCCCTTTCGTTACTCAACGAAAATCGAGAGTCCCCCCTCTGCCTCGAAAGTCCGGACCGGCCCCACCAGGAAAAATGGCATGACAAATTTTTGCACGACAGGGGATCAATCTCAGAGGCGCGGCGCCCGGAAGCCGTTCTGTCGGCGGTAACAAACCGATCAGGCCGCGCTCCAGCGCGCAGGTGAAGGAAAGATGATAGCGCGCGTGTAGCGCGCTTCGTTGCCATCAGCGTCGGCAATCTCGACCTTGAGGGTTTTCTTTCCCCGAAGTTGCAGATCTCCAATGAACAGTGTGTCTCGAAAGCCGCACGCCAGAGGCGCTTCAGGAAAGCTCGTCACGACATCGGGACGAGCCACGCCGTAATGCAGCGCGCCGAGGTAGAGGTCATCGATCCAGGCCTCCACGGTTGTCACGGCGGCAACAGAAAAAGACCAACCGGAAATCTCGATGAAGGTGGACCCGACCGCGGATCCAAGCCCGGCATCCGCTACAGGATCGAGCATGCCGCGCAACTTTGCGTCATAGCCGATGCGGAGTTCTCTCGTGAAAACCCATACGTTTCCAGCGGCGTCCGAGGCCCGGATCCGCAGTTGCGCGTCGCCCTCAGGCTCGTGGCCGCTGATGAATACTTTTCCCTGAAATCCGCTGGCCCTCGGTTGGTCGGGAAGTTTCGCAGTCACATCAGGACGAGCGGTCCCGTGAGCGATAGAGCCGAGGACCGTGTCGCCGATGGACACCTCGATTCCAACAATTGGCCCCGCGGTCGAGTGGACCCAGCCGCAGATCGCAGTCGTCCCGAAAACGGACTCCCCTTCCCGGGGATAGTCCAGGTAACCGCGCATCGGCCCGACGGTATCTTCCGGATAAGGACTCGGCGAAGGGGCGGCGTCAGCCGTAAGTGGAGCCGCAGGTTCAGCCGCAGACTTCTCCTGACGATGCAGCCACGGCAGTCGCGCAGCCACACGGTCCCAAAAAATCCGGAGAATGGGACGGGACGCCCGCGCTTCGAGGTCCAGCCATCGCCGACGGTATCCTTCCAGTTCCCGCGTCGTTTCGCGAAGTTGCGTCTTCAGCAACGAGGCTTCGTCCCGCAAGCGCCGGAGTTCAGCCGCGTGTCTGACCCGGGTCCTGAACAAACCGGTAGACTGGCGGTAAAGGGTGTGGAGGCTGCGCCTCCTTGCCAGAGTCTCCTGCGCCTTCTCCAGTCTGGCCTTTTCAAGCTTCGCCAGCAGATCATCCACCTCCGCGAAGTTCGGGCCGGCCCCAATCTCTTCACGTCGAACGGGGCCGGCTGGATTCGCGGTGGCCCCGATCCTCGCCTGTTCCCAATCACTGAG
This sequence comes from Terriglobia bacterium, assembly GCA_036274645.1. Taxonomy (GTDB): domain Bacteria; phylum Acidobacteriota; class Terriglobia; order 20CM-2-55-15; family 20CM-2-55-15; genus DASUFH01. Next base: position 17,429 of record DASUFH010000028.1, read on the forward strand.
GGTGTCTTCTGCCCCCTCCAGGTATGCGGAACTGAGGTCGATCCGGTCGATTTCCAGACTGTCGGAACACACGGCAACGAAGTAAAACGGATTAGGCAACGCTTTCGCCGGCGGAACGATCGGGGCCGCGTTGCCTTCCCACGCGCCCCAGGCATTTTCGCCATTGTCCAGAAGCGGATACACGTACGATCCGGAAC
>DASUFH010000029.1:0-5666 GCA_036274645.1 Terriglobia bacterium
AGATCGCGATGAGCACCCCGATGAACGCGATCATGCTGCGCGACACGGCGGACAAGGTCGCCCTGGCGGAACAGATCGTGTCCAATTTCGACCGGCCGAAGTCCGAAGTGGTCGTCGAAGTGACGGTGCTCGAAGTCGACCGCAACGAACTGACCCAGTTGGGCATTCTGCCTCCGACCGGCACGACGCTGACCTTCCAGCAGAACGGAGCGCTGCCCACGGGCACCGCGGCCGCGCCTTCGGAGCTGATGCTGAACCAGCGCCTCAACAGTTTTTCATCGAGTCATTTCTCGGTGGCGATTCCACAGACGATCGCTCAGTTTCTGGCGACCAGCCAGCACACGAAGCTGCTCCAGAATCCGACTATCCGGGCTACCGACGGCCTGCAGGCCTCGCTCCGTATCGGTACACGTGAGCCGGTCGCTTCAGGAAGTTTCCAGAATACGGTGCAGACGTCCCAGGCGGTTGTGCAGTTCCAGTTCGTCGACGTCGGTGTGAACCTCGATATCACACCGCGGGTCCTGCTGAATCGTGATGTCTCCATTCAGGCCACGGTTGTCGTTTCGGCGCACGCCGGCGACCGGTTGATTTCCGGCGTATCGCAGCCGATCTTCACGAACCGGTCGATCACGCACGAAATCCGCCTGATGGAAGGCGAAACCAACATGCTCGGCGGCATCATGAGCGAGACCGAATCCGTCACCGCGAGCGGTATTCCATGGCTGAAGGACCTTCCGGGTCCGTTCGGGTACTTCTTCTCCCAGAAACGGCGGCAGAAGGACCAGACCGAAATCATCATCATGATCACGCCTCATATCGTCCGGATGGCGGGCGTCACGGTCGACAACATGTGCGGTGTGAATACGGGCGTGTTCGCCCAGCCGAGACTCCGGGGATATGAGCAGTGCGGTCCCTCGCTGACCATTCCGGCGGTTCCTGCGCCGGCGCCGACGCCTGGGCCTCCGGCCGGGGCCGGTCCGGTTCAGACTCCTGCTCCGGCAGGACGCGGCGCTGCCGCACAGCAGCCTGCGCCGGCTCCGCTGGTTCCGCCGGCGGTTGCGGCGCCTGCAGCCGTGACGACGCCCGCGCCGAACAATACGAACCTCACGTTTGGTCCCGCGGCCGTGACGGTGGGGGGAGAGGCGCCGACAACCGTCAGTCTCAATATCAATGGCGGAGTCAACGTTTCGGGCGCCGAACTGACCTTCCAGTACGATCCGGAGGCGTTTTCCATCGCGGACGCGGCTGAAGGCGGCTTCCTGAGCGCCAACAACACCGGCGTCGCCCTGATCCAGTCGATCGATACGCAGAAGGGAATCGCCAGGATCACCCTCGAGCGGGCCAGTGGCATCGTGCCCGCTCCCGGTAACGGAACGTTGCTAACGCTTGCCCTGAAGAGCGGGTCCAAGAAGGGGACTTCTTCGCTGCGTCTGACCGAAGCCCGGCTTCGTCAGGGAACCAGCGCCGCAGGAGCCGCCCAGACCTATCAGCTTTTCGGTAAGACCACGGAGGCGCAGGTAACGGTGCAATGAATCGAGGACTCACAGCCCGGTGGCGCGGTTCACGCGCGTTTTCGCTGATCGAGCTCATCGTGACGCTGTGGATCCTTGCGATTCTGCTCGGCCTGTCGGTCCCGCTGGTCAGCAAGACCGTGAAGCGGGAGCGTGAGTACGAGTTGAAGCGCTCGCTGCGTGAACTCCGGCAGGCGATCGACTATTACAAGGCCGCATCCGACGCCGGAAGAATCGAAGTGCAGCTGGACACCGAAGGATATCCTCCGGACCTGGAAACGCTCGTCGATGGCGTGGAAGCCATCGGCGACGCGACCGGAGCGACGCTCAAGTTCTTGCGGCGCGTTCCGCTCGACCCGGTCACCAACAGCACCGACTGGGGGTTGAGATCGTATCAGGACGACCCCCAGACCGGCTCCTGGGGTGGGCAGAACGTTTTCGATGTGTACTGTATCTCCGACGAGGTAGCTCTCGATGGATCACTATATAGAGACTGGTAACGACGGCCGGCGGGGATTTACTCTGGTCGAACTCGCCATCGTCATGATCATCATCATGGTCCTGGCGTCGATAGCCATCCCGCTGTATCAGGCTTCCGTCCTGCGATCGAAGGAGACCGTGCTCAAGGCGAACCTGTACCACATGCGCGACGCCATCGATCAATACACGGCGGACAAGAAATACCCGCCGCAGACCCTGGAAGACCTGGTGAATGAGGGATATTTTCGAGTGGTCCCCCTCGATCCCATAACCGGCCAGTCCACAACCTGGCAGGCCCGGATCGATGTTTCTCCGGTCGCCGCCAACAGCAGCGACACCGGAATCGTGGACGTCTCGAGCGGCTCCATCGATCTGGCCAGCGACGGCACGCCATATAACACGTGGTAGAGGGCTCGGCCGCCGAATCCGGCAAGTCCGCCTGAGGGCCGGGCGACTTGAGTATTCCATCCGCGCCGTTTGGCTCGACACAGGTTTCTATGCGATTTTCAGGAACGAATCCGAAACGAAGAAGCCGGCTCTATCAGGCGGGGTTCTCTCTGCTTGAACTCATCCTGGTCATCGCCATTCTCGGCATCCTGATGGCCGTTGCCAGGCCAACCTGGGACGCGGCGAAGCAGCGATCGAAGGAAGTGAGGCTTGCCGCCAGCCTCCACATGATGCGCCAGGCCATCAATCAGTACGTGGCCGATAAGGGCAAACTGCCCGAATCTCTCGATTCCCTGGTTGCCGGAGGTTATATCGCCGAAGTGCCGGTGGATCCGATCACGGGCACGCGAACGTGGAATCCCGATCTGGGGAAACTGCCCGGTTCGAGTGACCTGTTCAGCAGCGGTGTTCGCGATGTCCACAGTACGTCCGAGGCGTTATCCCAGGGCCTGGCTCCAGGCATGGAAGAACCCGCGCCGTACAATACGTGGTGACGCTACTCCAGTCCCAGGCGCTTTAGCGTTTCCACGTCGTCCCGCCAGTTCTTCTTCACGACCACCCGCAACTCGAGGTACACCTTTCTGCCCAGCATCTCTTCGATGTCCCGGCGCGCGGCCGTGCCGATGGCTTTGAGCAGTTGTCCGCCTTTTCCAATGGCAATGGCCTTGTGCGATTCCCGCTCAACCAGGATATTGGCAGCGATGCGGACAATGGAGGGTTCTTCGGAGAACTGTTCAATGACGACCGCGGTTGAATACGGCAGCTCTTCGCGGGTGGCCTTGATGAGCTTTTCGCGAATGGTTTCTTCGGCGAGGGCTCGCTCGGTCCGGTCCGTGGGCTGGTCGTCGGGATAGTACCGCGGTCCTTCCGGAAGCCTTTCGATGACTTCCAAAACGAATCGCTCCACGCCGTCGCCGGTCCGCGCCGAAATCGGAATGATGGCGTCGAACGACGCCAGTTTCGAGTAGTGGTCGATCTGGCCAAGCAGGCCTTCCTTGGGAATCCGGTCGACCTTGTTCAGAAGCAGAAACTTCGGCGCTTTTGCCGCGCCGACCAGTTCGACCGTATACGCGTCCCCTTTTCCAAACGGGGTGGAGGCGTCGACCAGCAGCGCGACCGCGTCCGCATCGGCAATGGACTGCCGGACCGAGTCCATCATGCGTGTGTTCATCCGGTGAATAGGTTTGTGCACGCCGGGGGTGTCGAGAAATACGATCTGCCCTTCAGGCCGCGTAACCACCCCCCGGATCACATGACGCGTGGTCTGCGGCCGGTCGGTGACAATGGATATCTTTTCGCCCACGAGGCGGTTCACGAGGGTGGATTTCCCTGAATTGGGACGGCCGACGATGGACACGAAACCGGAACGAAAAACGTCGCTCATCGCTTAGCTGGCCGCGGGCTGCGCCGGGCTGCCGTTCCGCGGCGCCGGGGCCTTTACGCGCAGACGGTGGACGCGGCGCCGGTCGGCTTCGAGCACGTCCACGAGAACGCCGCGGTGTTCGATGTGTTCGCCGGGCGCGGGCATCCTGCCAAAGAGTTCGACGACCGCGCCCGCAACCGTTGTGCACTCGGTATCTTCGACAAAAGGAATTCCCAGCAGATCGTCGAGCGCGGCCAGTTCCAGGCTCCCCTGCACGACATAAGTTCCCGGGCTCTCCTCGAAGGATTTCGGGATATCGGAGGCCTCGTGAATCTCCCCGACGATTTCCTCGACGAGATCTTCGATGGTGATCACGCCGGAAACACCGCCGTACTCGTCCACGACCAGGGCCATCTGATCGCCGATCTGCTTCATTTCCCGGAGGAGATCGTCGATCGGTTTGGTTTCGGGAATGAACTGCGCGGGTTTGACGAACGGCCGAAGGCTGGTGACCTTCTCGCCGCGGCGCCACGCGCCGACGATGTCGCGTTCGTGAATGATGCCTTCGACGTTGTCGATGTTGCCGCGAAACACGGGAATGCGCGCATGGTTTTTCGTCACGATCAGATCCAGAAGGTCCTGGATCGGCGCGTCGATGTCGATCGCAACGATCTGGATGCGCGGCGTCATCACCTCTCTCGCGACCTTGTCGCCGAAGTGCACGATGGACTGCACCATTTCGCCGGCTTCCGGTTCGAGGATTCCTTCCTCCTGTCCGGCGTCGATGAACGCCTGAATCTCCTCTTCCGATGTTTCTTCTTCCTTCTTGCCGGAATCCATTTCCTCCTCCCACCGCTGGAAGCGCTGCAGCGCCTTGCTGAGAGGACTGGAAAACGGGCGCATCCCCATCACCGCGATCCGGAAAAGCGGGAAGAGTCGCATCAGCACCGCTTCGGGGTTTCGGCCGGCGACCAGGCGCGGGGCCAGAAAACGAAAGATCAGGATCAGGGAAAACGTGACGCCAAACGCCACCGGCGCGGCCATCACAATCATGTCCCGCTGGATCAGCGCGGCATACAGAAAGACGGTGTTCGCCGCCAGCACGGTATCGATGAGGATGGTCAACGCCATCAGGGTCTCATCCCGCCGCTCGACCATGGTGTTGAGCGTATCGGCGTACGCCGGGAAGCTCTCGATGAGGCGCCGGGCGGAAATGCGGCTGACGGCGCGGAAGGCGGCTTCGAGAACCGACACCATGAACAGCGCTCCGACGAGGAGCAGCGCCGCGATGGGTTCGGCAATACTCAACATCGGTATCTTCGGCGCAATCGCCGCTCGATGGCGCGCATTTCTCCCTGATCCGTCTCGTGGTCGTACCCGGCCAGATGCAGCAGTCCATGCAGCACCAGACGGGCAATGTTGGCGTCAAAGTCGAGAGCGCGCGAGGCGGCGGCCTGCCGGTAGGCGGTCTCGGTGGAAATCAGGATGTCCCCCAGTTCATCGCCATCGCCGGAGAACGACAGCACGTCGGTCGGCTTGTCCATTCCGCGATAGGTCCGGTTGTAACTGCGCATGGCGGCGTCCGTGATGAACACCACGGAAAAGGACGGGGCGGTCAATCCGATGTCGTCAACCATGCGCGGAATCAGACGCCGCAGCGCGGCCGTGTCGACCGGGTGCCGCCGCTGACGGTTGAACAGGTTGTAATGACTACTATCCGGGTCACGCACGGCGGATCTACCGGGCTCCGCCGTCTTCGCGCGCTTCGCCGGAATCCCTGGCGAACCCCAGGGACTGTTGCCCGGCGCCGCCGGGATTGAAATAGGTTTCGTACGCGCGGACGATCCGTTGCACAAGAGGATGAC
>DASUFH010000030.1:0-2548 GCA_036274645.1 Terriglobia bacterium
CGCGATGTCGTGCCGTCGGGTACCATGCGGACGATTTACAGCGCCATGATCTACCGCCAGTCCGCCGGCGGTCCGCCGGATCCGGGTTACGCGTGGCTGAAAAAGCTCGACGCGAACACCGTGCTCTATACCCCCAATCCGGACGACATGTACCTCAAGCTGGATCGGGGAGTCGGTGTGGTCACCCTCTGGAATCTGCAGGACGCTCTGATCCAACCGCTGAAGAACAACCGCCCGTGGTCGTTCGTCATTCCGGTTTCCGGCGCGCCTGTGCTGCTCGATGGCGTTGCCGTGGTGAACAACCCTCGGAGCATGAAGGCGGCGACCGACTTCGAAAACTTCCTGCTCGAACCCACCCTTCAAGCGCGCCTCGCGCGGGACTACTACCAGATTCCCGCGATGAAGATTCCCGATTCGGAAAAGCCCGAATGGCTGGCCGGCCTGGACATTCGCGAAATGAAACTCGACTGGGAAACCATGGGCCGAAACGAAGCGGAATGGATCGACTACTGGTCCCAGAACATCAAGGGCAAGGGCGCTAGGTGAACGTGCTCACGCTGGAAGGCCTGACCAGGACCTTCCAGCGCGCCGGGACAGTCGTTGATGGGTTGAGCCTCAAGGTCGAAGAGGGTGAATTTTTTACCCTGTTGGGGCCGTCCGGTTGCGGCAAGTCCACCGTCCTCCGCATGATTGCCGGTTTTGAGACGCCGGACTCCGGCCGGATTCTTCTCGGCGCCCGCGATGTGACGCACGATCCTCCGCATCGCCGCGGCATCGGCATGGTCTTTCAGAACTACGCCCTCTTTCCGCATCTTTCCGTCGGCCAGAACGTTTCCTTCGGTCTCGAGGTGCGCGGCGTGTCCAGGTCGGAAGCCGCCCGGCGCGTCGACGCCGCCCTGGCCGAGGTGAGCCTTGCCGGACACGCCCGCGCGCGTGTCGACCAGTTGTCCGGGGGGCAGCAGCAGCGCGTGGCCCTGGCCCGCGCTCTGGTCATCCGTCCGGCGTTGTTGCTGCTGGACGAACCCCTTTCCAACCTCGACGCCAAACTGCGCGATGAGACCCGCGCCGCGCTGCGCGCGTTGCATCACTCGACCGGCGTAACCACGGTGTACGTGACACACGACCAGGCGGAAGCGATGGGCATGAGCGGACGGATTGCCGTCATGAATCGAGGCAGAGCCCAGCAGGTGGGACCGCCGGTCGAGATCTACGAAAGACCCGCCAACCGTTTCGTGGCCGGTTTCATCGGCCGGAACAACGTGGTCGACGCCGTGATCGCCGGCGTGGACGGCGATCGCGTGACCGTGCGATTCGCCAACGGTTCCGAGATGAGCATGGGCTCGGAGCAGCGCGCCCCGGCCGTCGAACTCCGGGCCGGCAGCCGCGTCGGTGTCTGCCTGAGAGCGGAATCCCTGCGTCCATCGTCCCAGGGTTTGTTTTCGGGCGTGTTTGCCGATGTTGAATACTCCGGCGCGTCCCGGTCCTGTCTGGTGGAAACGGATGTGGGGCCACTGCGAATCGAGATATCCACCAGTTCGGGACATCCTTCACTGGGAGAGCCGGTTCGGCTCGCGCCCTCGGAGTCCGCTGCGCAGCTGGTGGGACCCGAATGAATCTGAATTCCCAGACGAGGTCCGCTTTCCGCCCCCTTCCGCGCCAAACGCCTGAGCGGCGGAGCCCGGCGGGTCCAGCCGCCGGCAAGTTTTCGGGAGTCCCGTCATGAACGCCGCGCGCCTTCGCCGCCGGCTGGCCTATCTCATCATTCCCGCTGTTGTGGCGGTCGTGTTGTGGGGGTATGTGGCCGGTCCGATGACCGCCACGTTTCTTGAAAGCCTCGGCGGGTCCGGCGGAGTCTTTTCCGGCTATGCCCGCTTCTTCGATTTTGCTCACGGCGCTCAGGGAGAGGCGATGTTGGGCAGCCTCGGCATTTCGGCCCTGAGTGTCCTGACGGCGGGAATCATCGGCGTGTTCCTGGCCGTTCTGCTGCACCGCTGGGAGTTTCCGTTTCGCAAGGCCTGCCAGGTGTTTGTGCTGGCGCCGCTGGCGCTTCCGCCTCTGATGGGAATTGAAGCCATCGTTCTGCTGGTCGGAGTCGGTGGCGTGTTTCCCCAGTTGCTGGGAGACTGGTTTGGCGTCGGGCGGAATACATTGGCGGTCCGGGGAATGGCCGGAGTTCTCGTGGCGCACACCCTGACGATGTACCCCTATTTTTATCTCAGCGTATCCGCGTCGCTGGCCGGGGTCGACGACTCGCTCGAAGAAGCGGCCCGCGGACTGGGCGCGTCAACGTTCGGTGTCTGGAGACGGGTTTTGCTGCCGATGCTGACGCCAGGGATTGTCGCCGGGGCGCTGCTGACATTCATGTCGTCGATGGCGTCCTATACTGCGCCGCTCCTGTTCGGCGTCGACAACGTGATGACGAGCCAGATCGTCAACGCGAAAGTCAACGGCGACCTGCGCTTCGCCTCGGTCGTCTCGGTGATGCTGGCGGTGATTTCCGCGATCTTTCTTGTCGGTGTCCGGGCTTATGAGCGCCGCGCGATCTATC
>DASUFH010000031.1:0-2829 GCA_036274645.1 Terriglobia bacterium
CCGGTTCGGCCGTCACAGTGACCCTCGACGTGGAATCGCCTTGAATATCGAAACGAACCAGCGCAACACCGATTGGAGGCAGGCTGGCAGCGCCGGGAAGCGTCACCTTGCCGGTAATCTCCGCGGGCTTCGTGGCGCTGACTCTGAAATCGATCCCGTTGAGTTCTCCTGCGGCGGGCACCACTATTGGAGTCGCGGATTCGATGTCGCTGGCGCCGGGGTGGAACAGGGGAACGTAGGGGGCAGCGGACGTGGACTGCGGGAAAACCGAAACGTAGTAGTCGCCGGGACGCAGGTTATCGAGCCGGTAGCGGCCCTGGCTGTCTGTGACGCTGTTTCCGATTCTCGCCCAATTGCCGTTCGGGCTTTCGGACGTGCTGCGCCCCTTAACGTAGACCTGGATTCGGACCCGGGCCATGGGCGCGCCGGTTGCGTCCACGACGGTTCCAGCGATTATCCCGAGCCGCGTCAGTTGAAAGTCCGCCCCACCGACGTTTTCGTTCGCTTGAACGGTCAGCACACGCGCACGGCCCCCGGGAACACGCTGTCCATATTCCTGAGGCAGATAGCGATCCGCAGTAACGGCAAGCGTATAGTCTCCGGCCGTCAGACCCGTAAACCGAAAGGTTCCGTCCGCCGCTGTCGGCTGGGTCGCGATGAGACCTTTGTTGATGCTCAACAACCCCGCCGGAATATCGCCGCCGCCACCGCGATTTCCGATGGCCTGGATCGCTTGAAGCGCGCCGGCTTCCGGAGGACTGGGATCGCCGGGTTTGCGATAGCGCGAGATGCTGACAGACGCTCCCTGGATCGGCTTGCCGGTCGTCTGGTCCACCACACGCCCTCCAAGACTTCCCGCGCCTTGCGATCGACTCTCGGACGCCAGCAGCGCCAGACCCAGCGCAAGGATCACCACGGCCATGGCGCGTGTACGGCGCGCTCCCAACGAATCAGCGGAATCAGTGAACATCGACATCCGTCCTCCATGGTGGATCCCACTTTCTCCGGCGAATGGGATGCCGCTTCTATCGTTTCGGCGCAGTTGGGTCAGATTCCAGGATCTTCGCGGTGGCGTCGCTGAGATTCTCGATGACAATCTTCGAGGGATAGTCTGGGACGAAGCTATGCGGGCCCGAAACCAGGTACAAGTTCTTTGGCGGCGTTTTGCCATCGCCTGAATAAACGTAGCCCTCCCCCGTTTTCTTTATTTGCGAACAGATATCGGCGCGGCAAACGAATTCGCCGCCGGGACCAATCCTTGCGGTGAAAGGCGTCTGAAACCCTGCGGGGACCTGCATCCGGATGGACTTATTCCCCCATGCGTAGATGGTTCCGTCGAACTTTGTGGTCATGGCCAGTTCGATATCCTTTGCGCTCAACAGCACTCTGCCGCGCGAGCCGGCGAAAGCAATGGTGTCGGCCTCGGCGTCCACGGTTCCCGTGGTGTTCAGGATTATGGCTTGGGCTCGACCCGCCGAGACCCATACCGGGCCGCTCATGTTGCGAACTTCGACGGTTGAACTCAATGCATGGATCACCGCAGTCGCATTGGCCGGCGCGTCCAGTAGAAAGCTGCCAGGCGGAAGGCGGCCTTCCGGACCAAGACTATTGAGCGAGACGATATCCGCGCCCAGCGTCATACTCACCTCTCGTAAGCGTTCACGCGCTTCAGCCTCGCTGCTGCCGACGCCGCGTCCGCAGTATTGCATCGAGAATTCGCGCTGGGCCTTGCCGACGATCGTGATCTTGTTACCGGGATCGGAATTGATCGTAATGGCGCGATCCGCGGCGCCGGAAAGCGTCCCGCTTTCCAGACGTGTCAGCACGTAGTTTTTTTCGGAAAGCGAATCAGTGCCACCCCCGGGCCGCTGATCGGCGCACACGAACTTCTCCGGCTCTCCCGTCCACGGGCTGGAAGGATCAGCGGGGGCCTGCGTCGCAAGACCTTGCGTGGAGACGAACGCGAAAAGAACAAGCAGTGCAACTCCAAAGCGCCCCATAGCGATGAAATCCCTCACTTCCTGGTCGACGGGTTGTCGATCAGAATCACAGAGTCTTCAGAGCGGAGTTGAAACCGGTCTGGAGCGGTTCGTCCGGCATCTTTCAGACTGCGCCCTGCCGGGCTTGCATTCGCTTCCGCTCCTCTACCGTTGTACGTGTAGACGTGAAGCGGTCCCTGCTTCTCGTATGTCACGCCGGAGCAGATGTCCGCGCGGCAGATGAAGGCTTCGGGCCGGCTCACGACCGCTTTGAAAGGTGTCACGAAGCCCAGGGGAACCTGCATCCCGACTTGACCCGTTCCCGCCCTGGCGTCAAGCGATCCATCGAATTGAACGGCGGTCATCCTGATGGCGATATATTCATGCGCGGTGAGTGTCACCCGGCCGCCGGCGCCGGAGTATTGGATGCTGCCCGCCGACACATCTACCGGGCCGGTACATTCCGAAATGCCGGCAACGTTGATGTACGCCGATATCTTCAGCGGCGCGCTCATCCGGCGCACGTGAACCTGGGCTAAAGCCGACGCATGCACAACTATCGGCTGGTCCCGTGGCGCGTCGACGCGGACCCAGTCCGGAGATCCCCGATACTCTTCTTCGTCGTAGTTAGGGATGTACGGAACCGACACTACCGTCCCGCGGCGGGTCATGCCGAGTTCGTCCAGATTCGAACGGAGCTTTTTGGCCCGCTCTTTCTCGACTTCGAAGCAGTATCGGAGATAGAGATCCTTTCGATCGCTCCCTTCAACGAATACCCAGTTGGAGGCATCTACAGCAACGGTCAAAGTGGGAACCTCTGAACGCTGCAGCCGCAGTTCATCCAATCGAC
>DASUFH010000032.1:0-10262 GCA_036274645.1 Terriglobia bacterium
CGAGTAGATCCGCGGGCGCCGGCGGCGCGCGTTAGCTTACAGGCGCGACAAACGCTGCCGGGCGCCCGCCGCAATATCCAACACCTCCTGGGTGGACGCTTCCCGATGAACGGCCGCCAGCTGGCGACGGGTGGCGGTCATGCGATCATCCAGCCATTCCTGAGCGGCTTCAGTTGCAGCCAATCGCGCGCCGTGTTCAGAGGCGAGCGCGTCGATGAGAATTTCGTACAGCGTACAGTGCAGGAGCTCACGCAGCGCGACTGCGGCAACATGACCCGGGCTCACGTAGTCGGATATCCGTTCCGGGCCGCCGCGGCCGGCCGAAGTGACGGGCAACACCCGCACCGACACGGGATTGAAATTACCGACGCCTCCGAAGCGCGCATAAACGACGTCGACTGAGGAAATTTCCCCTTCCAGATATTCGCGCATCAGGTGGCCGCCGGCGTCCAGCAGCAGGCGCGTCACACCGGACAGGCTCGCCGGCGCCGGATACACCTGCGATACCGTAAGTCCCCCCCGGCTCAAATGCGCGACTCCGCGGCGGCCGATACAGAAGGTCTTCCCGAAGCCGTAGCGGGCGCTCTCCTCAATGACCTTACGCGTAACCTGCGCCGTATAGCTGCCGCACAATCCGCGATCGGCGGTCACCGCCAGAACGGCGGGAACTCCAGCGGGAGCCACCGGCAACGAGAAAGCCAGCGCGTCGATCGCGCGGTCCACGCCCTGCCGATACTCGCGCGCCGGCTGCACGGCGCGCCGCGCCATCCGGAAATGATGCGCGGAAAGAGACTTCATTGCCGTCACCGCTTCAGACAGCGTCTCTTCGGAACGCAGCCTCCGTCGCAACACCTGTTCGCGCTTCACGGGACAAGCCCTTCCCTTTCCTTCTCGACACAACGCCGAAACGCATCCTTCCAGCCATCCGCGGGCAGGCTTCCGGAATCCATGGTCTGAACCATATCCGGCAGTTGAGCTTGCGCGCGCCGGAAGGCGCCGGCGACGAGCCCGCGGGCCTTCGCGAGTTCGACACCGTCCAGCCAGCCTTCACTGACCGCCGTCAGTGTCAGCGCCTGTTCGGCCGGGGAACGGGGCGAGAACCGGTTCTGCAGCAGGAGTTCCCGGATGATCCGGCCACGCGCGACCGCAAGTTCGGTCGAAGGATCGAGATCGAGTCCGACGCGGGTCAGGGCCTCGAGCTTTTCGAAGCGCGAAACCAGGATCCGGAGATTGCGGGACGTCGCTCGCAGCGCCTCGGTCTGGGCCATGGAGCCGATGCGCGACACGCTTCGTCCGATATCGACTGCGGGACGCTGGTTGTGTTCGAACCGGGTGGTATCGAGATAAACCTGCCCATCCGTAATCGAAATGAGATTCGTCGGAATGTAGGAGGAGATATCGCTGTCGGTGGTTTCGACCAGCGGCAGGGCTGTCACGGACCCGCCTCCCGCGGCAGCGTTTCTCACGGCGGCCCGCTCGAGCAATTCCGCATGGATGTAGAAGATATCGCCGGGAAACGCCTCCCTGCCCGGCGGTCGATTCAATAGCAGGGCAAGCTCGCGGTATGCGTCCGCATGTTTGGTGAGATCGTCGTAGATCACCAGAGCGTCCCGGCCGCTGTCTCGAAACCATTCCGCAACGGACGCTCCCGCATAGGGCGCAAGATAACGCATGCCGGGAGACATCGACGCTTCGGCCGCAACGATCGCGACGTTCGACAGGCATCCCTCACGTTCGAAGTCGTCGCGCAACGCCAGAACCCGCGACATCGGCTGCCCGATCACGACATAAACACAGGCGACATCGCCGCCTTTCTGCGCGGAGACAATATCCTGGGCGAGGGCCGTCTTTCCCACGTTGCGGTCGCCGACAATCAGTTCCCGTTGTCCACGGCCGATCGGTATGGCAGCGTCGATCACCATGACGCCGGTTGTCAGCGGCTGGTCAACGGCCTTGCGCTCGATGAATTCCGGCGCGGGACGAAACAGCGGCAGAATGAGGTCGGCCTTCACGGGAGGCCCATCGTCCAGGGGATTGCCGAGGGGATCCTGGATCCTCCCGAGCGTGCCGGCGCCTACAGGCAGCGCGGGCAGACGGCGTGTCGCCTCCACGCCAACTCCGGCGGCAACATCGGAGACCCCGCTCAGGAGGATGGCGCCGGTGCCTTCGGGGCCGAGGTCATAGGCCAGGCCGTATGCGCCGGAATCGAAGGTAAGCAATTCCTCGTAGCCGGCCCCCTCCAGTCCGCGGACCCACGCCACGCCGTCGCCAACGCGCTCAACGACACCACGGAGACGCATGCCCTCCCGTAGATCCATGGCCGAAGCCGCGTTGCGGATCGATTGCCCCAGAGGAAATGAGTTCATCCCGCGTCTCCTCTGGCGGTCGCGAGATGACGCTCGAGTTCACGCTGGGTATAGATAGAAAACCCTGTGGCCGACGCGTCGATTTCGCCGCGGGCGGTGCGGATGCGCAGGCCCGCGCCAAGGTCCGGCCGGACCACAAAGGTGACCGCTTCGCCGGCGCCTGCAGCTTTGCCGATCGCGGCGCGCGCATCAGACGGGAGCGGGACAGCGGACTCCACGGCGACCGGGAGAAGGCCCGATCCGCCCAGACGCTCCAGTTCCCTGCAGGCCGCCCGCACAAGGGCGGCCTCCAGATCCGGCCCATCGATGTCCGTCAGCAGCTTGCGAACCAGCTCACGCGCCGCCGCCGCGGCCGCCTCTGCCGTTTGTTCAAGTTCGGACTGATCCAGCCGGGCGACCCGTCGACGGGCGTTTTCTTCTTCCCTGGTGGCGGCCGCGACAGCCGCAGCCCGAATGTCCGCCGCTTCTTTCTGCGAGGCGGCAAGGGCTTCAGACCGCATGCCATCCAGTTCCGAACGGAGATGCCGGCGCTCTTCCAGCGCAGCGTCGCGCGCCGATTCCGCCTCCTGCAGACGGGCCTCGGCTTCGGCCCGCCGCCGGTTCTCCGCGGCGCGGCGGTCCTCCAACGCCCGGCGAACCGGCTTGAACAGTACCCAGGACAGAGCGGCTGCCAGTATGAGGAAGTTGACGGCCTCCAGCAGGAACGTCGACACAGTAGGAGACATGCGCTTAACCGCCCGTGATGTAAGGATTTGCAAACAACAGAATCAGCGCGATGACGAGGCAGAAGATTGCCGTGGATTCCACCATCGCCAGACTGACGAACAGATTCCGCGTAATCGATCCGGCTTCGTCCGGCTGCCGCGCGATCGCGTCCATCGCCGCCGCGCCAATGCGGCTCTCGCCAAAGGCGGCGCCGACCGCGCCAAGCGCGGCGGTCAGACCGGCAACGACGATCGACGCCACCACAACGATCGTGCGCAATGTTTCAGGATTCATGACTCCTCCCCGACGCGAATCGCCGCGCCGATATAGACCGTCGCCAGGACGGCGAATATGTAGGCCTGAAGAAACCCGATCAGCAGATCCAGCGCCATCATCGGCGCGGGCACGAGCACTCCCGCCAGAGCCACCAGCAGCGCCACAATGAGCTGGCCGGACATCATGTTTCCGAAAAGGCGGATCGACAGGGCAAACGTCCTGGAAATCTCCGACATGATGTGCAGCGGGGCCAGCAGCGGATTGGGCCGGACATAATCCCGAAGATATCCGCCGAATCCCTTCGCGCGAATTCCCGCCACCGGAACGGCCACAAAGACGAGGAATGCCAGCGCCGATGTCGCCGCCACACTGGCGGTCGGCGCGCGCACACCAGGCATCTGGCCGGCAATCGCCGAACCGGCGATGAAGAAGAACAGGGCGCCGGAAAACACCGCCAGTCCCGGCGCGGGATGCCCGACCACATCCGTAACAAGGTCATCGAGCCATTGCACCGCCAGCTCCCCTGCGATTGCCGCCGCGCTTCCGGGTCGATCGAGCACGGCGGATCGCAGGAGAACCGCAATGACGATGAGGCCGGCGGAAACCATGAACGCCGTGATTGCCGTATCCGTCACGGCCAGCGGGCCGACATGGAACACGACCGACTCACCAAAGACGCGTATTCCATTCATGCCGGCCTCCGCAGCAGGAACAGGCCGACGCCGGCGGTAAAGGCCACCGACCAACCGGCGGCGGCCGGCAGCAGTTCTTTAAACAGGGCCGCTGCGAACAGAACGCCCACGACAACCAGCATGCGCGACGGAAAGAAGCGGGAACGGATACGCATTTGCGCGGCTCGCCACAACAACCGGACGTGCGCCAGGCCGGCCAGCGCTCCCAGAGCGAACCAGAACACGACCGGGCCGGTCATCGAAAACGTCATGAGCGGCCTCCCACGCTTCGCCAGGCAATCCATGAGCCGGTAATTGCTCCGGCAGTCACGAGGATCAACGCGTACCGAACGCCCGTATTCCAGCGGACGTCGAGCGCATGCCCCAGCAGCGCCCCGCCCGCAGTGAGGATGGCGATCGGCCAGCCCACCGAGCCGAGAACGCCAATCGACCTCCAGAACAGACGATGTCCCGGTTCCCGCCGCGCCTGGCGGCGGAAGTCCCGCTCGAATGCGGCGCGCAAATCGCCCCGATCGGGTTTTCGCGCGGGCGCCTTCATCGTCGCAGTCTCCCTCCGGACCCCGATCGCTCGCGGCGGATTTGCTCGAGGATGCGATCCTCGAGCCGGCCGAGCTGCGCTCTCGCCAGCATTTCCTCGCCTGGCTCGGCGAGTTCGGCGCGTAGTTTCCGGTCCATTTCGTCCCGGTCGTTTCCGGCAATAGCGAGTGGCGTCAACAGAACGGCTTCCCGGGAATCCCAGAGCAACAGCCCCCCCGCCGTGCCGACGATTCGCTCTCCCGTGGACGTGCGAACCACAACCAGCCCCGCCTCTATCGCAAAAACTGCCGGCTCTGCGCCGGGCCGCAGACCGACCTGGCCGGTTTCCGTCAGCACACGCAACGAAAGCGCATCCGTCTCCACCGCCACGGCATGGGGTGTTCGCACGACCAGATGCAGGCTACGTGGCGCCATGAGCGTTGAGATCCTCCAGCGAACCGATCATGAAGAGACGCTCTTCCGGAATCTGGTCCATCTCTCCGGCAAGAATCGCTTCCACACCGGCCAGGGTCTTCTCGATCGGGACGCTCCGGCCGGCAATCCCTGTAAAAGCCTGCGTCACGAAAAAAGGCTGAGTCATGAAACTCCGCAGACGGCGGGCGCGCCCGACCAGGGTCCGATCCGCCGGCGCCAGCTCATCGATACCGAGCATCGAGATGATGTCGCGAAGTTCTTCGTATCGGCCCAGTACGCGACGAGCCTCCTGGGCGGTGTTGTAATGACGTTCTCCAACAATGTCGGCATCAAGCGCCTTCGATGAAGAAGCCAGCGGATCCACGGCGGGATAGATGCCTTCGGCCGCAACATCCCGGGATAGGACGAGGGCGCTGTCCATATACCAGAAGGCGTGCGTGATGGCCGGATCGGCATAGTCGTCCGCCGGCACGTAAACTGCCTGCAGGGAAACCATGCCGCCGGATCGCGTCGCGGTAATGCGCTCCTCCAGCGCGGCGAGGTCCGCGGCCAGTGTCGGCTGATAGCCGACGCGCGATGGCAGCCGCCCAAGCAACCCGGACACCTCCATCCCGGCCTGCACGTGGCGATACAGGTTGTCGACAACCAGCAGAACGTCTTTCCCCATCGCGTCCCTGAAATATTCAGCCACCGTCAGCGCCGCCAGCCCGACCAGGAAGCGGGCGCCGGGTGGCTCCTTCATCTGGCCGAAAACCATCGCTGTGCCCGGGAGCACTCCGCGATGTTTCAATTCTTCCCAGAGTTCGAGACCTTCGCGGGATCGCTCGCCGATTCCCGCAAATACGGTCACGCCTTTGAGGCGTTCGACGGCGTTGTGAATGAACTCGGTCAGGATGATGGTTTTGCCGACACCGGCGCCGCCAAACACGGCGGCGCGGCCCCCGTAGGTAAAGGGACAGAAGAGATCGATGACTTTGATCCCCGTGGGATAAATCTCCCCGCTGGGGCGGCGCGCCGAAGTATCGGGAGGAATCCGATGAATTGACGCGCGATGAAGACCGGCAAATCCTTCGCCGCCATCGAGCGGGTTACCGGCCAGGTCGATGACCCGGCCAAGCAACTCTTTGCCCACCGGAATCGTCAGGGGCGCGCCGTCGGATTCCGCGATGTCCCCCGCGCCGCAGCCCCCGCGTCGAACCGACAGCGATCGCGCGGACACTCGACGCAGTCAGATGCGATTGCGCCTGGGCCACCACTTCGTGGCCCGAATCCGTCCGGCAGAGAATCCTGGCGAACAGCGGAGGAATCTCCCCGGAATCGAACGCCAGGTCCACTACGGTTCCGCGGACAGCCTGAATTCGTCCTTTCATCGCCTCGATCCGTCCTCTCGGCAGCGACGCCGCGCCTGGGCCGCATGAAAAGTCTACGCCGATTCAGCAGAAGGGGAATAGACCGCATCTAAAGCCTTCCAAATGTCCAAACTCCAGGAAGATGCGGGTCCGCGCGCTTTACTCCGCTTTCGAAGTGAGTCAACATTCGTCGATATCCCTATTGAGAATGCGGAAAGAGGCTCGTGCTAAAATATTTGCTCCACCGGAGAGAAAGGAACCATCGAACATGGCCGTCGAACTAAAAATGGAAACGCAGTCCGGTCACCGGGTTCTCGTGGTCAACGTCAGCGGCAAACTGTCGCAGGCCGACTACGAACATTTCGTGCCGGAGGTGGAAAAGCTGATTCGGGAACAGGGCAAGGTCCGTCTCCTCTTCGCTATGCGCGACTTTCACGGCTGGGAAGCCGGGGCGCTCTGGGAGGACATCAAGTTCGACTTCAGACATCATGCCGATATCGAACGCCTGCGATCGTCGGTGAAAAGAAGTGGGAACAATGGATGGCCACATTCTGCAAGCCGTTTACTCAGGCCGAGATACGCTATTTCGATCAGCATGAAATCGAAGACGCCCGGCGATGGATCGCCGGCAACTAGGGCCGGATCTCAAAGCAGCAACGGATGCTGAGGGCGTCGAAGTCCAACACGATGCGGCCGGAAAACCCCGGCTTTCGACGCCCTGGTGATAGTTTGAAACCGCGTCCGTTTTCAAACCATCTTTCAGACAATTAAGGGTTTCACCATGTTCTGTTTCAGATTGTTCGCAAAACCGTTTGTACTGCCTGGGGTTCTGGCGCTGACCATCCTGTTTCCTGCAAATCTGCCGGCGCAGTACTTCGGCAAAAACAAGACGCGCTACGAGACTCTGGATTTCAAGGTCCTTAAGACCCCTCACTTCAACATCTACTACTACGGTGAGGAATCCGCTATTGCTCCAGTCGTCGGACAGATGGCGGAGCGCTGGCGGACGCGGATCGGGCGGGTGATGGACTTCGAACTGCCAGAGGAACAGCCGATCATTTTGTATGCGAGCGAAGCGGCCTTCCGCTCAACGACCATCCTTCCCGACGAAATCGGCGAGTCCACCGGCGGCGTGACGGAATCGTCGCGCCGCCGCGTCATTCTGCCCGTGGCCGGCCCGCTGGCGGAAACGGATCATGTCCTCGGCCACGAGCTGGTTCACGCGTTCCAGTTTGCAATGACGGCCCATTCCGGCGCGCCCGGGTCAGCCGGCCTGCCGACCTGGTTCGTGGAAGGAATGGCGGAGTACCTGTCGCTGGGCGCCGACCATCCCCTGACTGCCATGTGGATGCGAGACTCCGTAAAACGCTCCGATGTGCCAACGCTCGATCAACTGGACGATCCACGCTACTTCCCCTATCGATTTGCCCAGGCATTCTGGGCGTTTGTCGGTGGTGAGTTCGGAGACGACTCGATTGGACGGCTCCTGCGCTCCGCATCGGATGAAGGAATCAACGCCGGAATTGAAAAAACGCTCGGAATCAACGCCGGCGAACTCGTCCGTCAATGGCATGACGCGCTGCTGCGGGCCTATGCGCCGGTTCTATTCCGGCGCGCCGATATTGACGAACCTCACGACGCAAAGGCGGTAATTACCGCGATGGTGGACGAGGGACGACTCCATATCGGACCGGTCCTGAGTCCGGACGGTTCGACCATGGCGCTGTTTTCTCAGAAGGATCACTCCTCGATCGACCTGTTCCTGGCGGATGCGCGAACCGGACAGCTGACGCGAAAGATCACGCAAACGGAAGCCGATCCCCATATGGAGGGCCTTCAGTTCATCGAATCGGCGGGCGCCTGGAGCGCCGACGGGCAGCGCTTTGCGTTCAGCGCCATTTCCGCCGGACGCCCGGAAGTCGCGATTTACAACGTGAACGAAAACCGGATCGAGCGAAAACACCGCTTCCCGGCGCTGGGGAAGATCACCACGCTGACCTGGTCTCCCGACGGGCATTCCATCGCGCTATCCGCGCTGTACCACGGGACCATGGATCTGTTTGTATTCGATGTGGAGACGGGCGCGCTCCAGCAGTGGACCAACGACCTGCTGGCGGATCTCGATCCGGCCTGGTCGCCCGATGGAAAGTCCGTGGTGTTCGTCACGGACCGCTTTACGAGCGACCTCGATACGCTCCGCTTCGGCCCGTACCGGCTCGCCCGGCTCGATGTTGCCACAGGGGATATCGAGCCACTCGACACCTTCCCCGACGGCGTCAGCGTCAATCCGGAATGGAGCCCGGACGGATCCAGCGTTTACTTCGTCTCCGATCGTGACGGGATACCCGATCTGTACCGGCTGTCCATGACGGACCACCGTATTAACCAGCTCACCCAGTTGAGAACTGGTGTCAGCGGCATTACGCGTCTCAGTCCTTCATTTTCGGTAGCGTCCCGATCCGGAGCGCTCGTCTATACGGCGTTCGAAGAGCGGAGTTATTCAATCTATCGTCTGGATTCGCCGGAGTCGCTCACCGGCCTCCCCGCCAAAGCTCCCGACACATCCCTTGTTACCTCCGCGCTGCCTCCGCCGGAAACGTCCCGACTGGTCACGTCGTATCTGGCTAGCCCACTTGATGGTCTGATCTCCGCCGATGACTTCAGCGTCGGCCCGTACCACTCCGGCCTGCATCTGGATCACATCGCGCCGGTGGCGGTTTCCGTCGGAATCGGGGACTTCAGCACCGGCGTGAGTGGAGGAACTCAGCTGGAATGGAGTGATCTGCTCGGACGCCATCATCTGACCGCAACCATCCAGACGTTCGTCACCAGCAGCAGTGGAGGAGGCTTCGTCAACAACTTCGCCGGCATCGGCGAGTACACCAACCAGAAGTCTCGCTGGGACTGGGGATTTGTCGGAGGCCAGATTCCCTATGAATCGGGACAGTTCCTGCGAACCATCGTCGACACCGACTCGGGCCCGCTTCTCGTGGACCAGTCGGCGCTGGTGTGGCAGCGCGACCGGGAGGTCGCCGGCGTGCTGGCCTATCCGTTCAATCGCGCCCGGAGGGTCGAGTTTTCGCTCGGATACCGCAATACGAGCTTCGATGCCCGCGCCCGTACGCGCATTTTCGACCTGATCTCGGGGAGTCTGCTTGTCGAAGACACGAGCGACCTGCCCACGCCCGATTCTCTCAACATGGGAACGGCCAGCGCCGCGCTCGTTTATGACACCTCGATTTCGGGAGGCGTCAGCCCGGCCGGGGGCGAGCGTCACCGCATTGAGCTTTCGGCCGCGCGTGGAAGTCTCGATTACTTCACATTCCTGGGGGACTATCGGCGCTACCTCAACCTTCCGGGACCGTTCGTTCTGGCCGGCCGGGCGCTGCACATTGGGCGCTACGGGGGCGACTCGCAGGATACGCGCCTGCAGGATTTCTTTCTCGGAAACGCATACTTCGTTCGCGGCTACGACGCCAATTCCTTTACCGCGGATGAATGTGGAGCGACCCTCGTCCCCGGAGCCTGTCCCGTCTTCGACCGGTTGATCGGCAACCGGCTCGCCGTCGCCAACGCCGAATTGCGCATTCCGCTATTCGGCGCCCAGGGGGTGGTGCATTCACCCGGCGTCCCTCCGGTCGAGGTCGCAGGCTTCTACGACGCCGGAATCGCGTGGACCCGCGCGGAAAAGGCCACTTTTCTCGGAGGCGACCGCACACCGGTAACGAGCGCGGGCGCAACACTGCGATTCAACATGCTGGGACTTGCCATCGGTGAGCTGAACTTCGTTCATCCCAATGACCGGCCCGCCAAACGATGGGTGTGGCAGTTCGATTTCAAGGCCGGATTCTAGAAACCTTGTAGGGAATGAGGGACAGAGAGCAATTTCGCGAACGCGAAATTGCTCTCTGTCCCTCATTCCC
>DASUFH010000033.1:0-4183 GCA_036274645.1 Terriglobia bacterium
GTCCTGCGTTGGAATCCAGAGCGGCTCTTGCCGCCACCGCTTCTTTCCCATTGCCATGAGCGCCATTCTTCACGCTACTGGGACAGCATCGGTCCTTTAGCTCAATGCGCTAATATTCGGACTTCTGCCACGGGCTGTTAGTCCAACGCAATACGCTCGCGTCCATAACGAAGGACACGCGCCATCCAGATGAGTTCGCTCAGAAACTTCTCGGTCCGGTGAATGTAGGCCGTGTCGAGCAGCGCGCCGTTTGCGTCGAAGACCTTGTCGACACGGCCGAAATTGACGTCCCAGAAGATCGACACCAGACCGAGTTCCCGCAGCACGGGCTGAAAGTGCTCAATCACGCGGGTCCCGCCAAATACGCCGGATGAAACACCGACGACGCCGGCCGCCTTGTGGATGTATTCCTTCAGACAGCTGTCGAGCGCATGTTTCAGGAGCCCCGGGAAGCTGTGGTTGTATTCCGGACTGACGATGATCAGCGCATCGGCTCGCTCCATGGCGGCCGAAAAGGCGGGATCCTTGACGCCTTCTCCGGCGTCATCGATCGGCAGGGGCATGGCGGCCACATCGATGAGCTCGGTCGTCACGCCATCGCGCTTCCGCAGCTGATCGACCACGAACTGCGCCGCAAAGCCGCTCATACGGCCCTTGCGCGTCGTGCCGAGTATGACGGGAATGGAGATTGGCCGCGTCTCGTTCATATCGCCGCCTTTGAACCGGCGCCCTCGACCGTCGGACCGTGATGCAAGAAGCCTTCCGCCAGTTGGTCAAACCTCCGGCCGATAGGGGTGAACGAAACGATCACGGACAGGACAAACGCGCCGGCGGCAGTCAATGCCGCCTCGGTATAGGCGCCGGGATAATGCGACCCGTGAACGAAGCCATCGGCGAAGAACGTGCAGACGGCCACAAAAGCCGCGGAGCTCCATCGGTTCGCGAAATGGCGCGCGAAACGCGTCAGCGTAATGCCCACGAGCGGCGCCACCGCCAGGAGCCCCGTCTCGGACGCGATCGCGACATGCCCGAGCGTCACCTGGGCAATCTGGCCCTGCGCCATCAGCAGGAGGCATGCGCTCGCGACTTCTGCCGCCTTATGTCCCACGAGCGCGAGTCGAAATTGATGCCGCTTATGAAAGAAATTTTGGAGAATCATAGTCATTGCCACCATGTGGGAGCGAGGCCGGAGGCTCGCCCCCACCGCGCATTCATCAGAGCCTCACAGGGTTGCGAGCGGCGCCGTGCCGAAGTTCACGTTGAACCGGGCGCACCAGATGGTCACAGCCTGATACTTCGACAGATCGACGTTCACCGGAACGTCATAGTTCTGATCGCCGACGTTGCCTTTCAACGAGCCGAGATCGACGAAGCCGGCATTCTTCACCGTGTCGTCATCCTTCGCGTCCGGCGCGGCCACCAGGTAAACATGGACGTCCGGGCCGTTCGACGTCATGAACCCGGTCAGGCGAAGAACGCGCTTTCCGTCCACTTCATAAATCGCGGCCGAGCCGCTGGTTTCGTGCGCGTATCCCTTGAACTGGCCGGATGCCAGTTGTTTTGGAGTCACCGCGTTTCCGGAATTCGCCGAGGCCGCGGCCGGGAACGTTTCGGAAACGGACTTGTTCACAAACAGCAACTCGGGGCGGAACGCGTACCAGGCCAGAGCAACCACAACAACTCCAACCCCGATCCATACTTTCTTCATGTCATTTCTCCTTTTTTAGGCTTCGTGATTCGAGCCAACGGGGGGTTAGTCTCGGCAGGAAGACGGGCGTTACACCGGCGCCGGCAGCAATGTCCGAATGAATTTCGGGAAACGACGGTTGAAGAATGCCGTCGCGTTCGGCAATCTAGGGGCGATGCCCTTGTTGACGAGCCTGACCGCATTTCCGCAGCGGATCATCTGCCTCACGGAAGAAACCACCGAAACCCTATATCTGCTGGGTGAACAGGACCGCATTGTCGGCGTTTCCGGCTATACCGTCCGCCCGCCGGAGGCGCGGCTGAAGCCGAAGGTCTCGGCGTTTATCAACGCAAAGTTCGACAAGATCCTCGATCTCCGGCCGGATCTCGTTTTTGCTTTTTCCGACCTGCAGGCCGACATCGCCGCGGAATTGATCCGGCGCGGCGTGACCGTGTTCACGTTCAACCAGCGCAGCGTCACGGAAATTCTGGAGATGATCCTCACGGTGGGACGCATCGTGGGATGCGCGGAAAAAGCCGATGCGCTGATGCGGCGGCTCCGCGCCGAACTCGACGCGATGGCAGCGTCGGCCGCGCGTTTTCACCGCCGGCCGCGAGTCCTCTTTGAGGAATGGTTCGACCCGCTGATCTCGGGCATCCGATGGGTGGAAGAAATCATCGAGATTGCAGGAGGCCAGAGCGTTTTTCCCGAGTTGCGCGAATGCAAAAACGCGCCGGACCGGATCGTCGATCCGGCGACGGTGATTCCGCGGGATCCGGAAGCCATCATCGGTTCGTGGTGTGGACGTCCGGTACGAAAGGGCGTCATTCGTTCCCGACCGGGATGGGACCAGACGAGCGCGGTAAAAAACGGGCACATCTACGAAGTGAAGTCGCCCTACATCCTGCAGCCTGGACCGGCGGCCCTGACCGAGGGCGCGCGCCAGATTCACGCGATTCTCGCGCGAATCGAGGGATTAGACGTCGATCCCGCGCTGGCGCCACGGGAAAAAATGGACGCGGCCCTCGGCCCAGCATAAAGGCGTTCCGGCGGAGCCGTCATGTTACCCTCAACATTCGCGGTTTTCTGGCGCAATTTGCACCGAAACATCTCATGTTGCGCCACGTGAAGCGTCTA
Source organism: Terriglobia bacterium (assembly GCA_036274645.1). Lineage (GTDB taxonomy): Bacteria > Acidobacteriota > Terriglobia > 20CM-2-55-15 > 20CM-2-55-15 > DASUFH01. The sequence goes on from DASUFH010000033.1 coordinate 2,825, forward strand.
TGTGCCGAGGAGGATTGCACGATGCGTCATATATCGCTCAAAGTCATCGGGACGGTCGCGGTTATCCTGCTGGTGAGCTCCGCCTGTCTGCCGAAATCCGCAGCTTCGAGCGCGCCGCAGAAATCGAATCGCACGTCGCTCAAGCCGGGAAGCTTCATCCTCTTTTCACCCAAGGATGACGTGGAGCTGGGAAAGCAGGCGTCCCAGGATGTTGAAAAAGATCTGTCGATGCTGCGGAACACCCGCGTCGACACCTACGTGGACACGCTGGGCAAGCGCCTGGCCGCCATGGCGCCGGGAGAAAAATATCCCTATCAGTTCAAGGTCGTGAACGATAAGGCGATCAACGCGTTCGCGCTGCCGGGCGGATACATCTATGTCAATCGGGGCATCTTCGAATCCGCCGACACCGAAGCCCAGCTCGCGGGTGTGATGGCCCACGAGATCGGCCACGTCGCGCTGCGACACAGCGCCAGCCAGTTGTCCAAAGCCGCTCTCACTCAGCTGGGTGTGCAACTCCTCGGCGGTGTTGGCGGGAATGTGGGCGGCATGTTGGGCAAGCTGGGCATGGGCGGAATGGATCTGCTGCTGCTGAAGAACTCACGCGAGGCTGAAAACCAGGCGGATCTCATGGGCACGCAGATCCTCTATGACAGCGGCTACGATCCCAACGCGATGGCGGAGTTTTTCGAAAAGCTCAACGCGGAAGACAAGAGCAAGAGCCCGCAATTCCTGAGCGATCACCCCAACCCGGACAACCGGGTCGGTTCGGTACGCAAGGAAATCAGCAAACTGGGCGGAGCGCCGTCCAACGCGCGCCGGGACTCCGAGGAGTTCCACCAGATCAGGAATCTCGTCGCCACCCTGCCGGACGCGGCCCCGAAATCCAGGACGTCCACCGGTCCCAAACCCGGTAATACGGCGGTCGCCACGCCCGACCGGCCCTCGACCCGCTATATTCAGGCGAGCGTCGGCGACCTGACGCTGCAGCACCCGGACAACTGGCGCGGCACAACCAACTCGGGCGCCGTGACGATTGCCCCCGACCGGGGAATCGTTCAGGGAGCGCTGATGTACGGCATGATCGTCTCAACGTTCCGCCCAACGGTTACCCGCGGCAGACAGATGACCCTGGCCGAAGCCACCGATCAACTCGTGGCGCAGCTGCAGCGCGTCAATCCTCAGATGCGGGTGGGCGGACGCCGCACCCAGACACGCATTGCCGGCCAGGCGGCGCTTTCAGTGGAATTGACCAACCAGTTGCCGAGCGGCGAGAAGGAAACCGATGTCCTGGTCACCACGCTGCGATCAAACGGCACTGTCGACTACTTTGTGGCCGTCGCTCCACAGAAGGATTTC
>DASUFH010000034.1:0-2480 GCA_036274645.1 Terriglobia bacterium
CGCGAGACGCGTGCCGCGAGGACATACGCGCGCGGCGTGGGGTACTGGAAGGACGGCGACGAAGAACGCATCGTCACGATCACGCCGGGATTCCGCCTGGTCGCGCTCAACCTCAAGACGGGCACCCCCGTTCCGACTTTCGGAACAAACGGCGTCGTGGACCTTTTCGAAGCCCTGGATCTCGATTTCAGCGGGGACATCGTTGGAAGGATCGGCAACAGCTCACCGCCCGTGATCTCCAATGGCGTTATTGTGGTCGGCCCTGCCTTGACGCCGAACGCGCCTTCGTACAAGAACGTGAAAGGCGACGTGATGGGTTTCGATGCCCGCACCGGAAAAAAGCTCTGGGTGTTTCACACGATTCCGCGCAAGGGCGAGTTCGGATATGAAACGTGGCTGAACAACTCTGCCGACTATTCGGGAAACGCCGGAGTCTGGGGTCCATTTTCCGCCGATGACGAGCTTGGTTACGTCTATCTCAGTGTTGAAGACGCCACGAATGACTTTTATGGCGGCCACCGTCAGGGATCAAATCTCTTTTCCAATTCGCTGGTGTGCGTCGATATCAAGACCGGTAAACGAATCTGGCATCAGCAGCTGGTGCATCACGACATCTGGGACTATGACATGCCTGCGGCGCCGATCCTGCTCAACATCAATGTCGATGGACGGCCGGTCAAAGCGGTCGTGCAAACCGGAAAGCAGGGGTTTGCCTATGTGTTCGATCGTACGAATGGACAGCCCGTCTGGCCGATGCCCGAAACGCCTGTGAAGCAGACGGATGTTCCCGGCGAATGGACCTCGCCGACCCAACCCATTCCTTCAAAGCCGCCGGCTTTTGGTCAGCAAACCTTACATGAGAGCGACCTGATCGACTTCACGCCGGAATTGCGGCAGCAGGCGATTGCAGCACTGAAGGCTTCGAACCTTCGCCACGGCGACATGTTCCTTCCAGGTTCTCTGGCAAATGCGGCAGACGGAACTCGCGGAACGGTGATGTTTTTCGGCGGGACGAACTGGTGGGGCGCCCGTGCCGATGCCGAAACAGGATTTGTTTATGTGAGCTCCGCGATTTCACCCTACGTGATCGCGCTGCGTCCCAACACACCGGCGCCCAATGCTGCTCCGCCGAATCCCGCGCTTCCTCCATTCGACTATGCGACCGGCGGCGGCGCGCAATTCCCGACGCTCCCCGGCGGGTTGAGCATCATGAAGCCCCCCTATGGAAAAATCACCGCCTACGATATGAACAAAGGCACGATCGCCTGGCAGATCGCGAACGGAGATACTCCAGCCAACGTAAAAAACAATCCGCTGCTTCAGGGATTGACTATTCCCAAAACTGGAACCGCGCGCCTGGTTGGGCTGCTGCTCACGAAGACGCTTCTGTTTGCCGGCGACGGTGCAGGGCCGTTACTTCATGCCTACGACAAGCAGACCGGTGAAGACATTGCGCAGATCCCGATGCCCGGCACACAGACCGGCGTTCCGATGACTTACGTTCATCAGGGCCGCCAGTTCATCCTCGTGCCCGTGGCTGCGAACGCGGCAACCGGAACGACCGCGCAACTGGTGGCGTTTGCTCTGCCGGCGCCGGCCGGCGCTGGAGGAGGGCGAGGTGGCCGCGGTCGCGGCGGCGCCGCGCAGGCGGGTGAAGAACCTGGCGCAGCTCCGGCCCCCGCCGCACCCGGTGCGGCTCCGGCCGCCGGCGCCCGAGGTCAGCGAGGACAACGCGGACAGCAGTAGTTTTGTTCCCTCATTTCGTGGGGGCGACCGCAACACCGATGACGCCGCTGCGTTGAATGGAATCGCGCAGGAATCCGGACTTTCGTACATCGTCGATAAATTGATTCACGGCCTTCAGGGCTTCAGGATTTCCCCTGGGAACAATGATCGTCTGCTCGACACCGTAGAGATCGTCGGGCAACAATCGCAGGCCGGACAAACTTCGCATCAGATCCGTCAGGCGCTGCCGATTTGCTCCGAACGCGTCGAGCTTTCCGTCGAGGACCATTTGAATCGCGGCTGCCGGCGTTTCTGTCAGCTCGACCAGCTGCGCCTGCTTGAGGTTGCGCCCCAGGTAGAGCGCAATCGAATCTCCTCTGCCCGCGCCAATCTTCTGATTCGAACGATCAATCTGAGTGACGGATTGAATTGCCGAATTTGCACGAACAAGGAAGGTTTGTTGAACCAGCGAATACGGTTGAGAGAATTCCACTGGCCCGGTGCGCTCGGGATTGTAGGCCACAAATCCAATATCCGCCTGGCCACCCTGAACCGCGTCGATCACACTCTGAGGGCTCGGCATGCCGTTCGTTGTAACTTGAACTCCGAGTCGCCGTCCCAATTCGCGTGCCAGATCGATCGCCGGCCCGCGCACGACACCTGTGGCGGGATCCTGCGTCGCATGCGCGGGATTGCTGCTCAAGTAAACGGCGCGGATCGTTCCGCCCGGAGCCACCGCCGTCTGCGCCATGACG
>DASUFH010000035.1:0-12166 GCA_036274645.1 Terriglobia bacterium
GAATTAGGGACAGAGAGCAATTTCGCCTTCGCGAAATTGCTCTCTGTCCCTAATTCCCCACCCCCAATTATTCGCAGAACGAACTGGGGGACGAATGAATCCTTCGCTACCTGTCGAAAATGACACGCGGATCTGGGATGCCTGGCTTGGGCTATATCAACCCCTCGCCATCAGCGTTGCGCTGGAACTCGCCATTTTCGAGCATCTGAGAGAACCGGCGGATGTTGCCACTCTGCGGCAACGGACCGGATATTCCGAACGCGGGCTCAACGCGTTGCTCGCGATGCTCAAGCGCCTTGGAATGCTCGATCGGCATCAAGCGGCGTATCAGTTGAATGAAGTCTCGCGGGCCTACATGTTGAAAGACAGCCCCTTCTTCTGGGGACCCTTTTTCGCGCGCATGTCCCAGGGCGTTCCGGCGCACAAGCTGTTGCTGGAGAACGTGCGGGACGACAAGACTTCGGAAACCCGCGCGGCGGAAGGCTGGGAAAGCGGCCAGGTGGATGACGCCGCAGCCAAAGCCATCACGGACTTCATGCACTGTCACTCCATTGCGCCCGCGGTGGGCATGACACAGACCTGCGATTTTTCCGGCGTGAAGCGGTTGCTCGATGTCGGAGGAGGGTCGGGTTGCTATGCGACATCCATTGCCGCGGCCAATCCGGGCATGCGCGCCACCGTGATGGATCTGCCATCCGTCTGCAAGGTGGCCAACGGTTATATCGAACGGGCCGGCCTCTCCGGCCGGGTCGACACGCAGGCGGTGGACATGTTCCGTCAGCCGTGGCCAAGGGGATACGACGCGCACTTCTTCGCCAATGTGTTTCACGATTGGAGCCCGGACACGTGCGCTTCGCTGGCCGCCTCCAGTTTTGCCGCGCTGGCGGACGGAGGGCGAATCTGCCTGCAGGAAATGCTGCTCGACGATGCCGGCGACGGACCGACTACGACAGTCGCCTTCTCACTGCTGATGTGTCTGGGCACAAAAGGACAGCAGTTCACCCTTGGACAACTGAAGGACATCCTGGAGCGCGCCGGCTTTAGCGACATCACGAGCCGGCGATCCTACGGTTACTACTCCCTGGTGACGGGATTCAAACGCTAGCGCGCAGCGCTTACCGGCGAACGCCGGCCTTTGTCTCGGGACCGGTTGGACTGGGCTCGGGCTTCCCGAGTGGCCGAGCCTGCTCAACAACAAAGAGGCGGATCGTGTCGATTTCGTCACGGCTGAGATACCTGGACCAGCCCATCATCCCGTCGGACTCCAGAGCGCCGTCACTGACGACACTCTGCCAGGCGTCGGGGGAGAAGATTAATGTTGAACGCCGCAGATCGGTGATGACATTGCTCCCGGCCGCTCCGGGCCCATGGCAGCGCGCGCAGAATTCGTAATAGTGGGCCTCCCCTTTCGCGATGTCTTCCGGAGCCGAGGCGGGGGGAACAAACAGCGGCGCGATATCGAGGGCAGGATCTGCGGGGAGGGTCGCTGTCCCCTGGAGCTTGAAGGCCAGCAGCCTGCCGGGTTGTCGCACGCGGGTCGGCCCACCGCCGGATAAGGATGTCGCTCCCGATGTCACAGCGATGTACTGCTCGCCGTCGACACTGTAGGCGACGGCGCCGGCATTGATCGCGTTCGGCGTGTCGAGGCTCCACAGGGTTTCACCCGTGTCCGCCCGATGAGCGACAAACTTCCCCATGACCCCTTCACGGGTTTCTCCATGAAACACCAGGTTTCCAGCCGTGGCGAGCACGCCGCCGCCGCGCGCCTCCACTTTCCAAACGGGCTGGCGCGCCACGGGATCCCAGGCCAGCAGGTATGGTTTTGGCGGAGCCGAGTTGGGGGCCGGCGATACCTTGCGGCCCGACGGGTCGGAGGTGTGTGCGCCACCGGTGATCATTGCCGCAAAATCGATTCCGAGACTGGGGCGATCCAGTATGTACTTGAACTCATCCAGACGGGTGGGAATCAACAGCGATGAACTGTTATCGGTGACCTGCAGGTACAGAAGCCCGGTCTTCGGGCTGAACGCGATCGGATGCCAGTTATGCGCGCCGCCGCCACCGGGACCGACCAGCGCCGGCTTGTCGGTGTATCGCGCCGAGGGAGAGATTTCCGGTTTACCGGTAACGAGATCGACGCCTTTGGCCCAGGTCACGCCGCTGACGAACGGATCCGCCGCCAGCAGCTTTCCGGTCTCGCGGTCGATCACATACATGAAACCGTTCTTCGGCGGATGGACGAGCGCCTTGCGCGTCTGGCCATCCACGTTCAGGTCGGTCAATACCATGTCGGAAATGGCGTCGTGATCCCAGCCTTCGCCCGGCGATTCCTGATAATGCCATTTGTACCGCCCGGTGTCGGCGTCCACGGCAACGATGGACGCGATGAACAGGTTGTCGCCCTTGCCTGCGGATCGCAGGTTGGGATTCCAGGGGAACCCGTTTCCGGTGGCCAGATAGAGTTGGTTGAAGTCCGGGTCGTAGACGAGCGAATTCCAGACGTGGCCGCCGCCGCCCAGCCTGTACCACTCTCCGGACCAGGTGGGCGTCGCGACGTTCTTCAACACGTCGTCGGACACCGCGCCGTCCGGCGTCGCGTTGGGATCGCCGGGCACGGTGTAAAAACGCCAGACCAGCGCGCCCGTGGCGACATCGTAGGCGCTCACATAACCTCGTCCGCCAAGATCCGCGCCGGAGTTGCCGATGAACACCTTGTCGCGCGCAACACGCGGCGCGCCGGTGCTGTAGTACGTGGAATTTTGAGGCGTCGTCTGAACGCTCCAGACTTCCGCGCCGCTCGAAGCGTCGAGCGCGATCAGACGTCCGTCAATGGTGGCGAGGAATACCTTGCCTTTGTAGACGGCGGCCCCGCGATTGTCGACATCGCAGCACGCGTTGACGCCCGCGGCGCCGGGAACCCTGGGATCGTAGCGCCAGCGCTGCGCGCCGGTCTTTGCGTCGAGCGCATATACCTTGCTCCATGCCGTCGTGACATACATCACGCCATCGACCACCAGCGGTGTCGATTCCTGGCCGCGGGTGGTATCGAACTCGAACACCCACGCGGGCTTCAGTTGCGAGACGTTGCCGGCATTGATCTGGTCGAGAGCGGAATAGCGTTGCTCTCGCCAACTGCCGTTGTAGATCAGCCAGTTTTGCGGGTCCTGCTCCGCCCGCGCCAGACGGTCATCGTCGACGTTGGCAAACTCCTGCGTCGAAGAGTCCGTGACGGCATCAAACCGATTGCAGCCAGCGATTAGAAAGAGCGTTCCAGCACAAGCAGCCGCGAGGCGCCAATAAACCAAGCGTCCAGACACGTTGAGTCCCCCAGAATAAACGATGGGGACAGCCTCCGGAGGCTGTCCCCTGAAGCGCCCGCGCTCACCACATGTTGTAGGGAGTGCCGGTCGCGGGTGAAAGTGCGATCGAACCACTATGGACATCGAAGATGCCAATGTCTTTGGGATCGTTTCCTCCCCGATCCAGCACGACTTGCCAGGTATCCCGGCTCTGCGTCATCGGATCTTCCGGAACCTCGGGCAGGTAGCGGCCCGCAACCAGATCCGCGAGGTCTTTCGGCAACGTGTTCTTCTCTGCCCGGAATCTCTCTATCGCCGAACGGAGGCCATCCAACGCCTGGCGAAGTCTGGCTTCTTCCTGCGGGATCGGCAGCAGGATGACCTCGACGTTCGCCAGATCCTGATCCGTAATCGTGACCGTCAATGGCCTGGCTGGATAGGGTGAAGCCTTCAGGGCGTAAACGCCGGAAATGACTTCCGGAAAAGAGAAGGAACCATCGGCCTGTACGACGGCCGATTTCGTGAACCTTCCGTCGCGGGCCATTCGAATCTGGATTCCAGCGAAAGTCGATGCCGTCTCAGCGGGCAGGATCACCTGACCGCTGATCGAAACCTTGACGACCCGGAAATCCATGTCCGTCAGGGTTTTTGCCTGGGCAACGCTGACTACGGTCGAAGCCTCCGGCGAAGACGCTCCCGGATAGTAGGTCAGCGAATCGAGCGGCCCGGCGGCAATGTAATACCGGCCGGGAGGAACCCTGTCGATGCGGTATGCGCCATCGCTGTCTGTGAGCCCCGCGCCGGCGACAGCCTGCTTTTTCGCCCCATCGACCACGTCGATGGCATACACCCGAATGCCAACGGCCGGGCTGCCGTCGCGCAAGCGAATGTGTCCGGAGACGGAACCGCCTGACGTCTGAATCGCCGGGGCCAACAAGAAGGCGATGAGCAGGAATGAAATCATCAAATGCTCCTGAGATTTGTTGCGGGCCAGAAACTGAAGCGCCGGATACTCCGCCGATTGTACCCCGAGCGCGGCCGTCGGCACAGGCAAGAACTCCGCGGACGGCGGCCGGACACGCACGTGGCCTTTCGGTTATGGATCCTCATAAAACCCTTTAAACCCGGCTTTCCGCGCCGGGGTCTGGCGTATAATCGCGCGGAATGCCAGTCGTTACGGTCAATAACATTACGCCGCGTGGCGTGGTGGATTTCTGCGTCAGCCGCGGAGTAGCGTCCGATGGTCTGCTGGCGGCAGCGGGGATTTCTCCGGCGCAGGTGGCTGTCCCGGGATCGAGGATCACCGCGGAACAGGCGTTCACCTTGTGGGACGAGGCGCAACGGGCGACCGGCGACACACTGATTGCGGAACACGTCACGAACCTCCTTCCGTTCGGGGTTTACCGGATTGCCGACTACCTGCTGATGACGGGAGCGACTCCGCGCGACTCGCTCGAAAAATTCATCCGCAGTTTCCCGCTGGTCAACGGCGCGTTCCAGCTGCAACTGACTTCATCCCGTTCGGGCGCGCGGCTGGAACTGCACAGTCTCTACGAACCGGAGGGATCGGCGCGCCACTACGTGGAGTTCATCTTCTCGATGATCTTCGCCCGGCTGCGAATGGCGGCCGGGTTCGATTGGCGTCCGAAGGAAGTGGTGTTTGTACACCCATCGCCTCCGGGCATGGAGGCGTACCACCCGACGTTTGGTTGTCCGGCGCGCTTCAATGAATCCGTCAATCAGATGGTTCTGGAGCGGGATTTCGTGGAAATGGCGCTCCCCAATGGAGACGCGCTGCTGAGTGAGATCCTCGATCATTACGGCCAGTCCCTGTTGAAACAGTCGGCAAAGGACGATTTCCTGGGCGAAGTGCGCAAGGTCATGAGCGACGGCTTCTCCCGCGGGGATGTCCGGCTCGAGACGACGGCCCGCAAGCTTGCGCTGAGCGGCCGGTCGCTGCAGCGCGAACTCAACGGAAGGGGGACATCCTACCGGGAAGAGCTCGACCGGTTTCGCCTCGACCTGGCTCTGGATCTGCTGACCCGCGCGGAAATCCACGAGATCGCCAGCCTGTTGCAGTTTTCCGAGTTGAGTTCCTTCTACAGGGCGTTTCGCCGCTGGACCGGCAAGACCCCGAAGGAGTACCTCGACGCCAAGTCGTCCTGACGAAACCTCCGGCGCAATCGGCGAATCAGGCTGGCGCATTCGGTCATTGATCTGAAGCGCCACGACCCCTTATTACCTTCAGACCCAACGTTCCTATGATTCCGAGTTCGGGAGATAAAAGATGAAGCGCGTAAACAGATCCTTTTCGATAACGCTCGTTGCGCTGGCCGGCATGCTGATCGCGTCAGGCGGCCTCACGGCGCGGTCCCCGCAGGCGCCGGCGCCGCAGGGCGCTCATGTCATTACCGCCGACGACTGCACGAGCGCGCGGCTCGGAACGACGATACCGGTGTCGGCAATCGGTGAACCGGTCCGGGGAGTCACGCTGGCCGAGCCCCGATGGGTCGCGGCGGCCGGCAACACTCCGGCGTACTGCTCCGTCGATGGCTCCATGGCGCCGACCGACACCGGACCGAATGGACGTCCCATCAACTTCCGCGTTGCGCTTCCGGCTTCGTGGACCAGTCACGCCGTACAGCTCGGCGGCGGCGGCATGAACGGATCGATTCCCGGATTGACCGGAGGTGAAGGCGCCACGCTGCTGCAGCGTGGATTCGCCACATACGGCAGCGACTCCGGACACCAGCAGGGCGGCTTTGGCGGCGGTCCAGGCGGACCAGGCGGACTCGGCGGTCCAGGCGGACCGGGACGGGGTGGCGCGGCCGGGCCGGGTGGCCCGGGGGGCCGAGGTGGACCCCGCGCCGGTGGGCCAGCCGCTGGACCGGGTGGACAGGGCGGACCCCGCGCTGGCGGGCCGGCCGGTGGACCCGGCGGACAGGGTGGACCACGCGCCGGTGGACCGGCTGGTGGACCGGCCGCGGGACCGGGTGGACCAGGTGGACCCCGCGCAGGCGGGCCAGCCGCTGGACCGGGTGGACAGGGTGGACCCCGCGCCGGCGGGCCGGGTGGCCCTGCGGGAGCAGGCGGGGGAGCCGGAAACGACTGGGCGCTTAGCGACGAGGCCATCAAGAACCTCGGCTACATGCAGATGAAGAAGACGCATGACGCCGCGATGGTCCTGATGGAACGTCTCTACGGGGAACGGCCACGCTATAACTACTACGTCGGCAGCTCGCAGGGAGGACGCGAAGCGCTCACCGTTGCGCAGCGTTACCCGGCCGACTACAACGGCATTGCGGCAAATGTGCCGATCGTCAACTTCTCTTCTCTGATGCTCGCTCCCGAGTGGATCCGCATCCAGGAAAAGCCGGCAGCCAACTGGGTACCACCGGCGAAGGTCGAAGCGATTCGCGCCGAGTTCATTCGCCAGTGCGACAAGCTCGATGGACTCGCCGACGGCGTCATGAACAACTACATGGCGTGCCGGGCCATCTTCGACATGAGCCAGGGGGATCCGAACCGCAATCCGTGGGCGTCGAAGCGTTGCCCGAACAATGTCGACCCCAATCCCGAGGACCGGAGCGCCGAAGCGTGCTTCACCGACGGCCAGATCGCCACGCTGAAAATGGTCTACAGCCGGTACAAGTTCGCCACGACGCTGGCGAATGGCGTGAAATCGTTCGGCATGTGGGTTCCGAATATCGATCCTTCAGGCAGTGGCCTCATCCAGAACGCCCGCTTCAAAGGCCAGGAAGGCGCCGCGCCGAATGCGCAGAACCATTCACATCTGGGCATTCTGGGCGTTACCGGATTCCTCATGAAAGACCTCAACGCGAATCCGCTCGATTACGTTGAGGGCGGACCGCTGAACAAGCGGCGTGAGGAGATCTCCGCGTGGCTGGATTCCACCAATCCCGATCTTTCCGCATTCGCCAAACGCGGCGGCAAGATGATTGTCGCGATCGGCACGAACGACACGCTGGCTTCACCGGGAGCGCAGCTCGATTACTACCAGTCGGTGCTCGATAAGATGGGACGCGCCGCGGTCGACGAGTTCGCGCGCTTCTACGTTATTCCACAAACCGGGCACGGCCTCACCGGCTCGAGCTATACGAAGGATGGCGACGGCCGCACGATTCAATCCGCCGCGATTCCGAGCCGTTTCGACCGTGTCGCCATGTTGCTCGACTGGGTGGAGAAAGGTTCGGCGCCCGCGAAGGCCGCGACGGTCACGGGTAACACCGGGAGTCTGCCGCTGTGTTCGTATCCTGCTTATCCGCGGTATAACTCCGGCGCGCCCACCGAGGCCGCCTCGTACACATGCGCGGAGCGATAGACTCTGCGCAGGATGGATGTGAGATGAAATACGGTCGCGTGATCATCTCAATACCGGCCTGTTCCTGAGTTCACCGCCAGGAATGAGACCCGGCGGCGTTGGGATCACGATGTACGACAGCGCGCGCTGACAACGTCTGGGGAATTGGGGATATCGGGTCAGTGGGGAATCCGGTCAACTACATTTGAAATTGGATAACACCACATTGGACATTTGACAGCCGAAGCGTCCGGGATCCCTCGGCTGTTAGATGTCCAATGTTGTGCTATCCAGTTTCAAATGTAGTCCCCTGCTCCCTATTGTGGACGCCGGGTGTGGTATACGGATCGTTCGGAAACAATGCGAAGCCCTTCATTCAGGAGACATCCACTATGAAACGAGTGCTGTTCCTGGTTTTGCCTGCAGCCGTAATGGCGGCAGCAACCTGCCTGGCTCAACCGGGCATGACGTCAATTGCGTTGCAACAGGGCGCGGCCCGAGGCGCCGGACGCGGCGGGCCCGGAGGAGCGATCACGCTTGGCCCGGACGACAAGCCGGCTTTTCCCGATCCACCGGCGGGATTCAACGCCAGACGCGAGAATGTGCCTCACGGTGAACTGAAGGCGGTTCAGTACGATTCAAAATCGCTCGGAGCACGCCGGCAGATGCGCGTCTACACGCCGCCCGGATATACGGCCAGTCGAAAGTACCCGGTCCTCTATCTGCTGCACGGCATCGGCGGCAACGACCGTGAATGGACGGAAGCGTGTCACGCCAACAACGTCATCGACAACCTCCTTGCCGAGGGCAAGATGGAGCCGATGGTCGTTGTCTTTCCCAACGGCAATTCCAGTGTCACCGCGGACGCGACAGCGGAGTTCCCCGGCGAAGCCCGCGGCGCGCGTGGCGCAGGCGGTGGACGTGGCGGCGCCGGCGCCGCGCGTGGTGGGCGAGGCGCAGGCGGCGGAGGATTCGACAGCTGGGGCACACCTTTTGAGAACGATCTGCTGAAAGACATCGTCCCCTACATCGAATCTCACTATTCCGTATATACGGACCGGGAACATCGCGCTCTGGCCGGTCTCTCCATGGGCGGCGGTCAAACGCTGAACATCGGTCTGGCTCACATCGATCTGTTTGCCTGGATTGGCGGTTTCTCCTCGGCCCCGAATACCAAAGCTCCGGCGGAACTCCTCACGGACACGGCGGCGGCAAAAGAGAAACTGAAACTGCTGTGGCTCGGCTGCGGCAACAGGGACAACCTGATCAACATCAGCCAGGGCGTCCACAATTTCCTGAAGGAGAAGGGAGTCCCGCACGTCTGGCATGTGGACGGCAACGCCCATGACACGACGGAGTGGGACAACAATCTGTATCTGTTTGGCCAGCGCATCTTTAAGTAAGCGAAGGTGTTGGGCAGTCAAAGACCGCCCGGTGATTTGATTCAAGGAGAAAACTGCACATGAAACGATTCTTGTTTGGATTTGTCTCGACGATGGCTCTAGGGGCCATGACGCTTGGAGTCTTCGGAGCTCCGCAGGGTCAGGCGCGAGGCGGCGCTGGAGCTCAGGGCCCCGGGGGCGCTCGTGGCGGCGCACCGGGCGGCGGCTTTGGCGGCGCTCCAGGTGGCGCACCGGGCGGCGGCTTTGGCGGCGCTCCAGGCGGCGCACCGGGCGGCGGCTTTGGCGGCGCTCCAGGCGGCGCTTTCGGCGGTGGCCGAGGTGGACGAGGTAACGCCGCCCCGGCAGGTCCTCCGGCGCCGGTTCCTCCGGAGGTCGCCATTCCGCGTCCGACGGCCGACGAAGTCGCGAAGATCAATGCCGGTCTGAAGCGGCTGGTGGACAACAACACCGGCTCGGACAGCGCGCTGTTGAAGAAATATGCTTCCCTGATCAACGTTCCGGCGCCGCGGCCGAATTCAGCGATCGCTCCCGTCCAGACCGGAGTGCGTAACGACCAGCGCCATAACGGCTTCGTCGAGACCGCGAAGGCCGGCAACTTCGACATCCTGTTCGAAGGCGACTCCATTACGGACTTCTGGCAGCAGAGCGGCGCGCAGGGCGGCGCCGAAATGCAGCAGAAGTATTTCGGCGACGTCAAGATCGCCAATTTCGCGGTCGCCGGAGACACGACGCAGGGCGTGCTGTGGGGGCTGCAGAACGGGGAAGGCCAGGGCCACAAGCCCAAGGCCGTCATGCTGATGATCGGAACCAACAACACGGGCGGCAACACCGGACCGGAGATTGCCGAAGGCGTCGGCGCTGTGGTCTATGAATTGCGCAAGGACTTCCCCGACGCAAAGATCCTGCTCCTCGCGATCTTTCCGCGCGGCGCCAGCGCCAACGACGCCAACCGCCTGAAGAATGACGAAGCCAACAAAATCATCGCCAAACTGGATGACGGCAAGCACGTGTTCTTCAGAAACATCAACGACAAGTTCATGAACGCTCAGGGCGGGCTCATCGGGTTCCGCAACGACAATCTCCATCCCAATGCCGAAGGCTACGACATCTGGGCGAAAGCAGTGGCCGACACACTGAAGGGCTGGGTCAAGTAGGCGCGGTCTCTTTACTGCCGGCAAACAAAAGGCCCGTTTGGATCCATCCAAACGGGCCTTTTCAGTTTCAGTTATCCGGTCTGCGGATTTCTAGGGATCCGGCAGAAGGAACTTGATCCCGCGTTTTTCGTTCTCTTTCTGAGTCGCAGCCAGGTCGAGATCCGCAACGACCAACCGCTGCGCCGCCGGTCCACCGAAAATCCACAGCGTCGGTCCGGCAATGGCGTAGCTCTGGGTTTCAATTTGTCGGCCGTCGCGCATGATCAGAATCGTTGCAGGAGCCGGTGGCGCGGGAGGAGGCGGAATGTACGCCGGCCCCACGGGAACAGGCGCGCCGTCGGGAGACTGCATGATGACCGGAACCGGCCGGTTGCGAAGATCCTCGATTTCCCGGGAAAGACGCGAGATTTCGTCAGTCAGGGCCGCTTCCGCCGGACTGATGGCCGGCTCAAGCGGCGGATTCAGATATTGCGTGGGAATGATGGGAGACGTGACCACGGGCGAGGGCCAGACGCCCAGCGGATAGTAGCCCGTATCAAATCCGGTACCGAAGACAGGTCCGTAGAAGGGATCCCAGACACCCCCTCCTCCATATCCATAGGACGGCACCACAATCACCTGCGAGCCAGCGCCCCGTCCTCCTGCGGGCCGGATCCCGCCACGCCCTCCGCGGGTATCCACGAATCGCCCAGCAGAGGCTGCGCGAGGACCAACTGCAGCGCCGGCTCCGGCGCCACCCCGACCGCCGCGCTGAGCCAATCCAGAAACAGGCCAGGCTACAGCCGCCGCTAAAATAATGACGGACAGTGGTCGGATCATAAAATTGACTCCTTCAGGATTCCTTTACGATCGCATCAATACCCCAATCATACTACCGGTGGTCCGGGCGCCGGCACGGCAAATCCGGTTTTGGGCGCTCCCTGATGGACACCGCTGACGGCAAAAGAGTTCACTCTCGGGGAGGGAAAAGGATCGGCCTGGAGTTTCCGTTTTTGCCGGTTCCGCCATGGTATTCTTCACCCATGTCCAACTCCGATATCCTCAGCAAAGCCGACCGTGTCCTGCGCCCTGTTCTCAAGGAATTGGGCCGTTTTCCATGGATGCGCATCGAAGGATGCTGCGCCGGGCACAAGCCTGAAGACAACCTGTGGATCGAAGTCAACGTGCTTGGTCTCTCCGGCCTGGAACGTTTGATGGAACTGATGCGCACACTCGACGCGAAGCTGGCCGGATCGGACATCCGGGTCGACTGCCTGTTGAGCTACGGCCTTCCCGAAGATGAGCCTGTACCCCACGGCTGGATTCCTGTCGCGCTGGAGGTGTTCTGGCCGGCAGCGACGGAATGGCGGCGCAGTCAGTCGCTGATCATTGAAGCGTGGATGTCGTCGATCGAGGAGTTCAGTTCACGGCCCGGCGAACCCTCCGAGCCTCGGGGCGCGATCAACTACTGCCCGTTCTGCTCGTCGTCTTTCATTCGCATCGACAGTATTCCGCGACCCGGAGAAAGCCGCTACCGCTGCGGCGACTGTGAAATGACGTGGTCGATGACGGATCCCATCGTCTAAATGAGCGTGGCAGAAACTTAAAGCACCGTTCGGGGTTTCCGTCTGCTGTAGGGGCAGTCTATGACCGCGCACTTGTTAGACATTTTGCCGTCAGCCTGAGTCAATGAGTTCGCGTGTGGGTAAAGTCACTGAAGCGCATATTCCCCGTGTGGCGAAGGAGGGGTGGCCGCGGCGGGCGGTTCGATATACATCCGAATGAAACTTCCGCGAATACAACAGAATCTGCAAGGAAGTTCGACGAACCGCCCCGTCTGCGGCCATTATGGAGGCTGGCATTTTCTTTATGGCTGCAGCCACCCCGCCTTCGCCACCAAGGCGGGGAATACGCCAGCGCCTAACGCCTCCCACATGTCTAAACTCCGGTGGGCGGTCATAGACCGCCCCTGCCAGCACGGGCCCAAGAGCTTCATATAGGTCACGCGGA
>DASUFH010000036.1:0-9027 GCA_036274645.1 Terriglobia bacterium
GCCATCACCTCCGAAGCCGGAAGACACGCGGACCACAGTGATCGGCATGGATCTGACCGCGCCAGTCCCGCGCCAGGCGCCGATTCCGGCAACGGCGGTGGAGATCCTCCGCGAACTGGCCGCGCAGAGCGACGAACTGAACAAACGAATCACGGGTGGCGCGCCGCTCGGCGAGATGTGGGTGCCGGCTCTCCGGACCAAAGATCTCGGCCTGGCCCTCGTGGCCGATCATCTGAAGGAAATTCCCGCGTCGCAGCAGGCCCTGGCCCGGAACGCCGCGGACCGGCTGGTTCGTTCCGCATTCGCGATCGATAATTTTGGCGACCTTGGAGACCGCGACAAGATTGTGGCCGCGCATGATGTGTTCAAATCGGCCGTAAAGGACCTGAAATCCGCCTATGCGTCGATTCGCTAAAACCCGTCTGGCGCTTCCGGCGTGTGTGGGTCTGGCTCTGGCCTTCGGCTACAGCGTTGTGGATACCGAGGCGCACAAAGTGGTCACGTCGCCATACACCTACAACGACGACATCTATCCCATCCTGCGCGACAGCTGCGGGCGCTGCCACGTCGAAGGTGGGCCGGCGCCGATGGGACTGCTGGCCTGGAATGACGGGCCCAACTCGGCGACGCCGTGGGCCGAAAGCATCCGCGAACTCATCGTTGATGAACAGATGCCGCCCTGGTACGTGGATTCTCTCGGACCCTCCATCCGGGGCGGATCCGGCTTGACCGCGATCCAGTCGGACAAGCTGCTGGTGTGGGCAACCGGGGGCGCCCCGCAGGGCGATTTGAAGAAGAGCATTGCGCACACGACCTACCATGCGCGATGGACGGGAGGTGAACCGGACCTGAAGATCCCGATGGAGTCCACATTCACCATCGCCGCCGAACGAAACGAGGAAACCAGAGAGTTCGTCCTGCCGACCGGTCTGGCTGAAGCGCGCTGGGTGAAGGGCGTGGATCTGCTGCCCGGCGCTCCGGAGATCGTGCGCAACGCGGTCGTGTCGATCGACGGCGGCGCCGTCCTCGCAGTCTGGGTTCCAGGCGACACGCTGGTGACGGCTCCAGCGGATACCGCCTTCCGTGTGCCGGCGGGCGCGAAACTGCGGTTGCAGATCCACTACAAGAAGCAATGGCAGAACGGCGGAAAGGCCATCGCGGACCGCAGCGTGATCGGCCTGTATTTTGCGGCGGCGCCCGCCTCCGCCCGCGCAATTCAATCGGTCGCCGTTGAAGGGCCAAAGGCGCCGGCAACGGAATTTGCATCGACCCTCACGACGCGCGGCCGGGTGGTGGCGATCCGGCCGTCGCTGGACAAGGTCTACGGATCGGTTTCCGTCGAGGCCGTCACGCCTGCAGGCGCCCATGTGCCGCTGTTGCGCCTGCGCAATCCGCGGCCGGAGTGGCGCCGCCGTTACTGGCTCGCTTCGCCCGTCGAGCTGCCTGCCGGCAGCAGGATTCTGGTCACCCGGACGCCCGTTCCTTCTTATATCAACCTGGCCGGAGCCGCGCTGATGCCGAGCTATCCGCTTCAGGTCGCCATCGATTTCGTCCCCAATTCATAAATCGATCGGAGGTTCGCTATGAAAACACGCTGCTCTTTTTGCATCGTGGCTGTCTTGCCGCTATTTTTCCTGTCCGCCTGTGAACAAACCTCGCCGGCTTCCGGTAAATATGCCGTATCGCAGCCGCCAAAAAACGAGGCCGATTCATTTGCTCCTGGCCTCGGCGAAATCATGACGCTCCAGCAGATGCGCCACACCAAGCTGTGGCTCGCCGGCAAGGCGGGGAACTGGCCCCTGGCGGGCTATGAACTCGATGAACTGGGCGAAGGGTTCGACGACGTCGTCAAGTTTCATCCCACGCACGAGGGCTCGCCTGTGGATCCCAAAGACGCCATTCCCCGGATCATCACGTCGCCTCTCGCCGACGTGCGTGACGCCGTCGAGAAGAAAGACGCCGCAGCCTTCGCGAAGGCGTACGACGCGCTGACCGCAGGCTGCAACAACTGTCATGAAGCGACAAACTTCGGCTTCAACGTCGTGCAGCGGCCGGACGCGAATCCGTATCCGAATCAGAACTTCGAACCAAAGACTGCCGTGAAATAGCCGGCGTGTTTATCGGCGGACGGCCAGCGTCGGGTTGATGGTGATCCGCTGCCTGCGGCTGGGCGAGGTTTCGTCCCGCTGTGTATCCTCGATCTCGACCGCGTCGGCGGAAATGCTGTTCACACGGAACCGTCCGAGAAGATAGTCCTCTTCCCGCAGGTTGTAGTGGCCCGCGGGAACTCCGGAACCGTTCGCTTCCAGAAACGCCACCATGCGATTGTCTTCGGCGCGCGCATAGCCGGTGTACTGAAGGGACACGTTCGGCGGTTCCGGCGCCGGTTTAACCGGAGGCTTATCCACAGGAGGCCCGATCGGGTCGATGATGGGTGGCGGGTCCGGAAACCTCTTGATGACAATCTCGGGTGGTCTGGCCGGTTGAGCCGGTGGCCGATCGAAACTGAACAGGGGGCGGGTTCCGCCCGGCGCATCTTCAAATGAACCCAGCTTGTGAATGCGGTCTCCCGTGGGAATCATGGGAGCGGGCGTGACCGCATTCCCTCTTCCCGAAGGCGCCACGCCGCCGTACTGCCACCAGGCCGCGCCTGCCGCGGTCATCAACAATGCCAGAAGAGCCAGTTTCTTGCCGCGCGTGTTCATCCTTTTATCCTCGAGGAATTCGTTCAGTTGGCACAGGACCGCGCTATCGCGCCTGAAACGAGGCGCCATAGGAAGCTTCGTATTGTCGGAGTCGGGTGGTTCGCCCGGTTAGTAGAGAGACCTCCGGCGAGGTCTTCCGGTTCAAACCGGAATGGAGGGGTCCGGGAGGAGCCTGTTAAAGCTTTCCCTGGACGACGGCGGAAACGATGTCGGATTCGCTCAGGATGCCCACCAGGGATTCTCCGTCGACAACGGGAAGACACCCGATCCGGTTGTCGACCATGGCCTTCGCCGCGGCCGTCAGCAGGGTATCCGGCGTTGTCGTGATGACGTTGTCGGTCATCACTTCCTTGATATAGATCCCTTCCAGCGTGTGATTGTGGCTCACGGTGCCGTATCCAAGGGCCTGCATCAGCGCGCTGAAGAAAAGATCGCGCTGGCTGATGATTCCGGCCAGGCGCCCGTCTTCATCGATCACCGGGAGATGCCGGATCCGTTCTGTCCGCATTAGTGAATCGGCTACGGAGAGCTTGTCGTTTCGCCCCAGCGTCTTGACGGAAGTAGTCATCAGATCACGCACGCGAAGTTGTGACTGCATGGGACGAAAGTAACACGCGCCGGCGCCGTATCCAAGGCCGTCATGTAGGACCCGGGAATTGGGGACAGAGAGGAATTTCGCGAAGGCGAAATTCCTCTCTGTCCCCAATTCCCGACACAGGGCAGTGAATGAACCATTCGCCCCGTGAGCGTGTCTTCATGGTTTGATGAGGAAATTGCGTCGAGCATGGATGATCGTCATGATGACGGTGACTCTTATCGCCATGATCAGTTGCGCGCGCAATCGCGACCCTCACAACGAGTCCGCCGCGGTTGCCAATCTGCGAGTGATCAACACTGCGGAAGTAACCTTTCTCTCCAACGAAGGCGAGTACGGCACAATTCCAGAGCTCATCAATGCTGGCTTGCTGGATTCCCGCTTTCACTCAATCGTTGCTGGATACCGTTTCGAGATCCTCCTCGCCGGGAAGGAGTACGTTGCGACCGCAACTCCCACAGCCCCGAACTTCGGACGCTTCGAGTATTACAGCTCTCCTGACGGCGTCGTTCGCTACTCGACGGCGGCCACCTGGGCGCCGCCGGGCCAGGCGGGGCGGCCCGTTCAGTAGACCGGCACCATCATCGTTGACGCGGACTCCTTCGACGCTGCACACTCGCAGCCATTCTTCGCAATGCTTGCAGATGCGGCAGGATGTTCTTATGAGCATGAAACATTTCATCAGAGGTCCGCTGACGTTTGGGCTGCTTGCGGCGGTGGCTTCATCGTGCGCCGGCCCGCGGCCGTCGGCGCCGGTACTGTGGCGCGTCTACGACGACGCGCTGAAGAACGCGAGATACATCGATCTGACGCACACCATCGCGCCGGACATTCCCGTCTGGAAGGGATTCGGGCCATCGCGTTTCGGGCCGGCGGTCGATCCGAAGACCGGCCGGGCGTACGCGTACGCAAAAGACGGATTTGAGGCGACAGCGTATCAACTGTCCACGGACCAGCTGGGCACGCAACTCGATCCTCCGGCGCATTGGGCTCCGGAATATCCCGCCATTGATGAATTGCCTCCCACCTATGCGGTCCGGCCTCTGGTCGTGATTTCCATTGTGGATCGTGTGGGCGCCGATCCCGGATACCACCTTCAGGTTGCCGACATCGAGCGCTGGGAAGCGCAACACGGACGGATTCCGGCCGGTTCGGTCGTGATGGTCCGTTCCGACTGGTCGAAAGCCTGGCCGGATCCGGAACTGGCGACGCGCGAACAATTTCCCGGTGTGTCGCTGGACGCGCTGAAGCTTCTGCACGAAGAGCGGCGCATCCTGTTTCACGGCCACGAACCGCTCGACACCGACACCACGCCGACGCTCGAGGGCGAGGACTGGCTGATGCATCACGGCTATACCCAGGCGGAGGGCGTAGCACATCTGGATGAGGTGGCCGAGACCGGCTGTCTCGTCGCGATGGGATATCCGAAATTGAAGGGCGGCCTGGGCGGCTACGCGCGCTTTGTCGCCATTTGCCCGCCGGACTGGCCGCATGGGGTCACGATTGCTGAGACGCCTGAAGCGCCTCTTCCGGCCAGCGACAGGATTCTGAAATGGGATTCAAAACTGGGCGTGCGAACCCGTCAGTAAGGCCGCTGGGCGTCCCCCCTCATTTTCCATTGCCTGTTATCGATTGTTAAATGGCCCCTCTTTGATTGTTCGTTCCTCAACGGGCCTACGAACAGAGAAAGAGGGCCATTTAACAATCGATAACAGGCAATGGAAAATGAGCAATGGGAGGGCAGAACAATCTCCTGTAACGTCTTGCGGCGGTTACGCCTTCAGTTCCGCACGTTCACGGAACTCCGCCAGGGCTTCGGGATTCGCCAGCGCGTCCAGATTTTTCACCGGCCTCCCATGAACCGTTTCGCGCACGGCCAGTTCGGCAATCTTGCCGTTCTGCGTATGAGGAATGTCCGTCACCTGAACGACTTTTGCCGGGGTGTGCCGTGGTGACGTATTGCGGCGGATCTGCGACTTGATCCGCTCCACGAGCGCGTCATCGAGCGCGCATCCTTCGCGCAGCCGCACGAACAGCACGATCCGCGTATCGTGCTCCCACTCCTGGCCCACGGCGACCGACTCCAGCACTTCATCCAGTTGTTCAACCTGACGGTAGATCTCCGCGGTGCCGATTCGCACGCCGCCGGGATTGAGCGTCGTGTCGGATCTTCCGTGGATGATGAACCCATTGTGCGGGGTGATCTCGGCGTAATCGCCATGGCTCCACACATTGGGAAACCGTTCGAAGTACGCCGCATGATAGCGCCGTCCGTCCGGATCATTGCCGAACGCGACCGGCATCGACGGGAACGGCGCCGTGCAAACCAGTTCGCCCTTCTCGCCTCGTACCGGACGGCCTGTTTCGTCGAATACGTCAACGTTCATTCCAAGACCACGGCACTGAATCTCGCCCCGCCAGACGGGCAGCAGGGGGTTGCCGAGCACGAAACAGGAAATGATGTCGGTGCCGCCGGAAATGGAACACAGGCGCACGTCCGGTTTGATTCGCGTGTAGACGTAGTCGAAGTCCTCGGGCGCAAGCGGGCTGCCGGTGGAAAAGATCGCGCGCAGCGCGTCCAGCCGTCGCGTTTGCCGCGGCGCGGCGCCGCGCTTGGCCAGGGTCTCGATATATTTTGCCGAAGTCCCGAAAAACGTCATCCGCTCCGTCTCGGCGTAACGCCACAGAATGTCGGGGCTCGGGAAAAACGGCGAACCGTCATACAGCAGCAGCGTGGCTTCGGTCGCGAGCGCGCTGACCATCCAGTTCCACATCATCCAGCCACAGGTCGTGAAGTAGAACAGCCGGTCGCCCGGCTTCGTGTCGCCATGCAGCAGATGTTCTTTCAGGTGCTGCAGCAATGTGCCGCCGGCGCCGTGGACGATGCACTTGGGTGGGCCCGTCGTGCCCGATGAGAACATGATGAACAGCGGTGTCGAAAACGGCGCCCGCTCAAATGCGATCTCGCGCGCCGTGTAATTCGCGGTGAACGCGTCCAGCGTCGAGGCGTTTGTCAGTCCGGAGAGATCCGGTTCGCTGTTGGCATAGGGCGCGACAAGCGTCCTTTCGACTGAAGGCAATCCGCGCTGGATCTCGGTGAGCGGAGCGAGAGAATCGCGCCGCTTTCCGTTATAGAAATATCCGTCGGCGCCGATCAGGACCTTCGGCTGGATCTGGCCAAATCGATCGAGTACCGCTGAGGCGCCGAAGTCCGGCGAGCACGACGCCCAGACGGCGCCGACGCTGGCGGTGGCCAGCATGGCGACCACCGTTTCGGGTACGTTGGGCATGAATCCGGCAACCCGGGCGCCCACGCCGACGCCGCTCGCGCGAAACGCCTGAGCCAGACGCGATACCGCATCGTAGAGCTCGCGATAGGTCATCCGGCGCCGGACTTTGTCTTCTCCCCAGAACACGATCGCGGTCTCGTCATCCCGGCGCCGCAGAAGATTTGCGGCGTAGTTCAGGCGTGATTCCGGAAACCACCGCGCGCCCGGCATCCGGGTTCCGTTTTCAAGCGCCGGTCCGGTGCGTTCGCCGAGCACCCCGCCAAAATCCCAGACGGACGTCCAGAAATCGGCGGGATGGTCGACCGTCCAGCGATCGAATGCCCAGTAGTCCGGGAACTCCACTCCCGTCCGCGTTGAAACACGCTCGATGAAACGCGCCAGGTTGCTGTGCGCCCGAGTTTCCTCGGAAGGTTGCCAGAGTGGTTCCTGCATGATGCGAAGTCGAGGATATGAGGAATGCGCCGGACTCGCAATACGCATACGCGTCACAGTCCCCGCCTGCACTGTGGGGCGGTCTATGACCGCCCAGCGTTTCAATCAAGAAATTTCCATCCCGAAACGTCGGGCGGTCATAGACCGCCCCTACAAGCAGGCGGCGTCAGTTCTAAGCCGCTTCGTAAATGGAGACGTGAGCGCCGCTGTCCGATGTGAACGCTTCGCCTCGCCAGTTGTCCCAGCGGTTCCGCAGGCGCATCCCGGCCAGTCGCGCCATCAAGTCGAGTTCCGCAGGCCATGCGTACCGGAGTTCCACAGGGTAGAACCGGATGCCGTCCTCCGTGATCATGAGGTGACGCGTGGAGATTCGCTGCGCCGTGGCGTCGTGGCGCGCCACGTCGATGCGGATGGCCTGTTCGTCCATCGACTGCACTGACGTGCGCTGACCGCGGTCGAAGCGGCCAAGGTCGGGAACGAACGCCTCGATCACGAACACGCCCCCCGGAGCGAGGCGGCGCGCAACGTTGCGGAAGCATTCCACCTGCTCCTCCTGCGAGAGCAGCGCGAAGAACGTATTGAACGCCACGAAGACCAGCGAGAACGTTCCGGAGACATTCACGTGCGCGAAGTTGTCGATGGCGACTGGAATGTTTCGTCCACCGGGTTTGGAACGAAGGCGCGCAACCATCGATTCCGAAGTGTCGATGCCTTCGACATGAAGCCCGGTGTCCGCAAGCGGTAACGCCAGTCTGCCGGTTCCGATGCCCAGTTCCAGCACCGGCCCCGGTCCGGCCAGTTGTCTCAAACAGGCAACGGCCGTTTCGCCTCCGAGGTTCTCTCCAAACCATTCGTCGTAGACGTCCGCGATCCGGCCGCCATAGGTTGCTTCGTCGTAGCGTTCCATGTGTGGTCCCCTCGCTTGCTTCAGATGGTTGGATATTCTCCCACGGCATCCGCCCCGCTGAGTCACAACCCGGTAAAACTACGGGCGGCCGCTCCGGCGGCGGGAACTATCTGGCTGGCCGACTCGATGACTGCCGTAGCCGAGCTCAGCGACCGCGACAGCGACCGAGTGTGTTATAGGACGATCTCCATGCCGATCACGATCGAAGCGAAACTCAGGGCCTGGATTGCGCTGGCGGTCTTTCTGCTGGCGATCGCGCTGCTCATCTTTGTTCCGGCTGGAACGATGCGCTACTGGCAGGCGTGGCTCTACCTCGGGATCTACGGGACCGCGTCGGCGCTGACCACGCGCTACCTGGTGAAACACGACCCCGAACTGCTCCGTCGCCGCATGCGCGGCGGCCCGACGGCCGAGAAGCGTCCGGCGCAAAGATGGATCATGTTCTTTGTCTCGATCGGTTTTGTCGGCCTTCTGGTTGTGCCGGCCCTCGATCATCGTTTCGGATGGTCCTCTGTTCCGGTTGCCATCGTGATTGCCGGCGACCTTCTCGTGGCGGTGGGAATGTATTGGATCTCTCGGGTGTACCGGGAGAACACGTTCACTTCAGCAACCATCGAAGTGGCGGAAAATCAGCGGGTCATTTCAACCGGGCCCTATGCCATCGTCCGCCATCCGATGTATGCGAGCGCGCTCCTGTACCTGGTCGGTACTCCGCTGGCGCTGGGTTCATGGTGGGGACTCGTGGCGCTGGCGGTCATGATTCCGTTTCTGTTATGGCGGCTTTTCGATGAGGAACAATTGCTGGTGGCGACCCTGCCCGGATATGCGGACTACCAGCGGAAAGTGCGGCGCCGGCTGATTCCGTTCGTGTGGTGACGTCTACGACCGCCCGACGTTTCGGGGAAAATCTCTGATTTGAGGTTGCTCAGGATAACCGCAGCGGCCTCCGTCTGCGCGGGCGTCGCGGAGACTCGAATGCCCGCGGCGGGAGCGCCGTCGCCGCCGCGAACCTGCCCGGCGATTGTGGCGAATTCCGGGCGAGCGGGCTGCTGCGGAACAATCAGAGCCAGGAAAAGCAACAAACGGAATTGGGGACAG
>DASUFH010000037.1:0-14549 GCA_036274645.1 Terriglobia bacterium
CGGCTGTTGACCGTGATCGGCAGATCGTGAGTGACATCGAGCACCGCGGCTTTCAGGTCATCACGGGTCTTGGGATCCACTGGAAATGTCTCCACATTCCCCAGGTCATCGATCGCCGCCACCTCTCCGGTCTGGTCCGTAAAACCGTCGCCCTTGCGAATGGCGCTGAGTTCCAGCGCATAGACCCGGCCTACAATCTCTGAAATGGCGAATTGCAGACGGTCATTGTGCGGATAGTCGGAAGAGGCCTGGAGAAGTGTGTCGAGAGCGGCGTCAAACTCGTCTTTGGATTTACTCAGGAACCCCGCGGCATACAACTCATTGCCCCGATCAAACCGCATCTGCGCCTCGATAATCGCCAGACCGACCCGGTCTACGGACACTCTTGCGGGAATCGGCGGTAGGGTCACGTCTGGGACCGGAGGCGCCAGCGCCCGGCTCACGCCGGAAGGCGGCGGCACGGGCCTTGTCGAACCGGCCTGGGCCAAAGAAGTGGAAACTACGGGAGGAGCAGGAATCGCCTCAACCGGGGGAGGAACCTGAACCGGACTGACCTGCGAAACCGCTATTGCGGGAATCGAGGGTACGACGGCATAACGCGGGGGAGCACAGCCGGCTACTGCAATGCCCACCCCCAAGCCAATGATTTTGGTTAGTCTGCTCAAATCTCTTTGGGTCAGCCTGACCAATTAATCTGGTCTTCGCTAAAGTTCAGCCCTTAAAAACAAAAGCCACTAAATACCGCTCTGACGCCGGTTTTATAGTGGCCAAAATCCAAGCCCGGGTAGCTTACACGACGGACAATGACGGGTCAACGCTGAAGATACCTCAATCAATTCATGGGAATCCACGGCATCCGGACCGAATCGGACGGTGATTGCGCCCACCTGATCCGTCCGTACGGCAGGCAATGCCGACGACGCCGGATGACCGAACGGATTGTTTGCGCCGACGGAAATCAGGCGGACGTCCGCCGCCACGCGAAGCTGGACGCCACCGCTTCCGTGATGGGGAACCTTGAGTACGCTGACGCGCTCCGGCGCACCGGCAAGGCCGCTCTCCAGATCCCCGGTCAGCAGGGCGGTCCTGGTTCCGGCGTGGACGAGCAGCACGACCGAATCGTTGTTCCGGGCGGTTTTCCGAACCTTCCAGCCGCGCGGCGGATGCAGGACCTCAATGTCGCCCGTCGCCTGACCCGCAAAAACCCAGCGTGCCGGAATCGACTTCATGGAAAGCCGAAGCAGGAATGCCCGATAACGCGGCGTCATGGCGTTGGGTCCCAGCCAGGCCTCGCCGACTTTGAAGTTCTCGACCACTTCGAACAGGCCATCCAGGTGGTCGTTATGCGCATGCGTCAGGACCACCGCATCCAGCCGGCGGATCCGTCTGGAGAATAGATACGCGCTGACCACGTCCTCCCCAATGGAAAACCCCCGGTCATCGCGCAACCCCAGAAAGCGGCCGGCGGCAACACCGCCGCCATCGACCAGCATGCGCCGGCCGTCCGGAAACTCCAGCAGAATGGAGTCCCCCTGCCCCACATCGAGGACAGTCATCGTCAGCGCCGATGGCGCCGGTGGCGAGAAATCGGCCAGCGCGATCACCGCCAGCGTACCGGCTACACCGCACCCCGCCAGGACTGCCGGAAAGGGACGCCGCTTCCAGACCGACCAAAACAAGAGGACGAGCGCTGCGCCGTAAACAGCCCACAGCCAGACCGGCGCCGACGGAACCCGGATGGTCGCGCCCGGAATCGCCAGAGAGGCCTGAAGAATCCGGATAAGTCCGCTGAAAAGCATTTCCGCGCACCAGACGACCGGCCAGGCGATGGCATCCGGCAACACGATCGTCGCCAGCGCGGCGCAGGTTCCGAAAGCCGCAACCAGGCCGGCCGGCACATTGACCAACGCGGAGAGTGGGGCCAGGCGGTGAAAGGACTCGACCATGAAGACGGCAAACACGCTTTCAACCGCCGCTGCCACGATCAACCCTTCTGATCCATAGATGACGAGCCGCCACGGCACGGTCACAGTCCACGCGGGCAACCCGTGAAGTTCAAGCCACAGGCGCCGGGATACCCGCCAGTCGGCGACCTCCACCGGCAACAGGCTGTCTCTCGCTTCGTCCGTAAAACCGTCAAGCCGCGCTTTCCACCGCTCCACCGCCCACCGCGCGGCCGGCGCTCCCAGCAGAATGACGGCCAGCACAGCGGTGAATGTCATCTGAAAACTGGGATCCTCCAGCGCCGACGGATCCCAGATAAGGATGACGAAGGCGGAGGCGGCCACGGCGTTCAGCGGCGAATATCCGCGATCCATGGCCGTGGAAAGCATGATGAACGTGGCCATGATCAGGGCGCGCAACGCCGGCGTCTGCCCTTCGACCAGGAGCGCATAGGCGAGGCCCGCGGCCAGCGTCACGCCGAATCGCCAGGCCCGGCGTCGGGTCACCCAGCGGCTGAGCCATCCCGCAGCCGCCAGGACGACCGCAAAGTGGAATCCGGAAACGACGACCAGGTGGTACACGCCGGACATCTTGAATGTCTCTTCGACTTCCGGCGTGACCGCGTCCTTGCGGCCCAGCGTCAGGCCGGCAACCAGACCCGCGACGTCCGGATTGTTCCCGAACCGCCGTTCCAGCCGGCGCTCGATCCAGGCCCGAACGTCGTCCGGCGCGTGCCATCCCCGGCTGACGACCGTGATCAGCCTAGGATTGCGAACGTTGCCGGTCCAGAAGACGCCCTGGCGTTCGAGATAACGCCGATAGTCGAACACGCCAGGATTGCGGTAGACCGGCGGACGCGCCAGCTTCACGAGGATCTCGACGCGATCGCCACGTCCCAGATCCAGCGCATTGAAGATCCGGATCAGTTCCGGCTCTTCAAGAAACTCGGTCAGCCGCGCGCGGCCCGCGGCTTCCTTCCCGTCGATTGAGAGGACACGCACGTTCAAATAGACTCCCGGCCCCCGCCACTCCGGACGGCGCTCCAGAGTTCCGACGAGACGTACCGCCACCGGACCCGGATCCGGTGGCGCGTCGGGCAGCAATGCGCGAAGAGCGGCGCCGGCGATGAAGAGCGTCAGCAGGGCCAGTCGTGGACGGGCGCAGGCAATGACTGCCGAGAGTGGCAGCGCTATCCACAACGACGTCGGGTCGAGACAGGGCGAACAGAGAATGCCGGCCGCAAGAACGAGGAGAGGGAAAACAAGAGGCGCCATTCGCAGTAATCCTCACGGACCGCGATCGGTCCGGAATCCGGAACTGCAAAGAGCGCCGCTATTCTAACGCGAACCGGGCGACCGCTTCGATGTGATACGTGTTGGGAAACTGATCCACCAGTGTAAGACGCTCGAGCCGGTATCCCGCCTTGATCAGCAGAGCGGCCTCGCGCGCAAACGTGCTGGGATTGCACGACACATACACCACGACCGGAGCGCGCCAATCCGCAATGCGGCCTGCCTCGCGAACCCCGCAGCCGGAGCGCGGCGGATCCAGCAGAACCAGGTCCGGCCGGAGATCCGGATGTGCGGCGGCGCGATCGAGGTCCCCTTCATGGAACTCCGCGTTGCCGGCGGCGTTCGACGCCGCGTTGTGGCGGGCGAGCCGGACGGCAAATGGATTGGAATCGACGCCAATGACGCGGCCCCATCGCCTGCCGAGCGGAATCGAGAAGAAGCCCACCCCACAAAAGAGATCGGCGGCCAGGCCGCCCCCTTCTCCGGCCTCCGTCAGGACGGTCTCCAGAAATCTACCGGCCAGCGGACGATTCGGCTGAAAGAAAGCGTCGGGATGAACCTCAAACGTGAAACCACCAACCACTGCCTTCACGCGGCCCTCATCGGTTGCTGTTTCGCGCCGGCGACGCGCCGATCCACGCGCCGGCGCGGCTTCGACGAAATTGGCGGCCACTTCTCCGTCGTCGCCGGCTACGGCGCGAACCTCACGCGCCTGAAACATTCCCGGAGACGCCAGCAACTCATTGGCCTCAGATATGAATGCGTTCAGTTCAGGAACCAGAGCGCTGCATTCCGTGATCGGAACGACCTCATGCGCGCCTTCCTTCATGAATCCCACCCGGCCGTTGACGACATGAAACGTTGCGCGCATCCGGTACTGCCGGTCCGGACCGAAGTGACGGCCGATCGGCTGCTCTTTCCAATCGATGCGTCCGGCGCGCCAGAGGGTTTCCCGCAGAATGTCTTCCTTGAAATCGAGCTGGCGCTCATAACGGATGTGCTGCCAGTGGCAGCAACCGGCCGTCTCGTAGTTCGGACACGAAGGCTCCTGACGGTCCGGGGAGGGCTCCAGAAGCGTCACGATACGCGCCGTGCGGTAGTCCTTCTTCTGCTCGACCACCTCGACTTCGACGACGTCTCCCGGCGCCGTTCGTGGAACAAAGACGACGCCATCCGGAGTTCTCGCCAGGCCGGCGCCACCGTAAATCAGCTTCTCAATCTGGACACGCATGATGTTCATCTCTTTATTTCTTGAAGAACAGATCGTAAAGCTCGTTCCGGGAAATGCCGAGAATCTTCAGCGCATCCTCGCGGGTCAGCGGACGCTTTGGGGCCGGCTCGTCCTTCGCTCCGGCCACAACGAGCACAAACTCTCCGATGTCGCGCGCCGTCGCGCGAGCCTTCGACAGCGGTCCGTAGACATATTCCTCATGGGCCTTGGTGATTTCCCTTCCGACACAGGCTTCGCGATCGCCGAGAATCTCGATCATGTCATCGATCGTCTCGAAAATGCGGTGGGGCGCCTCATAAAACACCATCGTCGTCCGGCCGGTCCGGAGGGCTTCCAGCCGCGACCGGCGCGCCGCGCGTCTGGAAGGAAGGAATCCGACAAAGAGAAACTCATCGGAAGGAATCCCGGAAGCCGCGAGCGCGGCGACGGCGGCGTTCGGCCCGGGAATCGAAATGACGGGAATGCCATGTTCGCGGCAGTACCGCACGAGACGAAACCCGGGATCGGAAATGGCCGGCGTGCCCGCGTCGGAAATGAGCGCGACGTTCTCGCCGGCCTCCAGCTTGCGGCCGATCTCCGAGGCTTTTTCGCGTTCATTGAATTCGTGATAGCTGGCCAGCGGCTTCCGGACTCCGAAATGAGTCAGAAGCTTCAGCGCGCGCCGTGTATCTTCACACGCGATGAGATCGACGGTTTCCAGAGTCTTGAGCGCGCGCGGGCTCAGATCATCGAGATTGCCGATCGGCGTTGCGACGATGAACAAACTTCCCATGAGCGTCCGCGGCCTAACCGCCGGCAACACCCCGGTGGAACGTTGAGGAATGTCTCCCGGGAAGGAAAGCAACGGATCTGCCGGCTTCGACTTTTTCCCTCACGCCAGTCAGAACTTCAGCTGCTTCAGGTATTCCCGAAACTTCGCGCCGAGATCCGGGCGCCGCAGCGCAAACTCGACCGTCGCCTTGAGAAAGCCCAGTTTGTCGCCCGCATCGTATCGAACGCCCTCGAACATGTACGCGTAGACCGGCTGGATTTCCAGCAGGCTCCGGATCCCATCGGTCAACTGAATCTCTCCACCCCGCCCCGACTGGGTCTTCTCCAGCATCGGGAAAATTTCGGGGGTGAGGATGTAGCGCCCGATGATCGCGAGATTGGACGGCGCCTCATCCGCGGGCGGCTTCTCCACGACATCTTCAATCCGGTAGACACGTCCACCAAATCCTTCCACGGGACGACCGCGAATCACTCCGTAGGATGAGATTTCTTCCCGAGGCACGGCGCAGGTCGCCAGAACCGAACCCTGGAGCTCCTCGAACACTCCGATCATCTGCTTCAGGCAGGGCGTTTCGGCGTCGATGATGTCGTCTCCCAGCATCACCGCGAAGGGCTCGTCTCCGACAACGTCCCGGGACATCAGCACGGCATGTCCCAGACCGAGGGCCTCTTTCTGGCGCACGTAGGTGACGCTGACCATGTTCGAAATCTCGCGAATGGCGGCGAGCAGGTCTTCCTTGCCGCGCTCCTTCAGCACGCTCTCCATTTCGTAGGAAACGTCGAAATGATCCTCGATCGCATTCTTGCCCCGGCCGGTGATCAACGTGATCATGGTGATCCCCGACTGGACCGCTTCCTCAATGACGTACTGAATCAGCGGCTTATCAACCAGCGGCAGCATCTCCTTGGGCTGCGCCTTGGTGGCCGGCAGAAAGCGGGTGCCCAGACCCGCCGCGGGAAACACTGCCTTACGAACCTTCTTCATATCTGCTTCATCCCGTTCTTACTGTACAAGGGTGCCAAAGCGGAACCATCGCGTCCGACTGAAAAAATGCACACCCGTCTGCACGTAATCGTTGAGGCGTTCCGACATCGTCGGCGGCGCCCCCGTATAGGGCTCCGCCCGATACGACCAGTAAACGAAGAGCGGCATGCCCATGATGGCGTCGCGTCCAACGTAGCCCCAGTACCGGCTGTCATTGCTGTTGTCCCGGTTGTCTCCCATGACGAAGAAACTGTCGGGAGGCACGACGGCCGGCCCATAGTTGTCGCGCTTCTTCACATCCTCAGCCGTCCAGCTGTCGTTGTGATACACCGTCGGGTCCGTATGAATCTTGTACGGTTCGTCCAGTTGAACACCGTTGACGAACACACTCTTTTCACGGATTTCAACCGTATCGCCCGGCGTGCCAATGACGCGTTTGACAAAAGGGATTCGGGCGTCAACCGGGGACCGGAACACGATGATGTCCCCACGCCGGATCGCCCGCTCCGGCAGGAACGGCCGGACCGCGGCCGGGAAGTTTCCGGGAAAGGCCAGCTTTTCAATAAAGAAATGATCGCCGACCAGAATCGTCGGCTTCATGGATTCGGTTGGAACCTGTGTGGCCTGCGCGATGTAACCCGTGAATACGAGAATGAATGCGAGCACCATCGCCAGACTCTCCGCCCATTCCCACAGAACTTCCTTCCGAAAGCCTTCCCCGGAAACGGCCGTTTCGATGGCGGCGGGCGGCGTGGGCGTCCGTTCGAAAATGACGAGCCGTCCCAGCGGCACGTCCGGCTCGACCAGCGCGGCGGGTTGACCGTTGAACGATTCAGCAACCGCTGCGCCCTCACCGGCCACGGGGCCCCAGCTGTCAAACGGGATGGCGATTTCCGGCGCGGCAGGCGGCGCCTGCAGCCCGGCATCTCCCGGGAGTACGCCGACCTTCTCCGTCTTCTTATCGAATACGACGAGGCTGCCCAACCGGACGTCGGGCTCTCCCCCTCCGGGATTCACGACAGGTGTTCCTTGACCAGCTGACTCACGCGGGCGCCGTCCACGGTCTTTCCGGCCAGTCGCCCGAGCGTGGCTTTCATGACCTTCCCCATGTCTTTGACTGAAGCGGCGCCGGTTTCCCGCACGGCGTCAGCGACGGCGGCCCGGATATCGTCCTCCGAAGCGGCCGCCGGCAGGTATTCCTCAATGACACGGATCTCGGACTCTTCCTTCAGGGCCAGTTCCTCGCGTCCCCCCTTGCGAAACTGCTCGATCGAATCCCGGCGCTGTTTAACCAGACTCTGCAGCGCCGCAATGACCTCGGGTTCATCGAGGACCTTCATCTTCTCGACTTCGCGGTTCTTGATAGCCGTCTTCATCATCCGCAGCACGCCAAGCCGGAGAGAGTCCTTGTCCCGCATGGCCTGCACGATTTCCGCCTGCATACGCTCTTGTAGTGTCACGCTTTCATCATAACGGGAAAGCCATAGAAAACGATAGGGATGCGCTGCCCCCGCCTGGCGCCGGCGCCGCCATTCTCCGGCCTGCCGGCCCCGCTTAAGCAGAGGGCGGGCTCTTGACGGCCGGTTTGCGGACCTGTATAAATATTCACCGACATGAATAATTATTCGGTTGCCATCGTCGGAATCACCGGCTACACCGGACGCGAGCTCGATTCCCTGCTGCGCCGCCACCCTTCCGTTGTCGTCCGGGGGCGGTTTGCCTCCAGAAGCGTACCGGGTGTCGAAGCGTACACGCTGGACGCCGTGCGGCAGGCGCGTCCGGACGTGGTCATGCTGGCGACGGAGCATGAAGTTTCGATGAAGCTGGCGCCCGAACTCCTCGATGCCGGCTTCCGTGTCATCGATTTGAGTGGGGCGTTCCGCCTCAAGGACCCGGCGGCTTATCCCCGGTGGTATGGATTCGAACACACGGCGCCGGCGCTGCTCGAACACAGTGTCTATGGAATCCCGGAGTTTTTCCCCGACCGCATCCGGTCGGCGCATCTGGTGGCGAACCCGGGTTGTTACGCCACGTCGGCGATTCTTCCGCTGGCGCCGCTGTTTGCGGCGGGCGCTGTCGCCGCCGGCTCCACGGTGGTCGTTGACGGAAAGTCGGGGGTCTCCGGCGCGGGACGTCATCCCAAACCCGAAACGCACTTCTGCGAGGTCAACGAAAACCTGAAGGCGTACGGCGTGTTGCGCCACCGGCATACTCCGGAAATGCTTGAGGCCATTCCGGGCGCGTCCGCGGATCGTTTTGTGTTTACGCCGCACCTGATTCCCATCACCCGCGGAATTCTCACCACGATTGTGTTTCAAAGCGCCGGTGTGGCGCCGAGGGCGGTGCTGGCCGACCGGTATGCCCAGACGCCTTTCGTGAAGGTCACTCCTGAGGGCGCCATGCCCGACATTCACAGCGTCGCGTACACGAACTTCTGTCATATCGGCGTTGCGTCGTCCGGCGCGCAAACGGTCGTGGTATCGGCGATCGATAACCTGGTGAAGGGCGCGGCCGGACAGGCCGTGCAGAACCTGAATCTCATGCTCGGGTGCGACCCGGGCGCCGGCCTGCTCTGATGAACACTTTCACCGTCGTCAAGATCGGCGGCGCGTCGCTCGAAGACACGTCGCAGGCCGTGGCTCGAATACTTGAGGCGCGGTCCGGCCCCACGGCCGTTGTACACGGGGGCGGCAAGCAGATCACGCGCATGCTCGAGCGATTCCATGTGGAGTCGCGCTTCATCGATGGACTGCGCGTGACCGACGAACAAACACTGGCGAGCGTCGCGGCCGCGCTGCTCGGCGAGGTGCAGACCAGCCTGGTGGCGGCGCTCCAGAGGGCGGGTCTCGCCGCGGCCGGGGTGTTTGGCGCCGTCCATGCGGCCGAGAAAGCGGGCCCCTGGGGTCTGGTGGGAACCGAGGTGACGGCCGACGCCGCAACGCTGCGCGCGGCGCTGGAGGCGGGAATCATGCCGGTAATTCCGACCCTGGCCATCGGAACGTCGTCCCTGCTGAACGTGAACGGCGATGAAACGGCCGCCGCAGTCGCCATTGCGTTGCGGGCCAGGGCCCTCATCTTCCTGACCGATGTGGATGGTGTGCGCAATGCCGAAGGCGTGACGCTTGAACGCGTCCCTCCAGGCGTCTCCCTCGTCAACGAACCGTTCATCTCTGGTGGAATGAAGCCCAAATTGCGCGCGGTCGAGGCCGCGCTCCAGGGTGGAGTCGCTTCCGTCCGCGTTGGCCGCACCATATTCGGCGCCGCCTGAACCCGCAGAACCGATCTACTGAAGCTTTCGCGCCCACGCTTCCAGCGCGGCGCGCGCGTAGGCGCTCCTGGACTCCGGCGCCAGCGCTTCGAGGCGCACGATCCGGGTCGAACCCAGAGTCACAAACAGGCCCTCGATCACATAAGAAACTCCCAGCCATTCCTGCCGCTGGGCATACGCCCCCGAGGCGCCTCTGCCGCGACCATCCGAACACGCAGCGGCCCCTTGAGCAGGCGTGAATTCCCCACCCGGCCAGATCGCCATCCGGAGGGCCACCGTGAAATCCTGTGCGGGAGACATCCCGAAAGACGACGCCGGGGCCGCCAGGCCCGGACAGGGAGAGGGACCGCGAGGCTCAACCAGCCAGCCTGACGGAACGGGAACGGTCAGATCTTCCAGGGCATGGCCAAACCACTCCATTCGATCGACCGCCGGGAGCGGCGCGGAAATGAGCGGCCTGGCTTCCAGGCTCAGGAGCGATTCACGGATGACGCTCTCGTTGTACGCCAGCTGAACCAGCGGACCAATGTAACGAGCGACCAGCTTCTCCTCGCCCAGGTCCAGGATGGCGTAGAACATGCCGAGTTCCCGCTTGTCCGCCGTAACTCCGATGGCCCGCCCCATCCGCAATCCCGGATCGGTCGGACTGAAGCGCGCGAACTCGGACATGACTGCCGGCTCGAAAGTCTGGCCGCGGACCAGACTCCGCTCAAGTTCCGGCAAACTCCATGGAGTAATCACGCGATCGACGCGGAACTCCGTCTCGGCTGGAAGCGCGGCGCCGGCGATGCGGGTCCGCAACGGAGCGGTATCGGCAATCTCCTCCGGCAACCGGAGCGTGACGCCTTTCGACGCAAGCGTCTGGGAAGGCCCCAGATGAAGCCGTCTCGCATTCAATACGGCGTCCAGGGCGTGAGACTCGAGAAACGTCTTCACCCGGTTGACGGGAACGGCAAAAGCAATCCCATCGGCTCCGGCAAGCCGGCTCTGGGTCACGCCGACGACAAAACCATCGCGGTCCACGACCGGACCGCCGCTGTTGCCGGGGTTGACGTTCGCGTTGATCTGAATGAAACGAACATCGCCGGTATCGTCGCCACGCAGGGCGGCAACCGATCCGGTGGTCGCGCTCACGCCCGGCGCAGTGTCCAGGGCGGCCTCCCGGCCGATTTCCAGCTTGCCGCCGAATGGATATCCCCAGACATCGACACCCTGGCCGGGAGCGACAACATCCGAATCGCCGAGCGCCAGATACGGAAGATCGGACCCGCCCATATAGAGGACGGCCAGATCCATGTCCGGGTCGGAAAAGTACACCGAAGCCTGCGCGCACGGAACGCGGACGCCCCGGGGCGTCCCCGGCGGAGCCGGAAGACAGATCTGAATCCGGGAAATCCGGGTCGTCGTTCGGATCTCGGAGTCGCCGTCGGCCGCGACCGTTTCTCCTTCCCGGATCACATGGTGGTTCGTCAGAACGTACCCGTGAGGAGAAACAACGAAACCGGTCCCACCGGCAATCTGGACGCCGGAACGGTCCACGACATCGGTGAGACCGTTGCTTCGAATCTCGCGGTGGTAATCGCCGATGACCTGAATGAAGCCGGTCGCTTCCGGTACGGAGCGGGCGCGCTCGGCTGCAGTTCCAGGATGTGGAGCGGCGAATAATGCGACGATCAGAGCGACCCTTTTCACGACGCTTTTCACGACGCTTTTCACGACGCCCTCCCGGGATTTCGGACGTGACTCAGACGAAGCAGGCCACAGCCGCGTCGGAGCTGTCAACCCAAACGCTGATTGAACAGCCCACTAGCGCTGGCGCTCACTCGCGAGAAACTCAAGCAATTTCGCAGCCGCGGGAGTGAGCAGCTTCCCCCGGCGGTGGATGATGCCGATCGGACGCGCCAGATCCTTCATTTCAGTGGGAACGGCCGCGAGGGACTTGTACTCGATTTCCTGGGACACGCTCGGTTCGGGAAGGATGCTTACGCCGGGCTGAGTCACGATGGCCTGCTTGATGGTTTCGATGTTGTCGAACTCCATGGCGACCTGGACGCGCACGCCGCGCCTGCGCAACGCCTTGTCGATCGCCTTGCGGACGGGCAGGTTCTTGTCGAACGCAATGAATCGCTCCTCCGCCATTTCCCGGGCCGCAACGACTTTTTTGCGGGCCAGCGGATGATCGGGACGGCAGACGAACACCATGGGTTCCTCACGCCATTCGATGACCTCCAGCGACCGCAGCTGCGGGGGGAACGACAGTATCCCCAGATCCGCGGTATCGTTGACGACCGCTTCAACGACTTCCCTGGGATGAAGAAACGCCATGCGGACCTTCGCGTGCGGATACCGCGCGTTGAACCGTTGCGTGTAGTACCCCATGGCCTGCAGTCCGACGGAATAGATCACCGCCACTCGCGCGGTTCCCTCGACAGACTCCCGCTGCCGTGAAATCTCGGCTTTGGCCTTTTCCAGCTGATCGATCAACGCCACGCTCGCCTCAAAAAACTTCTGTCCTTCGGGAGTCACCGTAAAGGGACGTTGCGTGCGATCGATCAGTTTCACGCCAAGTTCATGCTCCAGCTGGCGGACCGTCTGGCTTGCCGCGGACTGGGATACGCCACGGCTGGCGGCCCCCGCGGAAAAGCTGCGGGCCGCAATCACATCGCGGTAGAGGTAGAGCGCGTCGAATGTCATTTTATCGCTACATTACACAATTAGTTTTTCTAATGCAAAGCTATTCGATTTTCGTGATGACTTATTCAGCTGAACACACTAGAGTATGGCTTCCATTTGGGAAGGAGGGGGTGGCCTGACGGACCGGCGGGAGAGCAACCGTTTGCCCTCCCCTGGCGCCGGCGCGCCACCCTTTTCCCGCTTTGCCGAGAGGGTGTTATGCAACCAGGTTTACCCGAAAAACAGGGCCTCTACGATCCCCAGTTTGAACATGACAGCTGCGGCGTGGGATTCGTCGCGAACGTTTCCGGAAAGAAGTCGAGCGCGATCATCCGGCAGGCGCTGCAGATTCTGATCAACCTCGAGCATCGCGGCGCCAAAGGGGCCGAAGTCAATACAGGCGACGGCGCCGGTATCTTGTTGCAGGTTCCGCACGATTTCCTGAAGCGTGAAGCGACCAAAGTGGGGATCACCCTGCCTGAACCGGGCCGGTACGGCGTCGGCATGGTTCAACTTCCGACCGAGGAAGCATCCCGCCGCGCCTGCGAGCGGCTGTTCGAGTCTGCGGTTCAGAACGCCGGGCAGATTCTGCTGGGATGGCGCGACGTTCCGACCGACAACACCCTGCTTGGCGACACGGCAAAATCCGTCGAGCCCGCGGTCCGGCAGATTTTCATCGGCGCCGGGGCCGGCGCGCCCACGGCGGAAGCGTTCGAGCGGAAGCTGTACCTGATCCGGAAACGGGCCGAGAAGGCCGTTGCGCAATCGGACATTCCGATGCGGTCCTTTTTCTATGTGTCGAGCCTTTCGGCCAACACCCTCATCTACAAGGGAATGCTTTCGGCCGACCAGCTTGAGCCGTATTTCCCGGATCTGCAGGATCCCGTGATGGCTACGGCGCTGGCGGTGGTGCACCAGCGGTTCAGCACGAACACGTTCCCCAGCTGGTCGCTGGCGCATCCGTTCAGATACGTCGCGCACAACGGCGAGATCAATACGCTGCGGGGCAACATCAACTGGATGAAGGCCCGGGAACGGCGCTTTGAGTCGGAGCTGTTTGGAAAGGACATCGCGGATCTTTTGCCGGTGCTGAATGAATTCGGCAGCGATTCCTCCATTATCGACAATGCGGTGGAAATGCTGGTGATGACCGGCCGCTCGCTCCCGCACGTCATGATGATGCTGATCCCCGAGGCGTGGGACGGCCACAAGACGATGAGCGACGAGAAGAAGGCGTTCTACGAATATCACTCGTGCCTCATGGAGCCGTGGGACGGCCCCGCGTCGATGACCTTCACCGATGGGCATGTGGTGGGCGCGGTTCTCGATCGCAACGGGCTGCGGCCTTCCCGCTACTGGGTGACGAAAGACGGCATGGTGATCATGGCGTCGGAGGTCGGAGTGCTCGAGATTCCGCCCGACCAGATCGTCAGGAAGGGCCGTCTCGAACCGGGCAAGATGTTTTTCATCGACACCCGCGAAGGGCGGATCGTCGACGATGTCGAGATCAAAGGCAAGCTCACGGCCCAGCGCCCGTATCGGGAGTGGCTCAACGCCAACCTGACTGCGATTGAGGATCTGCCGGCGGCGCCGGAGCTTCCCGAGCCCGATCACGCCACCGTGCTGCACCGCCAGAAGCTGTTCGGATATACGCACGAGGACCTGCGCATTCTGATGACGCCGATGGCGATGAGGGGCGAAGAGCCGATCGGCTCGATGGGCACCGATACGCCACTGGCGGTGCTTTCCGACAAGGCCCCTTCGCTGTTCAATTATTTCAAGCAGCTGTTTGCGCAGGTCACCAACCCGCCGCTCGACGCCATCCGTGAAGAACTGGTGACGTCCATGTCCACGGCGCTGGGTCCTGAACGGAATCTGCTGCATCCGGAACCGGAGAGCTGCCGGATGATCACGATCCACTCTCCGATTCTGGACAATCACGATCTGGCGAAACTGCGTCACGTCGACATTACCGGATTCCGGTCTGCAACGCTGTCGATGTCGTTCCCGGCAGCGGAAGATGGAGACGGCCTTCGTCAGGCCATGGACCGTCTCTGCGCCGCTGCCGACGAAGCAATCGCGTCGGGGTCGACCATCCTGATCCTGTCGGATCGCGAAATCCCGCAGGGCGACGCGCCGATCCCCGCCCTGCTGGCCATGTCCGGCGTCCACCATCACCTGGTGCGCCAGGGCACGCGAACCCGGGCATCCCTCGTGATTGAGACCGGCGAAGCGCGCGAAGTCCATCACTATTGCCTGCTGCTCGGATACGGCGCGTCCGCCATCAATCCGTATCTGGCGTTTGAAACGCTCGATGACATGATCCGCCAGGGCATCCTGACCGACATCGATCATCAGAAGGCCGTCTATTCCTATGTGAAGGCC
>DASUFH010000038.1:0-3992 GCA_036274645.1 Terriglobia bacterium
TCATCCTGGAGCTTCAGGGGCGCGTCCTCAGCAGCGCCGAATACACGGATGATCTGCTGGCGTTGCAGGTCGGTCCGGACGCGTGGCTCTGTTCCGACGGATCCCTGCTCGACGACTGCGTGAATCACGGCTGCGACCCAAACGCCGGCTTTCTCGACGGCGAGCCCCGCCTTTACGCTTTGCGGGACATCGCGGCGGAGGAAGAGATCACGTGGGACTACTCAACGTCGATTGCCGAGCCTGGCTGGATGCTGGAATGCTCCTGTGGCGGAGCGAACTGTCGCGGGATCGCGCGTTCATGGGGCGAGTTGTCGCCGATGGACCGCGAGCGGCTCCGTCCATTTGCGTTGCGGTACCTGCGTGACCTGGATCGCGCCAGGGTCGACGATTAGCCTGTGGATCAGCGTGATTCCGCCGCCACTTCCTCGATCGGCTTTCCGGGCGTCAGGGTCTTGCCGGCGAATCCCGGAAAGTCCGGCCCGTAGCGGTAAGCGCGGAAGATTGCATACGTGTTGGTCGGGCCCGGCGTTCCCCGCGCCGGCGCGGCTCCGCCTCCCGGCGCGCCGCCCCGCGGCGGGCCCCCGCCGCGCGCCTGCGCCGGTCCACGCGCGCCGAAACCGCCAGCGCCGCGGCCGCCGCGCGCGCCGCCCGGTCCACCCCCGGGTCCGCCGAATCCGCCGGGCTGACCAAACGACGGGAAGTTGTACTGCCAGACGACCTGCTTGTCGGGTGTCACTTCAAAAACCATGCCGATGGCGCCGGCGCAGATGAGCGTGTTTCCGTTCGGCAGCCGCTGCGTTCCGGAGATATACGAGGAATAGAAGTCTGTTGGATTTGGCGCCATGTAAGTCCACACCGGCTGATCGGGCCCGTACTTTTTTCCCGGTTCCAGCGTGTACTCACCCTTTGCGTTTCCGGGAAGGACGACTTCATCGACGGTCGAATACTTCTGTCCTGGCCGGGTATCGCCGTTATTGAAGAGGAGGAGATGTCCGGCGCCCGGGAGCCCCCTGGCGATCCACTGGACGTTGTGCTGGCCGAACGACCGCTGATCCTCCGCCGCTCCGCGGCGGTATGTCTGCGGATTGCCCCAGCGATAGAGAATGTCGCCACCCTTGCCGCTGCGTCCGCCGGTATGTCCGGCGGCCTCTTTTGTTGTCGTGGAATGATCGACGATGAACACCTCACTGAAGCTCCGCATGCTCAACATCAACTGGTCGAGTTCGGCGTTATAGGCGACGGCGTTTTGATGCGCCCAGTCGGCGTTGCCGCGTCCGGCCCCGACACCGAAGTTGAAATCCATGAGCTCCGGATGAGCCGCAACTTCTCCGTAGTTGGCCTTGCTCGCATCGCGGTCCTGAATCAGATGATCCCAGAGATGCCACTCCCAGACGACCTCGCCGGTGGTTTTGCCGGTCGGTTTGATTTCCAGCAGCGCGTCCGGATGCAGCTCGATGCCCTGAGCGCGTCCGGCGGCCGCGGCTTCGGCGGCGGTCTTCTTTTCCTGCACGACGAGAATCACATTGCCGTTGGGCAACCGGACGAAATCATGATGCGGAATGATGCTCTCGGTGGCGAGCGTGTAGTCCCAGATCAGGTTGCCATCCCAATCGTATTCCTGAATCCGGCCGCCGCCCCCGGCCACGAAGCCCCCATACGGCGAGTTTTCAATCGCGCCCGCGCGCAGCAGATGGCCATTTTCAAGAAGGAGGCCATAGGCGCCGGCTGTCAGGCCGGTTTCCCATGACTTGATGAGTCTCCCCTCCATGTCGACGAGGTAGGAAGCGGTGGCTCGCTCCGGCGAAATCAGGGTGTATCCCTTGTATGCTCCAGGGGCATGACGGAGCAGGCCCAGGCCATCAGCCGACGGACCGCCGGCAGGCTGATTGACGGCTGGCGTCTGGATCGCCCCGCCGAAAACAGGCATCAACACCGCAAGCGCGCCCAACGCCATGCATGCAACGCGTGGCAGAGAAAGGTTCGTCATCGCTCTTCCCTCATGCTTGAACTTTAGACATCCGACCAGAAGCCGGAGGAACACCCTGTCCCTCGTATGCGGGGCGGCCGCTCGAGATTGACTGCAAGAAGCAATCAGTCCGGAAGTCCAGTGAGTCGACTATAGATCGATGTCCAGAGGAGAATAGTCGGGAATTCCAGGGATGGGGTAAGGAATTTCGAGAAGAATCCATTCCGCGCGCGACTGCGGTTTGTCGATCCTCTGCTGCCGCCGGAAAAATGCCGGCACATCAGACCAATCCGTCGCGGATCCGGCGCAACGGCAGAGCGCGGACTATTTCAAGGAGACACTCTCCGATTCGTTCCTGGGTGACGCCTGCTGCAGGATGCTCGTGACCTTGCGTCCACCGCCGCCATTCTTGACGATGTCCTTGGCGTCGATCTTCCGGCCATACAGGTCTTTGTTCGCGCCACTGTCCTGCCGGAGTGTTGAGCCTTCCAGAGACACGCCTGCGAACAATCCGCGCGATCGGGAATAGGTCAGGATTTCGGCGCGCATATACGCGTCGGTCGCCGCAGTCGCGGCTCGCCCCTTGGGCCCCGCGGCAACTGCCGCGTCGGCGCCCAGTTTCACTTTGCTCTTGAGCAACGATTGAGCGCCCTTGGGGTTCATGACGAGGAGGAGAAAGTCCGTCGCCTGGCCACCGAGCTGGAATCCGATGCTGGCGCCCTCCAGGCGGTACATCGCCGGCGCGCCCCAGGGACCGGTGAACTTCTCTCCGGTTCGGCATACCAGGACACCTTTCCCATAGCTTCCCCCGATGCCGAGGGCTATTTTCTTCACCGATGGCATGATCGCCACGCATTCGGCCTTGTTGAGCAACTCCTTGGGCAGGGCATCCGGAATATTGAGAATTTCCTGCAGCACTTCGGCGCTGTTGTCCAGTCGTTCCTCTTCATCACTCTTTGCCCACAGGGCAGTTGCTGCAAGAATCACGGTCAGACACACAGGAAGCGCACGCATCGATTGTTCTCCTTGGTGTTGCATTGTTTCCGGAGGTCATCTTCTTTTCAACCTTCCACGCCGGCGCCGCCGCTCCCGGGGATCGTCACTACGCCATCCAACGCGCTGATTCCTTTGACCTGGGGCGGGTCGAGCCCGGGAAAGACAAAAGATGAGGGCAGCGTGTTCGAACGCACGCCGCAGGATACAGGCTCGAACCGCTACTTACAATCCGGGGACGTCCGCGCCCAGTTCCAACTGTTGTCCCTGCGTCGAATCTGAATGACATCCAGGACCTGCGTGTTCGAGATAGATCCTGCCAGGCCAATGCGGGTCTGATCCTCCAGGGCGTTTCCGTTGACACAGCTTCCCGAAAGCGACCGGAGTTCACCGTCGGGGTATTGAGCCGCGCAAGCTGCCAGGAATCAGCAGTGTTCGCTGGCGCTCCGCGTGCAAACGTGTATAGCGGGGACCAACTTCAGCCTGAAGGGTCCGCAGCCTCAGAAATTGGCGGAGGAGAACTCTTATGACACGGCACAAAACAGCATTAGTCGACGGTATTTCGGTCTTTTATCGGGAAGCGGGTGATCCAAAGCATCCCAAACTGGTTTTGCTTGGGGGATTCCCGGCGTCGTCACATCAGTTTCGAAACCTCATACCGGCCCTTGCGGGCCGATTCCATGTCATCTCGCCGGACTATCCCGGATTTGGCAACACGGAACTGCAGGATCCTTCAAGGTTTGAATACAGCTTCGATCATCTCTCTGAAGTAACTGAAAAGCTCCTCATCCAGACCGGATTCGATCGTTTTGGCCTGTTCATGCAGGACTATGGCGGGCCTGTTGGTTTCAGGATTCTTGGCCGGCATCCCGAATGGATGGAGTGGCTGATCCTGCAGAATTCCAACGCATACGAAGAGGGATTTACTCCCGCGTGGGACGGTATTCGTAATGCTCTGTGGAAAGCGCGGAATGCGGACACAGAGAAGCCGTTGCTCCCGTTCCTGGAGATCGACGGCATCAGGCAAGTCTAT